>JAJZAC010000019.1 GCA_021799615.1 Actinomycetes bacterium
AGGGTGGCGAGGCCGCCGGCGGGCGGGCCGACGGCCGCCGGGCCGGCCCGACCCGTCCGGGGGCCGACCGCCGCGACACCCCCCGTCAGCAGCGCCGCGAGGGGGGCCGGGGGCCGGCGACCTCGACCGCCTACCGCAACGCCGCGCTGGCGGCCCTCCCCCCGGAGCAACTACCGGTGGCGGAGGCCCTCCTGCGGGGTGGCATCCCGGCGGTGCGCCAGGCCATCGAGGAACAGAACGCCCGGGCCCGGGCCGACGGCCGTGCGGAGGTCGCACCGGAGCCCCTGTTGGCCATGGCCGAGCAGCTCCTGCCCGCCGTCAACCTGGCCGTATGGAAGGACCGGGCGGCTGCGGCCAGTGCCGCCGGCACCGGCGTCACCCTGCGGGAGCTCCGCTCCATCGTGACGGCCGCCTCCACCGTCACCCTCGACGAGGAGGGTCGCACCTTCCTCGCCGCCCTCCGCACCTCGCTCGACCAGCGGGTCGTCGCCCTGCGCGAGGCGTGGACGGCCCGTATCACCACCGCCCTGGACGAGGGACGGGTCACCGACGCCCTCCACACGTCGGCACGGGCACCGGAGCACGGGACCCGGCTGGCCGCCGATCTGGCTGTGCGCCTGGCCGACGCGGCCGGTGCCGCCATGTCGGCCGAGACGGATCCCGTCACCTGGTCCGCCGTCCTCGCCGCCGTGGTCGACGCACCCGTCCGCCGCTCGGTCAAGCCCGCCGGCCTTCCCCACGGTGCCGACGAGGAGCTCCTGGCCGCCGCCCGGCGGGCAGCGGGCTACGTGCCGGAGCTGGCCCGGCTCCTCGGGATCCCGATCCCTCCCCCGCCCGGGCCCCGCCGCCCGCCCGCCCGGCGCACCGGTACGGCCGCCGGGCGCGCCGCCGGCTGATTCACCCCGGCCCGCCCCCTGCAGCCAGGCGGTCCACCAGCCCCGTCATGCCCGGGGCGAGGGGCAACTCCGCCACCTCACCCAGTGGGACCCAGCGGACCACGGCGGCGTCGTCACCCACCCGGACCCGCGGGAGACCGTCCACCGCCGGACCGGCGGGGACCGCCTCGAAGTCGACGATGTCGTAGGTGGTCCCACCGACCCCCAGCCGCAGGCGGATCAGCACCCGGCGGCAGGCGACGTCGAGCCCGGTCTCCTCACGGGTCTCGCGGGCGGCAGCGGCACGGGGTGCCTCACCCGGCTCGATGCGCCCGGCCGGCACCGCCCACCGACCCGCCGCGGGAGAGCCTCCCCGGCGGACGAGGAGAAGGTGGCCGTCCACCACCACGACGGCCCCGGCAGCGGCCACGACGGCCCCGGCGACCGGTGCGGGCTCGGTCAGCCCAGCTCCCGGTGCATCATGATGTAGCGGGCTTTGTACCCGTTACTCTCGAAGAAGCTCTTCGCCCCCCGGTCCCCCGGCAGGGCTCGGCCGTCGATGCCGATGCAGCCCCGGGCACGGGCCCACGCCTCGACGGCCTCGGCCAGCAGGTGGCCGAGGCCCACGCTGCGGCCCTGGTCCTCGACGTAGATGCCGTCGAAGCTGGCGATCTCCCGGCCGTCGGTGAACGCCTCGACGTGGGCCAGGGCCGTCGCCACCGGCGCGTCGTCGATGGTCCCCATCAGGACCAACCGGTCCGGATCGGCGATCAGCTCGCTGAACCGGTCGAGCTCGAAGATGGCCTCGGTGGGCGGGAGGAGCAGCTCGCCGCCCCGGTGGTGTAGCAGGCCCTGAAAGAACGCCCAGGTCAACTCGATGAACCGTTGCGCGTCTGCGGGCCCGGCCCGTCGCACTCCCTCGTGGATCTCGGGCACGGTCCCCCCATCCTCCCCGGGGACTCCGCCGCCCGCCTGGGAACCTGGCCGCTCAGGCGAGCAGCTGATCGATGCGGCCGAGAATAGTACGCCGGCCCCGGGTCCCCGCCTCGTACGAGCGGACCGCCGTCAGCTCGGCCCGGCTGAGGCCGTCCAGCCGTTGGACGACCTGGGAGGCGGACAGCGCGTCGAAGTCGGGAATGGGCAGCGACTCCGGCGACGGGGCCTCCGACCGCGACGGGGCCTCCGGCCGTGGCTCGTCGCCGACCGGAGGCGGCTCGGCGGCTGGCTCCTGGGGCGGGGCGGTGCGGGGCCGGGCCGGGCGGGGCGGTGTGGCGCCGAGCCCCAGCCGCCGCGACAGTGCCCGCCCGCCGACGTGAACCGTCATCTTGCCCACGGCATGCGCGCTGGCCAGCCGCACGCCCACGGCATCGCGCCCCCGAGCGGCCAGCCGGGGCACCTCCTCCACGGCCGAGACGACCAACCCGGCGGGAGCGAACACCACCAGGTCGAGCAGCGCATCGAGGGCGCTGCGGGTGCCGTCCTCCTTGCCGCCCGGGCCACCCGTCATACGCAGTCGCGGCAGAGCATGCGCTCCGGGTCGGCCAGCTGGCTCGGGTGCTTGACGAGGAAGCAGCTCCGGCACACGAACTCGTCCGGCTGCTTGGGCAGGACCCGCTCGACGCCGTCGCCCCGGTCGTCCGGTTCGGCCGCCTCCTCGTCCTCCTCGTCCTCCTCGACGACCAGGCGCTCCTTCAGGATCATGTCCAGGCTGGCCTCGACGTCCTCGTCGTCGGGCACGTCGTCGTCGTCGTCGTCGCCCTCCTCGGCGGTGCGCGGCGGCACCGGCACCGGGACGACGTCCACGTCGTCCACGACGTCCACGTCGTCCACGTCGACGGCATCGTCGACCACGTCGTCGTCTTCGTCGTCCACGACGACCGCGTCGTCGAGGTCGTCCCCGACGACGAGATCGTCCTCCTCGTCGAGGTCGTCGGGCTCGACGTCGACCAGCTCGTCGGGCTCGTGGACGTCTTCGAGTTCCTGTGGCATTCGCGCCTTTCCGTCGTCGGTTCGCCGGGAGCATAGACGCTGCTCGGGATCCGCCGCGCGACCGGAACACCGGGGTCGTGACCGGGTTGTTCCGGACCGGTCCGCCACACGGTCGCCGTGACGCTCCGGCGGCCGGGCCCAGGGGCCTTTGGCACCATCCCCCCTCGCGATGCCGACGCGATGCGCCGACGAGGGAAGACGTTCTCTACTCGAACCCCTGGGCCTCCTCCGCCTCTCACAGCATCCCCCCCGTCGGCACCGTCGGCACGCGAATGGCGTCGGCAGCCCGGTCCGGGGCGTCTGGGACTGCGGGCACCATAGGCCACGGGACCGGGGGTCCGTCAAACGGTTTTCACCGCCCGTGAGCAGGGACGATGATCAGAAGACCTGGTCAGCCGTGCGCGGTCTCGGTGCCGGAAGACCGCCTGGCCTCGGCACGTCGTTCCGAGTCGAGCCGCTCCAGCCCCACCGCGTCGTGGTCCACGTACGACATGGCCGCTGCCAGCAGCCGGTGGCCGGCCCGTTCGGCGATCTGCCGGTGCATCTCCTGGGCGACCCAGCGGTAGGAGGGGTGGCCCTGGGGACCGGAACGCAGCTCGCAGACGTGCATCGCCTCGCGGGCGTTCATCTGCATCGCGTAGCGGATGCGGTACCCGAGCGCCACCGCGTACGCCGCCGCCTCGGGGAACTCCCCCACCAGGTCCTCGTAGAGGGCGCGGGACCGCTCCATGGAGGCGCCGTAGGCATCGCCCACCCCGGCCTCGGCGACGAGCTCGGGCACGTCGTACCCGAGCTCCGGACCGAGGGCCTGCCATTCGATGGTGAGCAACCGGTGCCGCTGCAGGTCCCGGAACGCGCCATAGTCGGTGACGACGTCGAACCGGTACCCGGTGCGTTCGAACGCCCGGCCCGGACGGTGACGCCGGTTCTCCCGCTCCCCCACGTAGGCGGCGAGGAGCGCCCGCCGGTCCTCCGCGCCGAGGCGCTGGACCCGGGTCAGCAGACCGGCATCGGGGACGGCCACCTCCGGAAAGCAGATGGCCGCCAGCACCTTGTCCTCGCCCTCGGGGTCGAACTCGACCAGGTCCACCACCGGGGCACCGCCGGGACCGTACGCGGGGTCGCCGTCCGGGTCGACGAGGTCGGGGAACAGCCGCTCGACCACCCGCGCCGTGGCCGCCCTCGTCGACGCCAGGTAGTCGGTCCACCGGCCGCCGCGCTCGGGCCGGTCGACGCGCTGGAGGAACGAGGGGATGACCTTCCGCAGCTCCTCCAGCATCATGTCCGCATACCGGCGCGCCTCGGGGAGCGGATGGCCCCGCATGCGCAGGAGAAGGTGCTCGTAGCCCTGGCCCGTGCCGTAGATCCCGACGTTGGACAGCGAGGCCGCCGGCAGCAGGCCCCGCAGGGCGTCGAGCGCCTTCGCCCGCACGGCCTGGCGGTGGACGAAGTCGGAGTCGCCCGGTTGGCGGGGGAACCGGGCGGCCACGTGGGTCTGGGTCGCCCCCAGCAGCTCGCCGTAGGTGTCGAAGACGCGGTCCATCTCGCCCACGTAGCGGGCACCGTGGACGGAGTCCAGGATCTCGGGGTCGCGGTAGTACCGGTAGTGCCCGGTGGACAGTCGCGCGTCGTAGGCGATGTACCGGGTCGACTGCTCCAGGTAGGACATCAGCCGGCCCCACTCCAGGACCTTGGTGAGGAGGTTCGAGGCCTGCTCGCAGGCCAGGTGCACCCCCCCCAACTGCGCCACCGAATCGTCCCCGTACTCGCCGAACACCCGCTCGTAGAGTTCCTCGGCCCGGGCGAGACCCATGGTGGCGTCGACACCGGCGTCGCCGCGCACGTCGAGCTCGCCCACGAACTCGTCGAGGAACAGGCGCCGGAGGCTCTTGGGCGAGCGGGAGTACCGGGCGAACAGCGCTCCCTTGACCACCTCGGGCAGGTTGACCAGGGCGAACACCGGCTGGTCGAGGTTCGTCACGTACCGCCGGAGGACGTCGGACTCCTCGGCCGTGAAGCGCTCGACTGCGTAGGGGAACATGCCCCGGCAACACTAGGACCGGCGGCGCCGGTCAGTGGCGGACCCCGCTGGTTCCGGGGCCCCGGCCTCCCCCGCCTCGCCCACCTCGAGGCCGGCGGCCACCACGCCCCGCAGCACCTGGCGACCGGCGGTGGCACACGCCCGCCGGGTGGCGTCCTCCGGGGCCACCTGGGCCAGCTGCGTGAGGAGGTCGGCCAGCTGGCGGGCGTTGCGCACGAAGTCCCCGGGGGCGATCTCCGTGTGCCCGAGCGCCTCGGCAAGGCCACCGCCCCGCGTCCAGGTGGCGACGGCCCGGGCCAGCCCGGGGTCGGGGCGTCGCGTCCGCGGGATGCCGACCCGGCGTTCGTCAGCCCGCAGGCCGGCGGCCAGGGCATCGAGTGCCGCCAGGCGGTCCCGCACGACGGCATCCCGCACCCCCGGCGGCTCGCCTCGCTCCCGTGCCTCGTAGGTGAGCCCCGACACGACGGCGGCCACCTGGTGCGGGGCCAGCTGGTCGAGGATGCCATGCCCGACAGCCTCGGCGGCCAGCAGGTCGCACTCGTGGTACAGGGTGGCCAGCCGGATCCCGGCAGCGGTGAGGCGCCACCCGTCGACGTAGCCCCGGCCGGACAGCACGGCCAACCGCCGGTCCAGCCGAACCGGCAGGGACACCGATCCTTCGGGCGCCTGCCACTGGCCATAGGAGGAGGCGAGGAGCCGGTGGGCCTCGTGGCGGTCGGCCCGGCGCACCAGGTTCACGGCCAGGTTGTAGGTGGGCTGGAACGCCGAGCGCAGGTCCGGCGGGTCGGCCACCGCCACCCGGGCGACGGTCGCCATCGCCGTCCCCTGCGACCACGCCACGACGGCGGTGCCCTCGGTGTCGATGCCCCGGCGACCGGCCCGGCCCGTCAACTGCTGGTACTCGCCGGCGTGCAGGGGGCTGCGTTCGGCACCCCGGAATTTCGCGAACCGCTCGATCACCACCGTGCGGGCCGGCATGTTGACACCGAGCGCCAGGGTCTCGGTGGCGAACACCAGGCGGAGCAGGCCCGCCTCGAAGCACCGCTCCGCCGCCCGCCGGAACGGGGGCACCAGCCCGGCGTGGTGCGGAGCGATGCCCAGTTCGAGGGCGTGGGACCAGGGACCGAACCCGAGGGTGGCCAGGTCGTCGTCACCGAGCGACTCGACGCTGTCCTCCACGATCTCCCGGACGGCCCGGCGCTCGCGCTCGTCGGTGAAGCGCACCCCGTCCTCGACGCACTGGCGCACGGCATCGTCGCACGCGGCCCTGCTGAAGATGAACGTGATGGCCGGGAGCAGCCCGTCCGCCTCGAGCCGCTCGGCCAGCTCCGACCGGCGCGGTGCCCGCCACCGCCTCGCCCCGCGGGTGCGCCGGTCCAGGGCGAGCGCGTCGGGGTGGGCCCGTCCGTCACGCAGCAGGGGGAGCAGCCGGACCCCGTCGCGCCCCCGCTCCCCCACCGCGACCAGGTGGTCCAGGACCACCGGGCGGCGGGTCTCCACCACCACGTCGGTCGGGCCCCGCACCGAGGCGACCCACGCCCCGAAGTCGCCGCTGTTGTGCACGGTGGCCGACAGGCACACCACCGCCACCTGGGGCGGCGCCACGATGAGGATCTCCTCCCACACCGGTCCCCGGTAGGGGTCCTGGAGGTAGTGGACCTCGTCCAGGACCACGACGGCCAGCCCGGACAGCGCGTCCGACCCGGCGAACAGCATGTTGCGGAGCACCTCGGTCGTCATCACCACCACCGGCGCCCCCGGTCGGTGGGACACGTCGCCGGTGAGGAGGCCGACTCGGGCGGGGCCGAACCGCCGGCTCAGCTCGTCGTACTTCTGGTTGGACAGGGCCTTGATCGGGGTGGTGTAGACGGCCTTGCCCCCGGCGGCCAGTGCCCGGGCGACGGCGTAGTCGGCGACCACCGTCTTGCCCGAGCCGGTCGGCGCCGACACCACGACGGACCGGCCGCCGTCCAGGGCGTCCATGGCGGCGAGCTGGAAGGGGTCGAGCGCAAACGGGTGGGAGGCGACGAACGCCGCACGGACCTCCCCGGCGTCGCCGGGCCTCATGTCACCGCTTCAGCAGCCAGCCGATGAGGATCGACAGCTCGTAGAAGGCATAGAGGGGGACGGCCAGCGCCAGCATGGAGAACGGGTCGGAGCTCGGAGTGAACACGCCGGCCGCCACGACGATCAGGATGATGGCCCACCGGCGCACCGACGACAGTTGCCGCCACGACACGATCCCCGCCGCCTCGAGCGACACCAGCACCACCGGGAACTCGAAGGCGATCCCGAACACCGCCATCAGCAGCATCACCAGGTTCAGGTACTTGACGGGGTCGTAGATCTGCCGGAGCCCGGGCCCGCCGATGCTGCCGAGGAACGTCAGGGCGTGGGGGAACGTGATGTAGGCCACCACGCACCCCAGCGAGAACAGCACGATCGACGCCAGGACGAACGGCACCGCGTAGCGCTTCTCGGTGGGCTTCAGTCCGGGGGTCACGAACCGCCAGAACTCCCACAGGATGACCGGTGACGCCAGGAACAGCCCCCCGTAGGCGGCCACCTTGACCCGGATCGACAGCCCGTCGAGCGGCCCGGTGACGAACAGGCTGCAGTGGCCGTGGCTGGACTGGCAGTAGGGCGCCTTCAGAACGTCGAGGATCGCGGGGTAGACGACGAAGGCCACCGTGGCCGTCACGACGAACGCCACCGCGCAGATCACCACCCGCCGCCGGAGCTCGCGCAGGTGCTCGGCCAGCGTCATGGCGCCGGTGTCGGGCCGGCTCGCCTTCCGGCGGAGCATCGTCGCCATCCTCGCCCCTCCGGACCGGTCGGTCACCGTCGTCAATTCATGCCAGGGTCGCCGAGCGCCTGGCTCCACGGCGGCAGCGGCGTGTGCACGGCACGGGTCTCGCCCGGGCGGCCGCCCCGGGCGCTGCCGACCTCGGCACGTCGCCCGCCGGCCGCCGCAGCGCCGCCACCTGTCGCCGTCGTCGCTCCATCGGTGGGAGGTTCGGAGCCGGAGGCGCCGGAGGATGGACCGGCTGCCGACGCTGCCGGCGCTGCCGGCCCGCCGTGCGCGTTCGCCAGCTCGTCGAGGAACGAGATGGGCGACCGCACCGCCTGCGTGATCCGGTCGGTCGACGGGAGGTCGGGGAAGCTGTCGCGGACCTGGGTCTCCAGGCGCTCCCGGAACGCACGGAAGTCGCCCCACAACGCACCGAGCTGGCGTGCCACCTGGGGCAGCTTCTCCGGACCGAGCACGATGAGGGCGACGACCAGGATGACGAGCAGCTTCGCCGGGCTGAGGAACGGCACGGTCGCGATGCTACCGGGCACCGGCCGCTGGGCCGGGTCCCCGGGTCAGGCGGTGCCGCCCGCCGGCGGTGCCCGGCTCCGCATCCGCCGCCGGCGCGATGTCGCAGCGCCGAGGAACGCCCAGGCCACGGCGATCACGACGATGGCGACCACGATGCCCACGGCCCAGGCGATGGCCGCCGCCGACGGCGGCCAGATGACGAGGTCGACCTTGCCGACGATCGTGGACGTCGGAATGGGGCCGAACGTCCGGCTGTCGGCCGAGTCGGTCCGGTTGTCCCCCATCACGAACACCTCACCAGCCGGGATGGTGAACGGTTGGGCCAGGTCGAAGGGGCGGCCGTCCGGCGTCGGGAAGTTGCTGTGCTGCATGACGGGAGTGAGCCACGGTTCGGGCAGCGGCTTGCCGTCGATCGTGATCTGCCCGTCGACCGCCTGGATGGTCTCGCCCGGGAGCCCGATGACCCGCTTGACCAGATCCTGGTACTGGGGCGGCTCCAGTGGTGGTCGGGTGAAGACGACGATGTCGCCCCGGTGGATGCCGTGCAGGTGGTAGCTCAGCTTGTCGACGAGGATGCGGTCACCGATCTGCAGGGTCGGCAGCATCGAGCCGGAGGGGATGTAGAAGGTCTGGACGACGAACAGCCGCAGCACGACGGCCACCACCACCGCCACCACCAGGATCGCCGTCCACTCGAGGACCCACCGCCACCCGCTCGGGGCCTCCTCAGGGGGGAGCCCTCCCCCTGCTCCGACGGCGCGGACGTCGACGTCGTCGGAGGGGTCGGCCGTCATCGAGTGAGGAGGCTAGTGGATCGACGGGACGGGTTGGGGTACGCGTGCGGCACGCCGGGCGTCACAGCCCGGCGATCAGCTTCTCGACCCGGTCGTCCTTGGCCTTGAACGGGTCCTTCAGGAGCACGGTCCGCTGGGCCTGGTCGTTCAGCTTCAGGTGGACCCAGTCGACGGTGAAGTCGCGCCGGCGCTCCTTCGCCCGGCGGACGAACTCGCCCCGGAGCCGGGCCCTCGTCGTCTGGGGCGGGGTCGACACCGCCTGGGAGATCTCCTCGTCGGTGCACAGCCGCTCCACCAGACCTCGTTGCTGGAGCCGGTAGAACAGCCCGCGGCTGCGGTCGACGTCGTGGTACTGGAGGTCGAGCAGCGAGACGCGCGGGCTGTTCAGGGCCACGTGGTGCCGGGCACGGTACCGCTCGACGAGCCGGTACTTGGCCACCCAGTCGCACTCCCGGTGCAGCTCCGTCGGATCGGCCTCCAGGCCCTTCAGGCAGTGCGCCCACATGTCGAGGGCCCGGTCCTCCTGCGGGGAGAGCCCCTGGCGGTCCCGGAACCGGATGGCCCGCTCGAGGTACTCGGTCTGGATCTCCAGCGCGCTCATCTCCCGCCCGTTGGCCAGGCGGACCTTGCGGCGGCACGTGATGTCGTGACTGATCTCGCGAATGGCCCGGATCGGGTTCTCGAGGGTCAGGTCCCGGAGCACCGTGGAGGGTTCCTCCAGCATCCGCAGGAGGATGCTCGTCGCCCCGATCTTCAGGTAGGTGGCGTACTCGTTCATGTTCGAGTCGCCCACGATCACGTGCAGGCGCCGGTAGCGCTCGGCGTCCGCGTGGGGCTCGTCGCGGGTGTTGATGATGGGCCGGCTGCGGGTGGTGGCCGACGACACCCCCTCCCAGATGTGCTCGGCCCGCTGGCTCAGGCAGAAGACGGCACCCCGGGCGGTGTGGAGGACCTTGCCGGCCCCGGCGTAGATCTGGCGGCTGACGAGGAACGGGATGAGCACGTCGGTGTAGCGGGTGAACTCGTCGCGCCGGGACGTCAGGTAGTTCTCGTGGCAGCCGTAGGAGTTGCCCGCCGAGTCGGTGTTGTTCTTGAACAGGTAGATGTCGCCCTTGATCCCCTCCTCGCGCAGCCGGTCCTCGGCCCCGTCCACCAGGTGGGAGAGGATCCACTCCCCCGCCTTGTCGTGCACGACGAGCTCCCGGATGTCGTCGCATTCGGGGGTGGCGTACTCGGGGTGGCTCCCGACGTCGAGGTAGAGCCGGGCGCCGTTCTCCAGGAAGACGTTCGAGGACCGCCCCCAGCTGACCACCCGGCGGAACAGGTACCGGGCCACCTCGTCGGGGCTGAGGCGCCGCTGGCCGCGCAGGGTACAGGTCACCCCGTACTCGTTCTCCAGTCCGAAGATGCGGCGGTCCACATGCTCACGGTAGTGCCCGGGGCACCGGCACCGGGTGACGCCCGGTCGCGGGAGCGTCGACCGCTCCCCCGCTCACCCCAGGAGCGCGTCCAGCTCGTCGTCGGCCAGCCGCCGGAACGCCCGCCGGCCGTTGCCCTCGGCCAGCACCGCCACCTCGAGGTCGCCCGGCCCGAGCGTGCGGTCCGGTCCGGCCAGGGCGGCCACCGACGCCCGCAGCGCGTCGGCGAGCCCCCAGTCCTCGCGCCACGAGGCCTCGAGGGCCTCGACGATGGCGGCCGTCTCGCCGCCCAGGACGGCGACGTGGTCCTCGTCCGTGATGGTCCCCTCGTAGGCGATGTGGAACAGCTGGGTCGGCCGGGTGGCCGTCCCCAGCTCGGCCACCAGGATCTCCACCTCGAGCGGCTTCATCTCGTGGGTGAACACCTGCCCGAGGTACTGGGCGTAGAGGTTGGCCAGCGAGCGGGCGTCGACGTCCTCACGGCTGAACGTGAATCCCTTGGTGTCGGCGTGCCGGACACCGGACACCCGCAGTTGGTCGAATTCGTTGTACTTGCCCACGCCGGCGAAGGCGATGCGGTCGTAGATCTCGCTGATCTTGTGCAGCGAACGAGACGGGTTGTCGGCCACGAAGAGCACCCCGCCGTCGTAGGTGGTGGCCACCAGCGACCGTCCCCGGGCGATGCCCTTCTGGGCGTACTCGGCCCGGTCCTTCATCACCTGTTCCGGTGCCACGTAGAACGGCATCGTCACCGGCGCCCACCTCCCTCGTCCACGGTGCGGGCCGGCGTACCCGGCCGGCTCACGGTTGGCGTCCCTCGGCCCGGCGGCGTTCGATGAGCGAGGCGAACCGCGTCGCCACCTCGTCCTCGGGCACCGGGGTGAACCCGTCGGCGGTCACGGTGGCCACCAGCGGGTAGATGCCGCGCACGAGGTCGGGACCACCGGTGGCCGAGTCCTCGTCGGCCGCCTCGTAGAGGGCCTGGATGGCCAGCTCCACCGCCTCGTCGCGCGCCAGGCCGGGGCGGTAGCCGAGCTTGATCGTGGTGCGGGCGTCACGCCCTCCCGAACCGGTGGCGCTGTGCTCCGTCTCCTCGTAGTGCCCGCCGGTGACGTCGTAGTTGAAGATCCGCCCCGTCCCCCGCTGCAGGTCGTACCCGGCGAAGAGGGGCACCACGGCCAGGCCCTGGAGCGCCATGGGGAAGTGGCTCCGGACCATCTGGCTCAACTGGTTGGCCTTGCCCTCGAGGCTGAGCACGACGCCCTCGACCTTCTCGTAGTGCTCGAGCTGGGTCTGGAAGAGGCGCACCATCTCCACGGCCGGACCGGCCGCCCCGGCGATGGCGACGGCCGAGTAGCGGTCGGCGGGGAACACCTTCTCCATGGTGCGGTGGGCGATGGAGTGCCCTTCGGTGGCCCGCCGGTCCCCCGCCATGACGACGCCGTCGGCGAAGCGCAACGCCACCACGGTGGTGCCGTGGCGCACGTCGACACCGGTGGCGGGTCCGGTGGGCACCGCCTGGACCGGCCCCGGCGAACGCCGCAGCAGCAGGGCGGCGAAATCCGGCCCCGGATCGTCCTCCGGGGCGAAGCGCGGCAGGTTCACCGGTTACTCCCCGCCCTTCTGTACGTAGTTGCGCACGAACTCCTCGGCGTTGTCCTCCAGGACCTCGTCGATCTCGTCGAGCAGGTCGTCCAGCTCCGCCTTCAGCTTGTCCGCCTTGGCCGACGGCGCCGGGACGTCCTCGACGGCCTCGTCGGTCCGCTCGCTCGTCGTCCGCTTCTTCAGTTCACGCTCGGCCATAGCCCGGTTCTCCTCGTGCCCCTACCGCCCCAGCCGCGCGATCAGGTCGGCGGCGTCGGCGCTCTGCCGGAGCAGTTCCTCGACATGCTCTGCGGTTCCCCGCAACGGGTCCATCATAGGGATCCGCCGGAGCGGGTCGGTGCCGAGGTCGAAGACCAACGAGTCCCAGTTGGCGCTGACCACGGCGTCGGGCCACCGGGTGAGGCAGGCACCCCGGAACCACGCCCGGGTGTCCCGCGGCGCCTCGGTCACGGCGGTGGCCACGTCCTCGTCGGCCACCAGGCGCTCCATGGGCAGGCGTGCGAACAGCGACCGGTCCGGTCGCAGGTCGTGGTACTGCAGGTCCAGGGCAGCCAGGCGGTCGTCGTCCCAGTCCAGCCCGTGGCGGTCCCGGTACCCCTCGAGGAGCCGGAGCTTCGCCACCCAGTCGAGCTGCCCGGACAGGCCGGCGGGGTCGACCTCGAGACCAGCCAGCACCTCCTCCCAGCGATCGAGGACCAGCGCACCCACGTCGGGCGGACCCAGGCACTCGAGCCCTCGTTCCTGGGCGTACTTCCGCCCCGCCTCGAGCAGCTCCCACTGGAGCTCCAGGGCGGTCGCCGTCGAGCCGTCGGCCAGGTCCACCACGGTGGCCAGGGTCGGGTCGCGGGCGACGCGCCGGATCTCGCGCACCGGGTCGGCCAGCTCCAGCGGACGTGCGGGCCCGGCGGCGTCCTCGATCATGGCCAGCACCAGCGCGGTGGTCCCCACCTTGAGGAAGTTGGCCACGTCGGCCAGGTTGGCGTCACCGACGATCACGTGCAGGCGCCGGTAGCGGTGGGCGTCGGCGTGGGGCTCGTCCCGGGTGTTGACGATGGGGCGCTTCAGCGTGGTCTCCAGCCCCACCGGCTCCTCGAAGAACTCGGCCCGCTGGGAGATCTGGAACGGGACCGCCTCGGTGCCGGGGGTCTCCACGCCCACCTTGCCGGCGCCGGCGAAGATCTGGCGGGTGACGAAGTGGGGCGTGATGCCGGCGACGATGCGGGCGAAGGGCACCTCCCGGTCCATCAGGTAGTTCTCGTGGGTGCCGTAGGAGTTGCCCTTGCCGTCCGAGTTGTTCTTGTAGACGGCGAGGCGGCGGCCCTGCGCCAGGGCCGCCGCCACGGCGCGGCGCAGCACCTCCTCGCCGGCACGGTCGTAGCGGACGCACTCGAGGGGGTCGCCGCATTCCGGGCTCGAGTACTCCGGATGGGCGTGGTCGACGTAGAAGCGGGCCCCGTTGGTGAGCACCGTGTTGACGAGGTGCGTCTCGATCTGGGGCGGCATCGCCCCCTCGCGGGTGTAGCCCCGGGCGTCGGTGCCCGGGGACTCGTCCTCGAAGTCCCACCCGGTCTGCTGGCGGGCCACCAGGTGGGCGTAGGCGTTGACCAGCACCGACGAGGCGGCGATGGGGTTCTGGTCCCCGTCGAGGACGTGGATCCCGTACTCGGTCTCGATCCCGCAGACCTTGCGGATGGCCATCAGCCGACCCTATCCCGGCCCGACCGGCGCTGCGGCGGCCGGCCGGTCAGAGGTACTGCCCCGTGCCCACCCGCTCGATGGACCGGCCGCCCTTGGTCTCGCGGTCCTCGCTGATCAGGGTCCGGATGTAGACGATGCGCTCACCCTTCTTCCCCGAGATCTTGGCCCAGTCGTCGGGGTTGGTGGTGTTGGGCAGGTCCTCGTTCTCCTTGTACTCCTGACGGATGGAGTCGATCAGGTCCGCGGTGCGGATGCCGCGCCCCTCGCCGGCGATGGTCCGCTTGATGGCCAGCTTCTTGGCCCGGCGGACGATGTTCTCGATCATCGCCCCCGAGGCGAAGTCGCGGTAGTAGAGGACCTCCTTGTCCCCGTTCTGGTAGGTCACCTCGAGGAAGCGGTTGTCGTCGTCGTCGCGGTACATCTCGCCCACCGTCTGCTCGATCATGGCCGCCGTGGCCTTGGCCGGGTCACCGCCGCCCAGCGACGCCACCTCCCCGGCGTCGAGCGGCAGGTCCGGCGTGAGGTAGCGCGAGAAGATCTGCGCGGCGGCGGCCTCGTCGGGCCGCTCGATGCGGATCTTCACGTCCAGGCGGCCCGGCCGGAGGATCGCCGGGTCGATCAGGTCCTCGCGGTTCGATGCCCCGATCACGATGACGTCGCGCAGGGTCTCCACGCCGTCGATCTCGGCCAGGAGCTGGGGGACGATGGTCGACTCCATGTCGGAGCTGATGCCCGTGCCCCGGGTCCGGAACAGCGAGTCCATCTCGTCGAAGAACACGATGACGGGCACGCCCTCCTCGGACTTCTCCCGGGCACGCTGGAACACCAGGCGGATCTGCCGCTCGGTCTCGCCCACGTACTTGTTGAGCAGCTCGGGGCCTTTGATGTTGAGGAAGTAGCTCCGGGTGTTGGTGTTCCCGGTGACCTCGGCCACCTTCTTGGCCAGCGAGTTGGCCACCGCCTTGGCGATGAGGGTCTTGCCGCACCCGGGGGGGCCGTAGAGGAGGATGCCCTTGGGTGCCGGCAGCCGGTGCTCGGCGTACAGCTCCCGGTGCAGGTACGGCAGCTCGACGGCGTCGGTGATGGCCTCGATCTGCTCGTCGAGCCCGCCGACGTCGGCGTAGGTGATGTCCGGGACCTCCTCGAGGACGAGCTCCTCCACCTCGGGACGGGGCAGCTTCTCGATGAGGAGACCGGTGCGCGGCTCCATGAGGACGGTGTCGCCGGCCCGGAGCCGCACGCCCACCAGCTCGTCGGACAGGTCCGCCACCCGCTCCTCGTCGGCCCGGCCGTAGACGAGGGCCCGCCGACCGTCCTCCAGGACCTCCTTCACCACCACCACCTCGCCGACGGACTCGCCCTGGCGGGCGAGGACCACGTTCAGCGACTCGTTCAGGACCACCTCGTTGCCACGGCGCAGGGTCGCCGCCTCGATGTCGGGGTGGAGGGCGACACGCATCTTTCGGCCGCCGGAGAACACGTCGACGGTCCCGTCGTCGTTGGACCCCAGGTAGGTGCCGTAGGCGGCCGGCGGCTGGGTGAGCTTCTCCACCTCCTCGCGCAGGTTGGCGATGTGCTCCTTCGCCGTCTGGAGGGTGAAGGTCAGCTTCTCGTTCTGCGAGACCGCCTGGGCCAGCTGGCCCTTGGTCTCGAGCAGGCGCTCCTCCAACGTCTGGACCCGCCGCGGGCCCTCCGACAGCCGCCGCCGCAACAGGGCGATCTCCTCCTCTGCCTCGGCGATCCGGAGCCGGAGCACCTCGGTCTCCTCGTTGCCGCGATCGGGGCCCATCTGCGTTCCTCCCGTCTCGACCGTCAGGAACCGCCTCGCCGGCCGGCCCCCGCTGGGGATCACGGCCGGCGCCCCTGTCGGTGGCTGCCGGCGGGGGTGGGACCGTCCCGGTCCACCCGCGGTCGACCCTACACCGGCACCCGGCCGTTGCCCGCACACCCGGGGACGGGGAATTCGGGTGCACCGGCACCAGGGGATAACATGCGGTCGCGGCCGGTGCCCCGTGTGGACACCCGTCCCAACGGACGGACGACGGCCCGCAGACCGCCCGCCGGTGCGCCCTGGTCGCGCGCCGGCACCGACGACCGGGAGACGACGCTACCGATGAAGGTCTGGATCGATCAGGATCTCTGCACGGGGGACGGGCTCTGCGAGGAGATCGCCCCGGCGGTCTTCACGCTCCTCGACGACGGCCTGGCCTACGTCAAGGAGGGCGAGGACGTGAAGAACAACCCCGGTGGCTCGGCCGGCATGGCCGCCGTGCCCGCCGAGCTCGAGGACGCCGCCGTCGAGGCCTCCGAGGAGTGCCCCGGGGAGTGCATCTTCATCGAGCGGGACTGACGTTCCGAGCGGCGCTGGCACCCCCGGCGGCCCGAACCGCGGGCGGGCGCCGGTCGGCCTCAGCCGGCTTCAGCTCGCGGCATCAGCTCGCGGCATCGGCGGCGCTTCGGGCACGAGCAGCCGGGCCGTGGTGATGAACCCCGTGTGCCCGACCATGCGGTGGTCGGGGCGCACCGAGCGGTCCTCGATGTGCCACGTGCGATGGAGGACCTCGACGGTCCGGGCCATGCCGTAGGGACCGGCATCGAGCGCCGCCCGCAGCTGGGCCGTCTGGTTGATCGTCGGCAGGTAGGCGCACACGATCCCGCCCGGTCGCATCGCCGTCGCTGCGTGCGGCAGCACCCGCCACGGCTCGGGCAGGTCGAGCACCACGCGGTCCAACCCCCGCTCGTCGATCCCGTCGTAGACGTCGCGCAGCTCGACCCGCCACGACGCGTCGTCGCCAAGCTCAGCGACGACGTTCGACCGTGCCCGTTGGGCGAAGTCGGGCCGGAGCTCGTAGCCGACCACGTCGGCGCCCGCCCGCACCAGTGCCATCGACAGCGCGCCCGACCCCACCCCGGCCTCGAGGACGCGCACGCCCGGGCCGACGTCCGCCTCGATGAGGATGGCCCCCAGGTCCTTCGGGTAGATGACCTGGGCGCCGCGGGGCATCTTCAGGACCACGTCGGCCAGGGTGGGCCGAAGCACGATGAACCGCCGGCCGGTGCTCCCCAGGATGGTGGCGCCCTCGGGGGCGCCGATCACGTCGTCGTGGGCCACGATCCCGACGTGGGTGTGGAAGTCCGTCCCTGGTCGGAGGGTGACGAGGTACCGCCGGGCCTTGGCATCGATGAGCAGGACGCGCTCGCCCGCCTGCAGGGTGGCCCGGTCGCCGGACGGCGCCGCGCCGGGCTCCGGGACGGTCATCCCCTGCCGGTACGCGGAGCCGCGGTGATGAGCAGGCGCTCGCCCGGGCGCAGCTCGGCCCGGTACCGTGCCGGCGCCTCGGAGCGGGCCCGGCGGAGCATCCAGGCGGCGACGCCGACGACGAACCAGGCGGGATGGGCACCGCGCAGGCCCCGGCCCATGGCCCGGCGGACCAGTGACGCCAGGAACGAGTCCACCTGTCAGACCCGGACGATCTCGATGACGGCGCTCCGCTTGCGGCCGCGGCGACGGCCGGCCAGGTAGGCCACGGCCACCACGGCCACGGCCACGGCCAGGCCGACGGTGACCAGTTGCGACCGGGCCGCCGTCACCTCCTCGTCGACCTGTCCGGCCAGCTCCCGAAAGCGGGCCTCGATGTCCTCGCGGGTGATCCGCTCCTTCGGTGCCGTCATCGTCCCTCCTCGTCGACGGGCGTACGCGCCGGTCCGGCGGCGGGCGCCCGGTCCGTGCCTGCCGCGGCACCCCGGCGGATCTCACGGCGGGCCGGGCCGCGCCCGATGGCCACCGCGGCGAGCACCCCGACGCCGGCCAGCACCGCCGCGCAGATCAGGTACGGGAGCCACGACAGGTTCCCGGTGAACGTCGAACCGGTCTCCGTCTGGAGGAGGCGGAGCAGGCCCACGCTCAGCACCACCAGGCCGGCAGCCAGGGCGACGGACCCGGCGATCCCGGCGGCCACGAACCGGCCCAGTCCCCGCAGGGGGTCGAGCGTCTCCTGCTTGACGTAGTCGATCACGAGATGGACCGTCTCGTTCCCCGAGGCCGAGAAACGTCCCCGCCGATCGTTCCCTCCCTTTCCGGCCACGGCCCTCCTCGGATCCTGCCGGCGCCGACGGCGCCGGAACGTCGGTCGCCTCGACCGCCGCCTGCGTGCGAAGGCCAACTATACGCAGCCAGCGGCGGGTGCCGGGCCGCCGGGTGCCCCCATCCCCGCCGGGGACGCCGGCATCAGCCCCGTTCCGTGTACAGGTAGGTGGAGCTTGCCCGGGCCACCGACTGGCCGGTCGGGTCCACGACGTCGGCCTCGGCGAAGGCCACCCGCCGGCCGGCCCGCACCACCGTCGCCGTCGCCGTCAGGACCGTCCCGACCGGGACCGGGGCGAGGTAGCTGGTCTTCATCTCGGCATTCGACGCCACCACGCGACGACCGGCGGCCAGGGCGGCCGTCACCGCCGCCGAGCCCATGGCCGAATCGGCCAGGGCGGAGATGAACCCGCCCTGGACGATGCCGGCCGGGTTGGCGAACCGTTCGTCGGCCACCATCCGCCACACCGTCCGGCCGGGTCGGGACTTGTCGACGCAGACGGCGCCGAGCGTCAGCTCGCACGCCGGGGGGACCTGGATGGTTCGGCCGGTCATGGCGGGATGCTAACGCCGGGGCCTCCCGCCGCCACGCGGCGTGCAGGCCCCGGCCCGCGACCGGCACACTGGCGACATGCCCGCACCGTTCGGCGCCGCCTCGTCGCGCCACCCGGTCACGGCCGCCGCCACCGGCGAGGTGGCGGGCGCCCTGCTCGAGGCGGTCGGGCCGTCGCCCGACCTGGTCGTGGTGACGGTCAGCCCCGAGCACGGGCACCACCTCGCCGAGGTGGCCCGCACCGTCGGCGCCGCCCTCCGCACCGCTGCCGTGGTGGCCGTCCGCTCCCCCGCCGTCGTCGCCGACGGGCGGATCGTCGGCGGGCCGGCCGTCGCCGGCTGGGCCGGTTCGGTGGGCCCCACCACCATCGCCCACCTCGGCCCCGGCGCGGGCCCTGCCACCGACGGGTGGCCGGTCGACCTGCACCACCGGTGTGCGGGGGTCATCCTCGTCGCCGACGCCCGCGCCGCCGACGGACCGGCACTGGCCAGCGCCTGCCGCCGGCATGCGCCCGCCACCCCCGTCGCCGGCGGGCTGGTGGCTCCCCCCGACGACGGCATGCCGGTGCTGGCCACCCCCGGCGGCGTCGCACCCGGCGGTGCGGTCGCCCTCCTCCTCGAGCGGCCCGGCGCCCTCGACGTGGCCGCATCCCACGGCGCCCGGCCCTTCGGACCGCCCGCCACCGTGACGGCCGCCGAGGGCCGGCGCGTCCGGCGCATCGCCTCGGGGACCGCGCTCGAGTACCTGGCCCGGGCGGCACGTGCCGCCGGTGACGGCGCGCTGGGCACGGCCGGCCTCCACCTCGGCGTCGCCCTGCGGGACGGACCCGGCGATCCCGTGCCCGGTGACGTCGTCGTGCACGCCGTGACGGCCGTCGATCGGGCCAGCGGCGCCGTCGACCTCGACGGTCCGGTGCCCCTCGGCGCCACCGTCCGCTGCTACGGGCGCGATGCCACGAGCGCCCGCGACGCGCTCCTCGGCGCGCTCCTCGACCGCTCCCCCGGTGGGGCGCTGGTCTTCGCCGACGCCTCCCGCCGCTCTCTCGCACCCGGGGGCCACGACGACGCCGCCGTCGTGGCGGGGGCCGTCCCGGGAGCGCCGGTGGCCGGCATGGTCACGGTCGGGACGTTCTCGCCGGCGGCGGGGTCCACCCACGTCCAGCACCACGCCGTCACCGTCGCCTGCCTCCATGCCCGCTGACACGGCCGGCCCGACCTGGCCACACCGGCCGGCTCGACCCGGCCACACCGGCACGGGCGCGTCCCGGCAGGGGGCGGGCGGACGCCCGCCGGGTTCCCCGGCCCGGTAGGGTGGCCGCGATGGCACACCACGCCGGGAACCTCCCCTGCCGATGACGACCGCCCCCGATCCGGACCTCGACCGCCTGGCCGTGGCGACGATCCGGGGCCTGGCCATGGACGCCCCCCGCGCCGCGTCTTCGGGTCATCCCGGAACGGCCATGGCCCTCGCCCCCCTGGCCCACGTCCTCTTCACCCGGATCCTCCGCCACGATCCCGGCGATCCCACCTGGCCCGACCGCGACCGGTTCGTACTGTCGAACGGCCACGCCTCGATCCTCCTCTACTCGATGCTCCACCTGTCGGGGACGGGCGTCTCCCTCGACGACCTGCGGGCCTTCCGCCAGTGGGGCAGCATCACCCCGGGCCACCCGGAACGGGGCCACACCCCGGGGATCGAAGTCACGACCGGGCCCCTCGGCCAGGGCTTCGCCAACGCCGTGGGGATGGCGATCGCCGAGCGCTTCACCCGTGCCCGCTTCGGCCCCGACCTGTGCTCCCACCACACGTTCGTCGTCGCCGGCGACGGCTGCTTCGAAGAGGGCATCTCTCACGAGGCGGCGTCCCTCGCCGGTCACCTCGGCCTGGACCGCCTCGTCTGCGTCTACGACGACAACCACATCAGCATCGACGGCCCCACGGAGCTGGCCTACTCCGACGACGTCCCGGCACGGTTCGCCGCCTACGGCTGGTCCGTCGTCCAGCTCGGCGAAGCCGCCGACGACCTCGACGCCATCGAAGCCGGCCTGCGTCGGGCCCTCTCCGGCCAGGGCCGACCCACCCTGGTCGTGCTGCGGAGCCACATCGGCTTCCCCTCGCCCCACATGACCGACACGGCCAAGGCACACGGCGACCCGTTCTCCCCCGACGAGATCCGGCTGACCAAGGAGATCCTCGGCATCCCGCCCGACACGTCCTTCTGGGTCCCCGACGAGGTCGTCGCCTACTACGCCCGCATGGCCGAGGGCAGCCGCCAGGCACACGCGGCGTGGGCCGGCCGTCTGGCCGCCTGGGAGGAGGGCGGCGGCGACCGGGCCGCCTGGGACGCGGCCCAGGCCGGCCGGGGCCTCCCCGGGTGGGAGGCGAAGCTCCCCAGTTTCGACGCCGGCAGCGAGGCCATCGCCACCCGGCAGGCCATCAAGCTCTGCCTCGACGCCACCGCCCCCCTCATCCCCGGGCTCGTCCCCGGCAGCGCCGACCTGACCGGCAACACCGGCATGGCCCTCGACGGGGCGACCGCCCAGTCCGCCGGCGAGCCCGGCGGCAACCTGGTCCACTACGGGATCCGGGAGCACGGCATGGGCGCCGTCATGACCGGGATGGCCGCCCACGGCGGTGTCCTGCCGGTGGGCGGCACCTTCTTCGTGTTCAGCGACTACATGCGGGGGGCGGTCCGGGTGGCGGCGCTGTCCGGCGTCCATGTCGTCTACTCCTGGACCCACGACTCCGTCGGCCTGGGGGAGGACGGCCCCACCCACCAGCCCGTGGAGCACCTGGCCGCCCTGCGAGCCATGCCCGGGCTGCGCCTGCTGCGCCCGGCCGACGCCAACGAGACGGCCCAGGCGTGGCGCATCGCCGTCGATGCGGACGGCCCCGTGGCATTGGTGCTGTCCCGCCAAAAGCTCCCCGTGCTGGCGGGAACAGCCGAACTGGCTGCCGAGGGCGTCCCCCGGGGTGCCTACGTCCTGGCCGGCGCCGGCGAGACGCCCGACGTGGTCCTGGTCGGCACCGGCAGCGAGGTGGCCCTGTGCCTGGCCGCCCGCGACCTGCTGGCCACCGGCGGGATCGCCGCCCGGGTGGTGTCGTTCCCCAGTTGGGACCTGTTCGCCGGGCAGGCCGGCGCCTACCGCGATGCCGTCCTACCGCCGGGCGTGCCCCGCCTGGCCGTCGAGGCCGGCACCTCCTTCGGCTGGGAGCGGTACGCCGACGACTCGATCAGCATCCACCGCTTCGGGGCGTCGGCGCCCGGTGCCGAGGTCATGGCCCATCTGGGCTTCACCGCCGACCACGTCGCCTCCCGGGCGCGGGCCCTCGTGCGCGGGTGAGCCGGCCGGCCCCGGTCGGCGGCCACCCACACCGGCAGAGCACCCGCACCGGCTGAAAGGAGCAGGACGACACCGATGACCAACCTCCAACGTCTCCACGACGAGGCCGGCCAGAGCCCGTGGCTCGACAACCTGCGCCGCGACTGGCTCGGCGACGGCACCCTGGCGGCCCTGGTCGACCAGGGGATCCGCGGCGTGACCTCCAACCCGACCATCTTCGCCAAGGCCATCGAAGGTCAGGACGCCTACGACGAGCAGATCGCCTCGCTCGCCGGCCACGCCGGCACGGAGGAGATCTACTGGGACCTGGTGGTGGACGACATCGTCGCCGCCCTCGGCCTGCTGCGCCCCGTCTACGACGAGAGCGGCGGCACCGACGGCTTCGTCTCCGTCGAGGTGGCGCCGTCGCTCGCCCACGACACCGCCGGAACCGAGGCCGCCGCCCGCCACCTCCACGGCCGCATCGACCGCCCCAACCTGCTGGTCAAGATCCCGGCCACGGCGGAGGGCGTACCCGCCATCCGCACCGTGATCGGCGAAGGCCGGTCGGTCAACGTCACCCTCATCTTCGGGCTCGCCCGCTACGCCGAGGTCATCGACGCCTACCTGGGCGGGCTGGAGGACCTGGTGGCGTCGGGCACCGAGGACCTGTCCGCCGTCGCCTCGGTGGCATCCTTCTTCGTCAGCCGGGTCGACACCGAGGTGGACCGGCGGCTCGGGGAGCTGGCACCGTCCGGGGGTGGCGGGGAACGGCTCGCGCTGCGGGGCCGGGCGGCGGTGGCACAGGCCCGCCTGGCCTACCGGCTCTTCGCCGAGCGGTTCAGCGGGCCCCGGTGGGAGGCCCTGGCCGCCCGGGGGGCGCGCGTGCAGCGACCCCTGTGGGCGTCCACGTCGACCAAGAACCCCGACTATCCCGACCTCGCCTACGTGGACACGCTCATCGGACCGGACACCGTCAACACCATGCCCGAAGGGACCATCGCCGCGTTCCTCGACCACGGTACGGTGGCCCGCACCATCGACACCGGCGACCCCGACGACGTGATGGCCGGCCTGCAGGCGGCCGGGATCGACATGGAAGACGTCGCCGACACTCTCGAGGCCGCAGGGGTGGCGTCCTTCGCCGCCTCCTTCGACGACCTCCTGCGCGTCCTGGCGACCAAGGTGGAGCGCAGATGACAGCCGGACACGGCGGAGCGAGGAGGACACGATGAGGATCGCCATGGTCGGCCTGGGCAAGATGGGGGCCAACATGACCGAGCGGTTGATCGGCGGTGGCCACGAGGTGGTCGCCTTCGACCTGTCGGCGGAGGCGCGCCAGCGGGCGGCGGACCTGGGAGCCACGCCGGCGGCGTCGCTCGACGAGGTGGCCGCCGCCCTCGAACCGCCCCGCGTCGCCTGGGTGATGGTGCCGGCGGGAACGCCCACCGACGAGACCATCGCCCGCCTGGGCCAGCTCTTCGAACGCGGCGACGTGATCGTCGACGGGGGGAACTCCAACTACAAGGAGGCGGCACCGACGGCGGCCTCGCTGGCCGAGCGGGGCGTGGGCTTCATCGACGCCGGCACGTCGGGCGGCATCTGGGGCCTGACCGAGGGCTACTGCCTGATGGTCGGTGGTTCACCGGAGGACGTCGCCAAGGTGGAGCCCGCCTTCGTCACCCTGGCGCCGAAGGACGGCTACGCCCACGTCGGCCCGGTGGGCGCCGGCCACTTCGTCAAGATGGTCCACAACGGCATCGAGTACGGCCTCATGCAGGCGTACGCCGAGGGCTTCGAGATCATGGGCAAGGCCGACGAGTTCGACCTCGACCTCCACCAGATCGCCTCGATCTGGCGTTACGGCTCGGTGGTCCGGAGCTGGCTCCTCGAGCTGGCCGAGCGGGCGCTGCGCCCGGGGTCGGGCTTCGACCAGATCGAGGCGGTGGTGGTGGACTCGGGCGAAGGACGCTGGACGGTGGAGGAGGCGGTCAACCGGGCCGTACCCGCTCCGGTCATCTCCGCCGCTCTCTACGCCCGGTTCGCCTCGCGCGACACCGACGCCTTCGGGCTGCGGATGCTGGCCGCCCTGCGGAACCAGTTCGGCGGCCACGCCTTCACCACCGAATCGGGCGCCCCGGGCGGCGAGACGTCCACGCCCCGATGACCCCGCCCGAGGTCCTCACCACGTCGCCCCCCGTCGCGATGGTCATCTTCGGCGCGTCGGGCGACCTGACCGCCCGCAAGATCCTTCCCGCGCTGGCCAAGCTTGCCGACCGTGGCACCCTCAAGAACGGGTTCACCGTGGTGGGCGTGGCCCGCACCGAATGGACCGACGACGAGTTCCGGGCCGCCGTCCACGAGGCCACGCCCGACGCCGGCACCGCCTGGCACGCCCTGGTGGACCGGTTCACCTACGTGACCGGCGAGTACACCCATCCCGACACCTTCGACGCCCTGCGCACCAAGCTGGCCGAGGCCGACCGCGTCGACGGGACGGCGGGAAACCGCCTCTTCTACCTGGCCACCATCCCGTCGATGTTCGGTCTGGTCGCCAAGGCCCTGGCCGACCACGGCTGCAACGGCCCGGGACCCGGCGGCACCTTCGCCCGCCTGGTGGTGGAGAAGCCCTACGGGCGCGACCTGCGCTCCGCTCTGGAGCTCGACGAACAGGTGCACCGCGCCTTCGCCGAGTCCGAGGTGTACCGGATCGACCACTACATGGGCAAGGAGACGGTCCAGAACGTCATCGCCCTCCGCTTCGCCAACGCCATCTTCGAGCCCATCTGGAACCGCCGGTACGTGGAGGAGGTGCAGATCACCGTGGCCGAGAGCCTCGGCGTCGAGCACCGGGGCGGCTTCTACGAGACGGCCGGCGCCTTGCGCGACATCGTCCAGAACCACGTCATGCAGGTCCTCGCCCTCACCCTCATGGAGGCGCCGACGTCCATGGACGCCGACCGGATCCGCGACGAGAAGGTGAAGCTCCTCCAGGCCGTCGACATCCCCACGCCGGACGAGGCCGTGGACAAGATGGTGCGCGGCCAGTACGCGGCGGGGACCGTCGACGGCACGGCGGTGCCCGGCTACCGGTCCGAGCCCGACGTGGACCCCGACTCCATGACCGAGACCTACGTGGCCCTGCGGCTGCGGGTGGAGAACTGGCGGTGGGCCGGGGTGCCCATCTACGTGCGGACAGGCAAGCGCCTGCCGGCCCGGGTCACCGAGGTGGCGCTGCGGTTCCACCAGGTGCCGTTCCTGCTGTTCGACAAGCGGGCCAGCCGTGACCTCCGGCCCAACACGCTCATCCTGCGCATCCAGCCCGACGAGGGCATCACCCTCGAGTTCGGGGCCAAGTTCCCCGGCGAGGCGTTCAGCGTGCGGTCGGTGGCCATGGACTTCGCCTACTCCACCGCCTTCGCCGGGGTGGAGGCGGCCGACGGCTACGAGCGCCTCCTCCACGACGCCATGGTCGGCGATCCCACCCTGTTCATCCGATCCGACGAGGTCTGCCAGGCATGGCGCATCGTCGACCCCTACCTCGAGGCGTGGGCCGACTCCCGCGCCGGCCTGCATCTCTACCCGGCCGGCACCTGGGGGCCGCACATGGCCGACCTGCTCGTCGAGCGCACGGGGGACGCCTGGCGCAACCCGGCCCTCGACATCCAACCCCCGGGCTGAGGTCGGACCGTGCACGGCGAGCTCCGGGTGGTGGGCTCGGTCCCCGAGGCCTTCGCCCCGGTGGTGGCCCGCCACCTGGCGTCGGCCGGTGGCGGGCCGCTGTTCTTCTCGGGGGGTCCGACGGCCCGGGCGTGCTACGAGCACCTGGCCGCCACGTCCGGCCCGGGCGGGGCGCTGGAGGTCCCGTGGGGACGGGTCGACGCCTACTGGGGTGACGAGCGGTGCGTGCCGCCCGACGACCCCGACTCCAACCACGCCCTCACCGTGGCCGCCCTCCTCGACCGGGTCGGTCCCGTGCGCTCGGTCCATCCCATGTTCACCGCCGGCGACCCCGATGCCGCCGCCGCCGCCTACGCCGCCCAGGTGGCCCCCCTGCCCACCCTGGGCCTGGTCCACCTGGGCATGGGCCCCGACGGCCACTGCGCGTCGCTGTTCCCCGGCGCCCCCGCCCTCGACGTGGTCGATGCCGATCCCCCGGTGGTCGCCACCGTCGATCCCTCCGGGACCAACCCCCACCCCCGCCTCTCCCTCACCCTGCCCGCCATCGCCCGGGCCGACCTTGTCGTCTTCACCGTGAGCGGCGCCACCAAGCGCGACGCCCTGTCCCGGGTGCGGGCCGGCGAGGACCTGCCGGCCGGGCGGGTGCGGGCCCGCCGCGTCCTGTGGCTGGTCGACGAGGACGCCGCCGGCTGACCGGGCGGGTCAGCCGCGGTCGAGCGCCCGGCGGATGCCCCCGATGAAGTCCACCGCCGCCTCCACCCCGCCGCCCTCGAGCAGTCGCCGCACCAGCGCCGAGCCGACCACCACCCCGTCGGCCACCTCGCACACCCGGCGGGCCTGGTCGGCATCGGAGATCCCGATGCCCACGCACACCGGCAGCGACGTTCGGGCCTTCACCCGGGCGGCCACGTCGAGGGCGGTGCCGGCCAGCTGGCGCTGCTCGCCGGTGACCCCCATCCGGCCCACCGTGTAGACAAACCCCCGGCACCGCTCGACGATGGGAGCGATCCGCCCGTCGGGGGTGGACGGGGCCACCAGCAGCACGGTGGCCACCCCGGCCGAGTCCGCCGCCTCCGCCCACGGCCCGACCTCCTCGAGGGGGAGGTCGGGGACGATGGCACCGGTGACGCCGGACTCGGCCATCGACGCGGCCATCCGCCGGTGGCCGGTGCGCACGACCAGGTTGTAGTAGGTCATCACCACCAGCGGCACCCCGGGGCTGATGCGGCCGAGGTCGGCCAGCACCCCGGCCGGCGTCGTGCCCCGTTCCAGCGCGGCCAGGGACGCGGCCTGGACCGTGGGGCCGTCGATCATGGGATCGGAGAACGGCAGCCCGATCTCGATGGCATCGGCGCCAGCGCCGGCCAGCGCCTCCACCGTGACCAGCCACTGGTCGTCCATGCCCCCCGTCACGTAGGGGACGAGGAGCTTGCGCCCGGCGGCCCGGTGGGCGGCCAGCGTGGCCGCCAGGTCCGGCGCGGTGGCCACCGTCACGCCAGGAGCTCCCGCACCTGGGCGACGTCCTTGTCCCCCCGGCCCGAGAGCGTGACCAGCACGGTGGACCCGGACCGGACCAGTTCGTCGCCGGAACGGGCGGCACGGGCCACCCAGGCCAGGGCGTGGGCCGACTCCAGGGCGGGGATGATCCCCTCGGTCCGGGACAGGAGCTGGAACGCCTCGAGCACCTCGGCGTCGGTGGCCGTCTCGTAGCGGGCTCGGCCGATGGCGGCCAGGTGGGCGTGCTCGGGGCCGATGCCCGGGTAGTCGAGCCCGGCCGAGATCGACTCGGCCTCGAGGATCTGTCCGGCCTCGTCCTGCATGAGGTTGGAGCGCATGCCGTGCAGCACGCCGGGGATGCCCTTCGCCATGGCCGCACCGCCGGCCGCCTCGACCCCCACCAGCGCGCTCGAGGTGGCGTCGGCGAACCCGGCGAAGGTGCCGGCCGCGTTGGAGCCGCCCCCCACGCAGGCCACGACCACGTCGGGGTCGGCGCCGCCGAGGATCGCCCGGCACTGCTGGCGGGCCTCGTCCCCCACCACCCGCTGCAGCTCGCGGACGATCCACGGGTAGGGATGGGGGCCCATGACCGAGCCCAGGCAGTAGTGGGTGTCCTCCACCGTGGCCACCCAGTCCCGCAGCGCTTCGTTGACCGCGTCCTTCAGTGTGCGGCTGCCGCTCGTGACCGGCCGCACCTCGGCGCCGAGGAGCTCCATGCGGAAGACGTTGAGCTCCTGGCGGGCGGTGTCCACCTCGCCCATGTACACCACGCACGCCATGCCGTAGCGGGCGGCCGCCGTGGCCGTGGCCACCCCGTGCTGGCCGGCGCCCGTCTCGGCCACCAGGCGCGTCTTACCCATCCGGCGGGCCAGCAGAGCCTGACCCACCACGTTGTTGATCTTGTGGGAGCCGGTGTGGGCCAGGTCCTCCCGCTTCAGGAGGACCCGCACCCCGAGCTCGGCCGAGAGCCGCGGGCACTCGGTGACCGGCGTGGGGCGGCCGCCGTAGGAGGCGAGCGTCGACGTCAGCTCGTCCCGGAACGCCGGGTCGGCCCACGCCGCCCGGAAGGCCGCCTCGAGCTCCATGCACGCCGGCACCAGCGACTCGGGGACGAAGCGGCCTCCGAACTCGCCGAACCGACCGCGGTCCCCGGGGTCGCCCATGATCACACCGGACGCCGCGCCCTCCCCCGCCGTCACTCGTCCTGCCAGTCGTACAGGTCGGGCTCGTCCGGGGCCCGGCGGCGCACCGTCGTGTACGGCCGCGGCCTCCCCACCCGGCCGGTGGCCGCGGCCAGCTCCACCTCGGCCCGCCGCACGGCGGCCACGAAGTCACGGAGCTTGCCCGGGTCCTTCACCCCGGGGGACGACTCGACGCCCGAGGCGACGTCCACCCCCCACGGCGCCAGGTGCACGATGGCCCGGCCCACGTTGTCGGGGCGGAGACCGCCGGAGACGATGAGGCGACCCGGGTCCACCACCCCTTCGGCCAGCCGCCAGTCGAACAGCTCGCCCGATCCCGGGTTGGCCCCGTCGAGCAGCAGGAACTGGGCACCGGTCCGCTCGAAGTTGGCGATGGCGGGGTGCCCGGCCGGGTAGGCCTTGATGGTCGCCCCCACCCGCTGGCGCACGTACTGGACGTCCTCGACCGACTCCATCCCGTGGAGCTGGACGGCGTGCAGCCCCGCATGGTTGGCGATCTCCACCACCCGGGCCGGCGCCTCGTCGCGGAACACGCCGACGGTGACCGTCTCGTGGGGGAGTCGCTTCACGATGTCCGAGACGGCGGTCACCGACATCTGCCGTGGGGAGGGGGCGAAGATGAACCCGACGGCCGAGGCGCCCATGGCCACGGCCAGCAGGGCGTCCGCCTCGGACGTGATGCCGCAGATCTTGACGAACACGCCGTCGATGCCGAGCTCGCCGCTCATGCCGCCACCGTCGTCGCAGCCAGGGCGGCCACCGCGCCGCGAGGATCGGCCGAGGTCACCACCGACTCCCCCACCAGCAGGGCGCGGTACCCGGCGGCGGCCAGGCGGGCGGCGTCGGCGGCGTCGCGGATGCCCGACTCGGCCACCGCGACGACGTCGGGCGGGAACGACGGCGCCAGGCGGGCGGCCAGGTCGCGGTCGACGGCGAAGGTCCGCAGGTCCCGCTGGTTCACGCCGACGAGGGTGGCGCCGGCGGCCAGCGCCCGTCCCAGCTCGGCGGCGTCGTGCACTTCGACCAGGGCGGCAAGGTCCAGCCGGCCGGCCAGTGCCACCAGGTCGGCGAGCAGGCGGTCCTCGAGGACGGCGGCGATGAGGAGCACGGCGTCCGCCCCCATCAGCCGGGCGTCGCACACGTCGCGGGGCCCGACGGTGAAGTCCTTGCGCAGCACCGGCAGCCCCACCGCGGCCCGGGCCGCCCGCAGGTCGGCGGGAGAACCGCCGAAGAAGCGGGCGTCGGTCAGCACCGACAGGCAGGCGGCGCCGCCCGCCTCGTACTGGCGGGCCAGCGATGCCGGGTCGAGATCGGGGGCCAGGTCGCCCCTCGAGGGAGATCGCCGCTTGATCTCGGCGATCACGGCCACGCCGGGTGCTCCCCGGAGCGCCCCCACCACGTCGCGGCCGACGTGCGAGGCGGCATGCTCCTCGGCCCGCTGCAACAGCGGGCCGAGCGGGCGTGCATCGTCGCGGTCCGCCTCGCGGTGGGCGGCCACGATCTCGTCGAGGTACGTCGCCATGACCGCCCAAGCCTACCGGCGGCGGCACCCTACGCTGCGGTTGCTTGGCCGCCGGAGACTGAGGTGGCAGGCTGTGAGGATGCCGACCGAGGATGCCGTCGTCGTCATCGAGGATGACGACCACATCGCCGACCTGGTGGCGATGTACCTGCGCAAGGACGGCTTCCGGGTGGTGGTGGCCGGCGACGGCGAGGCCGGCCTGGCCGCCGTCGAGCGGACCCGGCCCGTTCTCGCCGTGGTGGACATCGGGTTGCCCGGCGAGCTCGACGGGCTCGACGTGTGCCGCAAGCTGGTGTCCGGCGGGCACGTGGCGGTCATCCTCCTCACCGCCCGGGACGACGAGATCGACCGCGTCCTCGGGCTGGAGCTCGGCGCCGACGACTACGTCACCAAGCCGTTCTCGCCCCGGGAGCTCGTGGCCCGCGCCCATGCCGTGCTGCGCCGCTCGGGCCGGGGGTCGGCCCAGGCGGAGCCGGCAGCGGACGTGGCCACCGTGGGCGACGTCGAGGTCGACAACCGCCGCCGCGAGGTCCGCCGCGACGGCGAGGTGGTCCCCCTCACCACCCGCGAGTTCGCCCTGCTGGCCTACCTGGTGGCCAACACCGGCCTGGCCCTGTCCCGCCGCCAGCTGCTCGACGGCGTGTGGGGCGCCGACTGGTACGGGGACGAGCGCACCGTGGACGTCCACGTGCGGCAGCTCCGCAAGAAGCTGGGCGACTCCCTCCCCCTCGCCACCGTGTGGGGCGTCGGCTACCGGCTCGGATGACGCCGCCCGCGGCGCGGCACCGGGGATCGCCGTGCGCCGCCGCCTGACCATCGCTGCCATCCTCCTGGTGCTGGCCACGGTGGTGGTGAGCACCGTCGGCACCTTCGTCCTGGTCCGCAGCGCGTCGGTGCACACCGCCGAGCAGGAGCTCTCCGGCCAGGCCGCGTCCATCGCCGGGATCCTGACCGGCGGGGAGCTGAGCAAGAAAGCCACCGTCGCCCAGCAGGTCCGGATCTTTGCCCGGGCCGGGCACCTGGCCGGCGCCTCGCTGGTGGTCGTCCGGCCCGACGGTTCGCTGCGGGGCCGGCTTCCTGCCGGGGTGCTAGCGGCGGACCTCGACCTCCCGGCGCTCACCGCCGGCGAGCAGGTGACCGGGCGGGTGGGGCGGACCCTCCTCGCCACCGGCGCCGTCGAGGTCTTCAGCGCCGTCCCGGCCCCCGGTGCCCGGGCGGCGAACGGGCTGCCGGTCCTCGTGGTGACCCGGATGGTGCCCAGCCCCGCCAACGGCGTCGGCTACTTCGTCCTCGTCGGGCTGGGCGCGCTGGCCGTGGCCACCGTCCTGGCAGCCGTGCTGGGCCGCCGGTTCGCCCGGCCGGTGGTGGCCGCCGCCGAGGCGACCCGCCGGATCGCCGCCGGCGACCTCGAAGCCCGGGTGCCCGAGCACCACGGCGATGGCGAGGAGCTGGTCGACCTGGCCCGGTCGGTCAACTGGCTGGGGGCCGAGCTGGCCCGGGTGCGCGACCAGGAGCGCCAGTTCCTCCTGTCGGTGTCCCACGAGCTGCGCACCCCTCTCACGTCGATCTCCGGGTACGCGGAGGCCGTGCTCGACGGCACCGCCCCCGACCAGCGGGCCGCGGTGGGGGTCATCCGCGACGAGGCGGCCCGCCTGGACCGCCTGGTGGGCGACCTGCTGGAGCTGGCCCGCATCGACGCCCGGCGGTTCCGCGTCGACGCCCGGCCCGTCGACCTGGGCGCCCTCGTGGGGCGGACGGTGGACGGGCTGCGGCCCACGGCGGCGGCAGCCGGCGTGAGCCTGACCGTCTCGGGTCCCGCTGAGTCCGGTGGGCCGCCCGTGCACGTGGTGGCCGACCCCGACCGCCTGGCCCAGATGGTGGCCAACCTGGTGGGCAACGCCCTCGATTTTGCCACGTCGTCGGTGGTCGTCACGTGGACCGGCGGGCCGGCTCCGTCGATCACGGTGGTCGACGACGGCCCCGGGATCCCCGCCGACGAGCTCCCCCACGTCTTCGAGCGCCACTACACCTCGGACCGCCAGCGCCGGCGGCGGGCCGGTACCGGCCTCGGTCTGGCCATCGTGGCCGAGCTGGGCTCGGCCATGGGCATCGCCGTCACGGCGCGGGCGCCCGTCACGCCCGCCGGCGGCACGGCCATGGAGCTGCGGTTCGCCGCTCTCGGCGGAGCTCCGGCTGCCGTGCCGGTCGGCTGACCCGCGGGCCGGCCCTCAGGGGCGGCCTGCCGGCTGCTCCTCAGTCCGGGCCCGGCGACACGCGGCCGGTGGCCGGACGACCCATGGCGGCGCGCGATGCCGTGCGCACGCGGGTGGCCGACAGCAGCGCCGCCACCACCATCAGCCCCATCGACGCGTAGAACGCCGAGTGGAGACCGTCGGTGAACGCTCGGGCCAGCGAGCCGTGCAGGCTCTTCGACCCGACGAAGATGGCGAAGGCCAGCCGCCGGGAGATCGACCTCGACGCGATGAGGATGGCCATCGAGAACGAGAACACCATCCCGATGTTGGCGAACGTCCGCAGCATGCCCGACGAGATGCCGAACGCCTCGGGCGGTGACGCCTTCATCACCGCCGAGCTGTTCGCCGGGAAGAAGCAGCTGGCCCCGATCCCGTTGACCACACTGGCCACGATGACCAGCCACAGGCCGGTGGTGAGCGACAGGTGGGCGTAGACGAACAGCGCCACCACCTGGATGGCCAGCCCCGCCGTCGCCGGGAGGACCGGCCCGAACCGGTCGGCCAGCCTTCCGGCGAACGGCCCCACCGTGGCGCCCACCAGGTAGCCGGGGACGAGGAGCACCGAGGCGTGGATGGGGGTCAGCCCCCGGGGTCCCTGCAGGTACATGATCACGAGGAAGAGGACGGCGAAGTTTGCCAGCCCCTGGAACATCGACGCCAGCAGCGACGGCGTCATGGTCGGCACCCGGAAGAGAGACAGGTCGAGCATGGGCTCGGCCTGGTTCCGCTCGATCCACACGAAGGCGACGACGAGCACCGCCCCGCCGACCAGGTAGCCGGTCAGGGTGGCGTCGAGGGGCACGGTGGCCAGCTTGGTCACCGCCCACAGGACACCGAAGAGACCCAGCCCGAGGGTGGCCATGCCCCACAGGTCGAGGTGGCGTCGCTGGCGCTCGCCCCGGTCGTGGAGGACTCGCATGGCCAGGCCCACGCCGACCAGCCCGATGGGCACGTTGATCCAGAAGATCCACCGCCACGACACGTAGGTGACGATGGCCCCGCCGAGCAGGATCCCGAGCACGGCGCCCAGGCTGAAGCCGATCCCGTTGTAGCCGTAGGCCTTGCCCCGCTGCTCCCGGGGGAAGAGGTCGGCGATGACCGCGCCGCTGTTGGCCGTGACCAGGGCGCCGCCGATCCCCTGGAGGACACGGAACCCCACGATGGAAGCCTCGTCCCAGGCCAGTGCGCACAGGGCCGAGCCCACCATGAAGATGACGAAGCCGGCCTCGTACATGCGGACCCGGCCGTACATGTCGCCCAGGCGCCCCACCTGGGTGGCGAGCAGAGTGATGACCAGCAGGTACCCGATCACCACCCATACCACGGAGTCGAGGGCGACGTGGAGGCCGTGCTCGATCTCCGGGAGGGCGAGGACCACGATGGTGGTGTCCACCGCGGTGATGAGCACGCCGATCATCACGACGACGATGCCGAGACCCGGGCGGGTGGCCCCCACGCCGGGCGGGGACGGTCGCGTCGGTGCCGTGGTCATCGGACCGATTCTCCACCCGGTGGGTGGTGGCGTGCACGCCTGGGCGGGGACGGTCGAGCGGCCACATGGCATGTCCTCCTGAGCTCGGTCCACACCCCGGGACCCCCCGAACTCCCCGCGGACTTCCCCGGAAACCATGACGCCGATGAGACGGTGGCCGCGCCCGTCGAGATCCTGGAGCGCATCCCCGAGGCCCGCCGTCGCACGCTCAGCTGGGATCAGGCACGGGAGATGGCGATGTACCACGAACTCGCCGAGCTCGGCGACATCGACCTCCATTCCTGTCGAACTCCACTCGCCCTCGTAGCCCCCGACGAACGTACGTGGATAGCGGCTTGTATCACTGAGGGAGTCGCCTTTCGGGGCGGCGAGCCACCTACGGTGGTTTCGGGAGGAACCTCGGCGGTGACGGATTTCGGCTGAGCTTCGGGCTCGTGAAAGAGATCGTC
>JAJZAC010000020.1 GCA_021799615.1 Actinomycetes bacterium
CCGCCCGCGGCCGCGGCGCTGGCTCCCGCTCCGCCGCCGCCGCCGTGACCGCCGGAGAGCAGCGGGCACGTGGACTCACCGCCGCCGCCGCCACCGCCCGCTACGGCGAGCACGCTCGATGCCGGCGTGGCCGCGGTGCACGTGGTGCCGGCGCACAGCGCGCTGGCCGCCCCCCCGCCTCCGCCGCCACCGCCGCCGTTCCCGCCGACGCCGAAGCCGTGGCCGCCCGATCCGGTTCCCGTACCGCTGCCGGCGCACCCGAGCACCAGGGTGAGGGGTTCACCGGACGTCACGGGGATGGTGGCGGTGAGGACGCCCCCGCCCCCGCCGTCGCCCGGTGTGCCCGAGAGGAGGGAGCCCCGCCCGCTGGCTCCCGACCCGCCCGACAGGGTCAGGGTGACGGCGGTGGCGTCGGCCGGCGCGTTCAGCGCCTCCGGCGTGCCGCACCCGGTCGGGCCGTGAACGGTGACGCTGAGGGTGGCGGCGGCGGCCGGTGCCGCCGGGACGACGGCGATGGCCGCGCCGACGACCAACGCCAGCGCGGCGCCAGGCGCCAACAGGTGGGACTTGCGCATCGAGACTCTCCCCGTGTGAACGGACTGGAGCGGTCGCGCGCCCCGGTCACCCGGGAGTTGTACCACGGTCGGCACCCACGGGGAAGTGCAGAGAACGGGTGACCGGGCCAGATCGGGCGTGCCGCCACTCGGCGTGCTCGAGGGTGTACCTCGCGTGGGGATCCGGGCGTCGGCCCCACCCGGGTCCGGACCGCGACCACCGGGTGCCCGAGGGGCGGCCGGTAGGATCGGGCGATGTCCTCGTTCGTCGACGAAGCCCAGCTCCACGCCAAGGCGGGCGACGGCGGCGCCGGATCGGTCGCCTTCCGGCGCGAGGCACATGTCGACCGGGGGGGGCCCGACGGCGGCGACGGTGGCGGCGGTGGCGACGTCTGGCTGGTGGCGTCGACGAACGTCTCCTCGCTCCTCGGCTTCCGCGACCACCCGCACCGGCGGGCCGGCGACGGCACCCACGGAGGGGGGAAGAAGCGCCACGGCGCACGCGGCGCCGACCTGGAGGTGCCGGTCCCCGTGGGCACCCGGGTCCGGGACCGCGACGGCGAGGTCGTGGCCGACCTGGCGTCGCCCGGCGACCGTTGGCTGGCCGCCGCCGGCGGTCGGGGCGGCCGGGGCAACGCCCGGTTTCTCTCCAACCGCCGCCGAGCGCCGTCCTTCGCCGAGCAGGGCGAGCCCGGGGAGGAGCACTGGTACGGCCTGGACCTGGCGCTGGTGGCCGACGTGGCCCTGGTCGGCTTTCCCAACGTCGGCAAGAGCACCCTCATCTCCCGCATCTCCGCCGCCCGGCCGAAGATCGCCGACTACCCGTTCACCACCCTCGAGCCGAACCTCGGGGTGGTCCGGGTCGGCGCCACCGACCTGGTGGTGGCCGACGTTCCGGGCCTGGTCGAAGGGGCGGCCGAAGGGCGGGGACTCGGTCATCGCTTCCTCCGCCACGTCACCCGGGCCCGTGTGCTCGTCGTCCTCCTGGACCTGTCGCCGGCCTCGCCGCTCCCGCCGGGGGAGCAGGAACGCATCCTCCTGTCCGAATTGGGGCGCTACGAGCCGGCGCTCCTCGAACGTCCCCGGCTGGTGGTCGGCTCCAAGGCCGACGTGGCCGAACGGGAGGCGGGCCGGGAGCCAGCGCCCGTCGCCCTGGAGATCTCGTCGGTGACGGGCCGAGGCATCGACGATCTGGTCGGCGCCCTGGCGACGCACGTGCGCGCCGCCCGCGAGGCCGTGCCCGGTCCGTCGCAGGGCACGGTGCTCCACCGGCCGGAGCCCGACGGGTTCGTCGTGGTCGCCTCGGGCCCTGGCCGCTTCGAGGTGACCGGGCGCTCGGCCCGGCGTGCCGTGGCCGTGAGCGACCTCACCTCCGACGAGGCGGCGTCGTTCGTCGCAGCCCGGCTGGCCCGCCTCGGCGTGGACCGCGCCCTGTCCCGCGCCGGGGCACGCGACGGTGACCTCGTCACCATCGGCGACCTGTCCTTCACCTGGTACCGGGACCAAGCCGAGTACACCGGTACCCCCGCCGCCCGCAGGCGGCACCGGGCGTGACGTCCGGGGCGGCCCTCCGGCCGCGCCGGGTGGTGGTGAAGGTCGGATCGTCGTCGGTGACGGCGCCGGGCGGCGAGGTGGACGCCGACACCATCGGCCGGCTGGCGGCGGACGTCGCCGCCGTCGTCGCCGCCGGCTCGACGGCGGTGGTGGTCACCTCGGGTGCGATCGCCGCCGGTTGGTCCAGCCTGGCACCGGGCGCTCCCCGTCCCGGCGACCCCGCCACCCTGCAGGCGGTGGCGTCCCTGGGCCAGCACCGCTTGATGAGCGAGTGGCACGGTGCGTTCGCGGCGGCCGGCCTGCTGGCCGGGCAGGTGCTCCTGGCGCCGCTCGACTTCGTTCACCGGAACCAGTACGTGCACGCCCGCCGGGCCCTGGCCAGGCTGCTGGAGCTCGGGGTGGTGCCGGTGGTGAACGAGAACGACGTGGTGGCCGACGAGGAGATCCGCTTCGGCGACAACGACCGCCTCGCCGCCCTGGTGGCCCACCTGGTCGACGCCGACCTGCTCGTGCTGCTCACCGACACCGCCGGTCTGTTCACCGGCGACCCCCGGCGCACGGCCGGCGCCGCCCTGATCGAGGAGGTGACGGAGATCGACGGGGAGCTCGAACGGATCGCCGGTGGGGCGGGGAGCGAGGTGGGGAGTGGCGGCATGGCCTCCAAGCTGGCGGCGGCCAAGATCGCCACCTGGTCGGGTGTCGAGACGGTGATCGCCGACGCCGCCCGCCCGGGTGTGGTCGGCGAGGCGGTGGCCGGCCAGCGCGGGATCGGTACCCGGTTCCGCCCCCGCCCCCGCCGCATGGCCGCCCGGAAGCTGTGGATCGCCTTCGCCGTCGGGCCGTCGGGCACCGTGGAGGTCGACGACGGGGCCCGCCGGGCACTGGTCGAGCGGGGAACGTCGCTGCTGGCGGCGGGGGTGGTCGGCGTCCGTGGCGAGTTCGGCCCGGACGACGCCGTGGACGTCGCCACGCCGGGTGGGCCCGTCTTCGCCCGTGGACTGGTCCGCTACGGGGCTGACCGCCTGGCCGGCGGGGCGGACCGCCGGGCGGGCGAGGGCCCCGGCGACGCGCCGTCCGTCGTCATCCACCGGGACGACCTGGTGATCCTGTCCGGCCTGTGAGCGCGCCACCCAGGTCCGGGCGCCGGGGCCCGGGCGGTACGCTACCGGCGTGACGACTCGGGCCGAGACCACCGCGCACCGTGGCGGACCCTCGCCCACCGGGCAGCTCGCACTGCTCGGCGCCGCGGCCACGGCGGCGGCGCCGGCCGTGGCCCGGTCCTCCTCCCTGGTGCGCGACCAGGCGCTGCGCCTGGCCGGCGACCTGCTCGAGGCCGACGCCGCCGCCATCCTCGAGGCGAACGGCCGCGACCTCGAGCGTGCTTCGGCCTCGGGCCTCGATGCCACCGCGCTGGACCGGCTCACGCTCAGCGACGCGCGTCTCGCCGCCATGGCCGCCGGACTGCGGCAGGTCGCCCAGCTACCCGATCCGGTGGGCCAGGTGGTCGACGGGTGGGTGCGGCCGAACGGATTGCGGGTGCGCCGGGTCCGTGTGCCGCTCGGCGTGGTGGGCGTCATCTACGAGAACCGCCCCAACGTCACCAGCGACGCCGCCGGCCTGTGCCTGAAGGCAGGGAACGCCGTGCTCCTGCGGGGGTCGTCGTCGGCGTTGGCGTCGAACGTCGCCGTGGCCGAGCGGCTCCGGGCCGCGCTGGCCCACGTCGGCCTTCCCCCTGGTGCCGTGGGATTGGTGACCGAGACCGACCGTGAGACGGCAGTGGCGTTCATGCAGCTGCGGGGTGTCATCGACTGCCTGGTTCCCCGGGGGGGCTCGGATCTCATCGCCACCGTCCGCGACCATGCCACCGTCCCCTACGTCGAGGACGGTGACGGTAACTGCCACGTGTACGTGGACCGCGCCGCCGACTTGGAGATGGCCGAGCACATCGTGGTCAACGCCAAGACGCAGCGCCCTGGCGTCTGCAACGCGGCGGAGACCCTGCTCGTCCACCGGGACGTCGCCGACGCGTTCCTGCCCCGCATCGCCGCCGCCCTGGCCGGCGTCGAGCTGGTGGGCGACGAACGGGCACGGGCGGTGGTCCCCACCATGGGCCCGGCCACCACGGCCGACTTCGCCACCGAGTTCCTCCGCCTGCGCCTGGCCGTGGGCGTGGTCGACGACGTGGGTGCCGCCATCGACCACATCGCCCGCTTCGGCACCGGGCATTCGGAGGCCATCGTGACCATGGACCTGCCCACCGCCACCCGGTTCACCACGGAGGTGGACGCCGCCGCCGTGCTCGTGAACGCGTCGACCCGCTTCGTCGACGGCGAGGAGCTCGGCCTCGGCGCCGAGATCGGCATCTCCACCCAGAAGTTGCACGCACGGGGGCCCATGGGCCTGACCGCGCTGACGAGCGTCCGGTTCGTCATCGAGGGCGACGGCCAGGTGCGCCGGTGAGCGCGGCCGGGCCCGGGGTGACAACCGGGTTCCCCGAGGCGGGTCCGCCCCGCTTCGGCTCCATCGCCGAGGTGCGCACCGGGCTGGCCGGCATCGACTACCTGGCCGACGAGGGCATCGCCGGCGTCGTCTACCTCGCCGACCGGCTGGCCAAGCCCGTCCTGGTCGAGGGGCCGGCCGGGACCGGTAAGACCGAGCTGGCCAAGTCGGTGGCCCGGCTGACGGGCAGCCGGCTGATCCGGCTCCAGTGCTACGAGGGGCTGGACGAGTCGAAGGCCCTGTACGAGTGGAACTACAAGAAGCAGCTCCTGCGCATCCAGGCCGAGGGAGGTCGCCAGTGGCAGGACCTGGAGGAGGACATCTTCTCCGAGGCGTTCCTGCTGCCCCGCCCCCTGCTCGAGGCCATCCGCTCGCCCGATCCGGTGGTGCTGCTGATCGACGAGGTCGACCGGGTCGAGCTCGAGACGGAGGCCCTGCTGCTCGAGATCCTCTCGGAGTACCAGGTGTCCATCCCCGAGCTCGGGACGGTGCGGGCCACGCAGATCCCGCTCGTCTTCCTCACCTCGAACAACACGCGCGAGCTGTCGGAGGCGCTGAAGCGGCGTTGCCTCTACCTCCACCTGGACTACCCGGACGTGGAGCGGGAGCGGGCCATCGTGCTGGCGCGGGTGCCGGGCATCGGGCCCGACCTGGCCGACCAGATCGCCAGGATCGTCCGGTCGATCCGGTCGCTCGAGCTGAAGAAGAGCCCGTCGGTGTCCGAGACGCTCGACTGGGCCCGCACCCTGGTCGTGCTGGGCGTCGAGTCGATCGATGCCGACATCGCCCGCGACACGCTCCACATCCTGTTGAAGTACCGGACGGACATCGAGCGCGCCGCCAAGGAGCTGGCCGACGGTGGCACCGGGACCTGACGGGGCCGATCCGGCCGCCGGCCCCGGGGTCGCCGGCGAGGCATCGGAGGGATCGGCGATGCTGGCGGTGCTGGGCCGGTTCATCGGCGAGCTGCGGGCGGCGGGGATCCCGGTGTCGATGACCGAGCACCTCGACGCCGTGGAGGTGCTGCGTCATGTTCCCCTGGAGGACCGGCCGGCGTTGAAGTCGGCCCTCGGTGCCGCCCTGGTCAAGTCCTCGTCCCACTGGCGTGCGTACGAGACCGCCTTCGAGGTGTACTTCGCCCTGCGGGGCGACCGGTACGGGATCGACGGCGAGCCGGAGGGGGAACCGGGCCGGGACGACGAGGCCGGCGGCGGCGCCGCTGGCGTCGGCGACGGCGGCCGCACGGGGCGCGGGCGGGGTTCAGGCGGTGGCGGCGGCCAGGGGATGACGGCCGAGGAACTGGCGGCCATGCTGCTCTCCGCCCTGACCAGCGGGGACGACTCCATGATGGCCGCCGTGGCCCGGCAGGCCGTGGCCCGCTACGCGGGCATGGAGCCGGGCCGGCCGGTGGGCGGGACCTACTACCTGTACCGCACCCTGCGGAACCTGGACCTCGACGCCGTCCTCGAGCAGCTGGTGGCGGGGCGCCGGTCCGGCGGGGGGGACGGGTCCGGCGGGGGGGACGGGTCCGGCGGGGGGGACGTCGAGCCTCCCGGCCAGCTCACCCCCCTGGAGGACCGGCTGCTGCGCGACGAGTTCCGGGCTCGCATCGAGCGGTTGCGCCGGCAGATCGAGGACGAGATCCGGCGCCGGCTCGTGGCCGACCGCGGTAGCGAAGCCCTGGCCAAGTCGGTCCGGAAGCCGTTGCCCGAGGACATCGACGTGATGCACGCCACCCGTGACGAGCTGGTGGCCCTGCGCCGAGCCCTCCAGCCGCTGTCACGCAAGTTGGCCGTGCGCCTTGCCCGCAAGCGGCGCCACGGGCGACGGGGCCCCCTCGACTTCCGCAGCACGGTCCGCCACTCCCTGTCGACGGGGGGCGTCCCGGTCGAACCCCGGTTCCGGTACCCGAGACCGGCGAAGCCCGAGATCGTGGTGATCGCCGACATCTCCGGCTCGGTGGCCTCGTTCGCCCGCTTCACCCTCCACCTCGTCCATGCCATCAGCTCGCAGTTCTCCAAGGTCCGCAGCTTCGTGTTCATCGACGGGATCGACGAGGTGACCCGGTTCTTCGAGCACGCCGAGGACCCGGCCGACGCCGTCCACCGGATCAACACCGAGGCCGACGTGGTCTGGGTCGACGGGCACTCCGACTACGGGCACGCGCTCACCGTGTTCCTCGAACGGTGGGGCGACGAGCTCACGCCCCGCACCAGCGTGTTGCTGCTGGGCGACGCCCGGAACAACTACCACGCCTCCCAGGCCTGGGTGGTGGGCGAGCTGGCCCGCCGGTCCCGCCACGTCTACTGGCTGAACCCCGAGCCGCGGGCCTACTGGAACTCGGGGGACTCGATCGTGGGGGAGTACGGCGCCCACTGCGAGGACGTGGTCGAGTGCCGGACCCTCCGCCAGCTCGAGCGTTTCGTCGGCGAGCTGGCGTGACGGCGGAGCCGGGCCGGAGGACCGGTGGGTTCGACGGGCTGACCGGTGCCCCACCCGCCGGGATCCGGACGGTGTCGCCCGAGGGGGGACCGGCGGCCACCCGGCTGGTCCTGGTGCGCCACGGGGAGGCCGTCTGCAACACCAGCGGGGTGTGCGGGGGACTGCGGGGCTGCTCCGGCCTGACCGAGCGGGGCGCCGCCCAGGTCGCCCGCCTGCGCGACCGGCTGGCGGCCACCGGCGAACTGGCCGGCGCCGGCGCGCTCTACGCCAGCGTGCTTCCCCGCGCGATCGAGACGGCCGAGATCCTCCGGCCGGCACTGTCCGGGCCGCTCCGGCCGGCGCTCCCGGTGCGAACCGAGTGCGGCCTGTGCGAGCTGCACCCGGGCGAAGCCGACGGGCTCACCTGGGACGAGTTCGCGGCACGGTACGAGACGCCGGACTGGGACCGGGTGCCGGATGCGCCCCTGGCACCGGGAGCGGAGAGCTGGACGTCGTTCGTGGCGAGGGCGGCCGGGGCGCTGGCGGCAGCGGCCGGGCGCCACCCGGGCCAGCAGGTCGTGGTGGCCACCCACGCCGGGGTGATCGAGGCGTCGATGCTGGCGTTCCTACCCGTCGAGGGAGGGTTGGCCGGTGCCCGCCTCAAGCTGCGGACCCGCCACGCGTCCCTCACCACCTGGGAGGTCGAGGACGGGCGGTGGCGACTGCTCGGCTACAACGACGATGCCCACGGTGCCGGGGTGGCAGGTCCAGTGGACCGCCGGGCCGGTCAGCAGGCGTAGTCGCCGTCCACGTTCTGGTTGGGGCCGGCCGTATCCGAGTATTGGGTGAGCCAGATGCCGCCGGTGGGCAGCGAGACGCCGTGGGTCGCTGCGTAGCTGTACGCGGAGGTGCAGTTGCCGGCGGGATCGCCTGTGTACCACGCGAGCCACACGGGGAACGGCGGGTTGTAGGCGGAACCGGCGATGGGCGTCCAATTCAGTTCGGAGGCATAGATGCCGACAGTGGTGACGCCCTCGTGGACGAGGGCGTCGTGCGCGCCCTGGATGGTGGCGTCGTTCAGCGCGGTGGACGCCTGCCAGTAGACCCCGGGCCCTTCGACGTCGAGCCACCATGCGACCGAGGTGTTCACTCCTGCCGCACCCGCCTTTGTGAACGCATCCGCAGCCGCGTTGTAGCCCCACTGGTAGCAGGTGGAGGTCGAGGTGCACGACGGTATGTCCGACTGGACGTTGGCGAGGAACACGTACATGTTGAGCCCACCTCCGGCCCAGGCCGCTTCGGTGGCGAGGCACGGGTTCTCACTGAACGGGGCACCGGCTGCCTCGACGATGGCAATGGTGTGCGGGGGCGGTGGAAGGGACCCGGTGCAGCCCGGTCCCAGCTGCCAGTCGGAGATGTCGTAGCCGTAGGACCCGTTCTGATAGGCCGGGTCATGGCTGACGCCGGTCCCGGGGGCCTGGGCGATCGCCACGACTGGTCCCGGAGCTCCGTTCGGGTCGGATCCGAAGTAGCCCGCGTCGCCGAAATTGAGGACGAGTCCGGCGGAGTCGGCCATCCAGTACCCCCTTCCGTCGGGGGTGGCGGCAATGCCGATCACGCCGAGAGGAGGGGGGGTGACCGCGCCCGATCCGTAGAAGACGGCATCGCCGAAGTTGAAGACGCCGCCGTCGGAGGCGACCAGCCAGTACCCCCTGCCGTCGGGGGTGGCGGCCATGCCGACCACCGGCTGGACGAGATGGCGCCCGCCCATCGAGCCGTAGAAGCGGGCGTCGCCGAAGGAGAAGATGCCGCCGTCGGAGGCCACCAGCCAGTACCCCCCGTCGTCGGGGGTGGCGGCCATGCCGACCACCGGTTGGTTGAGGTGGTACGCCCCCGTCGACCCGTGGAACGGGGCGTCGAAGGAGAAGACGCCGCCGTCGGAGGCCACCAGCCAGTAGCCGCCCGTGGCCAGGTCGGCCGCCATGCCCACCACGGGTCTGTTGAGCGTGTGACCACCCGTCGAACCGTGGAAGGCGGCGTCGCCGAAGGAGAACACCCCGCCGTCGGACGCCACCATCCAGAACCCGCCGCCGCCGCGTGTCGTCGCCTCGCCCACCACCGGCTCGTTGAGACTCCCCGACAGCTCGCCGTAGCCGCCCGCACCGCCGAACCCTTGGACGATCCCGCTGGCCGTCACCAGCCGATAGGCGGGGACGGTGGTGGTGGCGGCGGACGACGCATGCGGCGCCGGTGCCAGGAGTAGGCCGAGGAAGCTCAACAAAACCACAATCCGCGCGAGGAATCCAGAAACGGGGCCACCGTGCGTGAACATCCTCATGGAATGCACAGTTTGGCCGACCTGGCGCCGGCATGCAACGACCGCGGAGGTTCTCAGCCGCGCAGCAATTCGGCGACCCGGAACGCCAGGTCGAGGGACTGCCGCGCGTTCAGCCGGGGGTCGCAGGCCGAGGTGTAGCGCTCTTCCAATTGTCCTTCGACGATGTCCTCGACGCCGCCAAGGCACTCGGTCACGTCGTCGCCGGTCAGCTCCACGTGGACGCCACCCGGCCACGTCCCCGCGTCACGGTGGGCGGTGAAGAACCCCCGGATCTCGGCCAGGATGTCGTCGAACCGGCGGGTCTTGCGCCCGCCCTCGGCGGTGAAGGTGTTCCCGTGCATGGGGTCGCACGACCACACCACCGGGTACCCCTCGGTGCGCACCGCCTCGAGGAGCGGTGGCAGCGCGGTCTCGACGTTGGCGGCGCCGAACCGGGTGATGAGGGTCAATCTGCCCGGCCGGCGCTCGGGATCGAGGCGGGCGCACAGAGCGAGGACGTCGTCCGGCGTGGCACCCGTACCGATCTTGACGCCGACGGGGTTGCGGACGCCGGAGAGGAACTCGCAGTGGGCGCCCTCGGGATCGCGGGTCCGCTCACCCACCCAGAGCATGTGGGCCGAGCAGTCGTACCACTCGCCGGTGAGGGAGTCCCGCCGCACGAGCGGTTCCTCGTAGTCGAGCAGGAGCGCTTCGTGGCTGGTCCAGAAGTCGACCTCGTGGAGGGTGGCCTCGGCGGCCAGATCGATGCCGCAGGCGGCCATGAAGTGCAGGGCTCGGTCGATCCCCTCGGCGATCCCCTCGAACTGGCGCCCTTCGGCTGACGAGGCGACGAACTCCTGGTTCCAGGCATGGACCTGGGCGAGGTCGGCGAACCCGCCCTTGGTGAACGCCCGCAGTAGGTTGAGGGTGGCGACCGACTGGTGGTAGCCGGCGACGAGGCGGGCAGGGTCGGGCACCCGGGCGGCGGCCGTCGGGAGGTCGTCGTTCACCATGTGGCCGCGGAACGACTCGATCTCGAGGTCGCCGACGCGTTCGGTGGGGGACGAGCGGGGCTTGGCGAACTGCCCGGCGATCCTGCCGACCTTCACCACGGGGACGCCGGCGCCGTAGGTCAGGACGACGGCCATCTGCAGGATGACCTTGAGCTTGTCCCGGATGGCGTCGGCGGTGAACTCGGCGAACGACTCGGCGCAGTCCCCCGCCTGGAGGACGAAGGCCCGCCCCGCCGCCACGTCACCCAGCGCCTCGGTCAGACGCCGTGCCTCGCCGGCGAACACGAGCGGGGGGAGGACGGCGAGCTGGGCCCGGACCGCGTCGAGCGCCGCCATGTCGGGCCAGTTCGGCTGCTGGCGCGCCTCGCGGCCTCGCCAGCTGGCGGGCGACCAGGGAGAGCCGGACGGATCCGGCCCGGCGTCGGGCGGGCGCTGGTCGAGCACCACCACAGCGTAGGGCGTCGGGCCCTACACTCCGGCCATGCATCCCTTCCGGTTCGGCGTCCAACTGTCGCGAGCCCCGTCGGCCCGGGCGTGGCGGGACACGGCCCGCAAGATCGAGGACCTCGGGTACTCGACGCTCTTCATCCCCGACCACTTCGACGACCAATTCGGCCCGCTCGCGGCCCTGACGGTGGCGGCCGAGTCCACGACCACCCTCCGGGTCGGTTCCCTCGTCTTCGGCAACGACTACCGCCACCCGGTGGTCCTGGCCAAGGAGATCGCCACCCTCGACCTGCTCTCGGAGGGCCGGGTGGAGTTCGGCCTGGGAGCCGGGTGGATGACGTCGGACTACGACCAGGCCGGCCTCCCCCTCGATCCCCCGGCCACCAGGATCGACCGGATGGCCGAGAGCCTGGCCGTGATGCGGTCGCTGTGGTCCGGGGGCGTCACCGCCGTCGACGGCGACCACTACCGGGTCCGGGGGCTCTCCGGCACGCCGTCGCCGGCGCGCCCGGGCGGCCCCCCGGTGATCATCGGCGGCGGGGGCCGGCGTGTCCTCCGGCTGGCCGCCGCCCACGCCGACATCGTCGGGGTGAACCCGAACCTGGCTGCGGGGGCGATCGGGCCCGACGTGATCGCCACCGCGGTGCCGGCCGCCTACGACGAGCGCCTCGCCTGGCTCCGCCAGGCGGCCGGGGCGCGCTTCGACGAGCTCGAGCTGCAGTGCCTGACCTTCGCCGTCCAGGTCGTGCCGGACGGTCCGGCGGTCCTCGAGCGGCTGGCCGCGCTCTTCGGCATGTCCGTCGACGACGTGGCCGGATCGCCGGTGGCGCTCATCGGCTCGGTCGACGGGATCGTCGAGACCCTCGAGGAGCGCCGGCGCCGATGGGGCTTCTCCTACGTGGTCGTCCACGAGGCCGAGCTCGACGCCTTCGCCCCGGTGGTGGCCCGCCTGGCCGGTTCGTGAGCGGGGCCGGGCAACCTCGCATCGGGCTGCTCGGCGGCACCTTCGACCCCGTCCACCGGGGCCACCTGGCGGCAGCGGCGACCGTTCGCGACGCGCTGGAGCTGGACAGGGTCCTGCTGGTGGTGGCGAACGAGCCGTGGCAGAAGGAGGGGACGCGGCCGATCACGCCGGCAGCGGACCGCTACGCCATGGTGGAGGTAGCCGTGGCCGGCCTCGACGGGATCGAGGCGTCGCCGCTCGAGATCGACCGGGGTGGCACCTCGTACACGGTCGATACCGTCGAGGAATTGCGCGCCACCCACCCGGAGGCCCGCCTGTACCTCATCGTCGGTGAGGACGTGGCTGGCGAACTGGGCACCTGGCACCGATCGGACGAGCTGGCCCGGCTCGTCGAGCTGGTGGTCGTGACCCGTGCCGGTGCGCCGAGCACGCCGGCACCACCGGGTTGGCGCGCCACGCTGGTCCCCATGCCGCCGGTCCCGGAGTCGAGCACGGAGATCCGACGGCGCATCGCCGCCGGCGAACCCGTCGCCGGCGTCCCCGCGGCGGCGATGCGCTACATCGAGGAGCGGGGTCTGTACGCTGGGAGCGGATGAACGCCGAGGCCGGGTCCGTGGGGAGCGGTGCAGGATCCTCGGGCACCGGCCTCCCCGGAGAGCCGGGCGTGCCGGAGGCTGGGGGTGGGCTCGCCGGCGTGGCCGGGCGCCCGGCAACGGTCCCGGAGCTCACGGTGAGGAGCCGCCGGGAGCTGCGTGCGCAGCGCCGCCAGCGACAGGTGCTCCTGGTGTGGTGCGCGGCGGCGGTGGTCGCCGTCCTGGTGGCCACGGTGGTGATCCTCGGGATCGCCCGGGACCGTTCGTTGTTCCAGCGGAGCCCGCCGGCGGGTGCCGTCTCGGCCCACCCGACCGGGCCCGTCGTACGTGCCGGAGGACAGACGTCACCCCTGCGTGGGGGAATTGGAGGAGAAACCCAGTGATCACGACGACGACCACCCCGGCTGCCCCGGGAACCGCGCCGGCCCCGACGGTGCCGCACGAGTGCCTGGTGGCCGCCCGCGCCGCCGACGCCAAGTCGGGTACCGATCCGGTGGTGCTGGCGGTGGGTGAGCAGTTGGCGGTGACCGACGCCTTCGTGATCACCAGCGCCTCGAACCCGAGGCACGTGCGGACCCTGGCCGAAGAGGTCGAACGGGCGGTCAAAGCTGAGTCGGGCAGGTCGCCGGCCCGGGTGGAGGGCCTCGATGACGCCCGCTGGGTGCTGCTCGACTACGGGGACTTCGTCGTCCACGTGTTCCTCGACGAAGCCCGCACCTACTACGACCTCGAGCACCTGTGGGCGGGCGCTCCCCGGGTGGCGTGGGACGCCTGACCGCCGGACCGCCGTCCGGTCAGGGTGCCGGTGGTGCCTGGGCCGTGTAGTCGGCCCGCCCGACGGGACCGCTGACCAGCCCTCCCGTGCCGTTGGGGACCTGGGTCGGGGTGCCGCCGATCCGGAAGGCGACGGCGGACACCCCTGGCAGCGCGGTGGCGGTGAACACCACCTGGGCGATGGCGAGGATCTGGTCGGGCCCGACGACCTGCACGGGGTTGGCGCTGAAGTCGACGTCGGCGGTCCCGGCGGCGACGGTCGCGGTGACCTGGATGCCCGGGCCCGAGAGGAAGCTCTGGATGCCAGCGGTGGACTCCGACTCGGTGGGCCCCTCGAGGAGCGCCCCGAGCACCTGGGTCAGGGTGGCCGGCACCGCCAGGTCGCGCCGGACCGGCGTCACATGCTGGTCCGGCGCGACCAGGAAGATCGTCTCGGGGACGGACACGGCGGGCATGGTGGTCGTGGTGGTGGGCGGCGGGGTGCGGAGGAGGCCGAAGGGCACCTGGTCGCGGGGGATCGGGTGGGGGGAGGCGTCGGTCGGGATCCCACAACCGGCACCGGCCATGACGACCACGGCCAGCACGACAGCCAGTCCCCAGCGCACCGGCGTCGGCCGGTCCGGCGTCGTGTGCCGGCGCACCTCGGCCCGGATCATCGGGAGGGATCCGCCCGGTCGGTGGACGCGGCCCGGGCGCCATCGGTCGCCGGCCCGCCGGGCTCCGGGTCGATCGGGAGGTCGACGACGAACCGGGCGCCTCCGCCGGGAACGTCCTCGATGCCCACCGAGCCGCCGTGCAGCCTGGCGTGCTCGGCCACCAGGGCCAGTCCGAGACCGGTGCCCTCGCCGGCGCCCCGCCGTCCCGAACTGCGTCCGCGGTAGAAGCGCTCGAAGAGGTGGCCCCGCTCGTCGGGTGCCACCCCGGGGCCGGCATCCTCGACGGTGATGCGCAGGATCGGGCCCCTCGCGCCCGGTCCGGACGGTGCGTCGACGACCACCCGGCGCGCCCCACCGGCATACTGCCGGGCGTTGTCCACCAGGTTGGCCACGATGCGCTCGATGCGCCGCTTGTCGACGCGCACCCGCAGCCCGAGCGCCCGGGGGGTCACGTCCACCACCACCGGGCGCTCCGGCGGACCGGCGGCACCGTGTGGCGGCATGGCGGCCGCCAGCGCATGGCGGACCAGCTCTCCTGCGTCGACGTCGTCGAGCGAGAGCTCGGCCGACCCGGCGTCGAAGCGAGAGATCTCCAGGAGATCGCTGACCATCCGGGTGAAACGCGACAGGTCCCCGGCGAGCAGGCCGAGGGCTCGCTGGCCGGTGGGGCCCAGCTGCTCCCGCTGCGCCTCGAGGACGGAGAGGGAGGCCGACAGGGTGGTGAGTGGCGAGCGGAGCTCGTGGCTCACGTCCGAGGTGAAGCGTGCTTCACGCTCGATCCGCTCCTGGAGGTGGTCGGCCATGCGGTTGAACGACGACGCCAGCACCGACAGGTCGGCGTCGTCGCCAGCGTCCACCCGCGTGCCCAGATCACCCGCGGCGATGGCCACGGCGGCGTCGGACACCCCGCGCAGCGGGCGCAGGGCCCGGCCGGCGGCCCACCGGCCGACGGCGGCCCCGGCCAGGGTGGTGACACCGGCGGCGATGGCGAGGGTGAGGGCGAGGGTCCGCAGGGTCCGTTCGACCTCCTCGAGGGAGAACACCTCGAAGTAGGCGGCACCGACGCCTGGCAGTGGGACGCCTACGACCACCTCGGGCGTGGCGTCGATAGTGAACGTCTGCGATGCGGCGGTGCCCGACAGCACCAGGGACCGCTCGGCCGGGGGGATCTGGCTCTGTCCGACGGAGATCGAGGTGGCGAACCACTGGCCGTGGGTGGCGAGCACGGAGCGGGAACCGGGCAGCGTGTCGACCGACTCGAGGAGCTGGCCGACGGCCGTGCCCGGGACCCGCAGCGAATTCTGGACGAGGCTGGCGTTCACGAAGGCCTGCCGTCGGAATTCCGCCTGCCGCTCGTTCAGGAACCCGGCGCGGGCGGTGAGGTAGGTGATGCCGGCCATGACGCCCGATAGGGCCAGCGCACCGACGGCGAACGTCACCGTGACCCGTGTCCGGAGCCCGGGCCGGGTCCTCCTCTTCCGGGTCACACCGTCACGCTGCCAGCTTGTACCCCATGCCGCGCACCGTGATGATGTAGCGGGGGTTCGCGGGATCGGCCTCGACCTTCGTGCGCAGCCTCCGCACGTGCACGTCGACGAGCCGCCCGTCGCCGAAGTAGTCGTACCCCCAGACCTGTTCGAGGAGGTGCTCCCTACTCAGCACCCGGCCGGGATTGCGCGCCAGCTCGGTGAGCAGGCGGAATTCCGTGCGGGTGCAGTGGATCTCCTCGCCGCCGCGCCGGACGACACCGGCGTCGGGGACGACCTCGACGTCGCCGAAGGTCAGGGTCCCGACGTCACCGTCGGCGGCGCGGGTCCGCCGCAGCAGGGCGCGGATGCGTGCTCCGAGTTCCTTGGCCACGAACGGCTTGGTGACATAGTCGTCCGCACCGGCTTCGAGCCCGGCCACCACATCGTGGGTGTCCGAACGGGCGGTGACCATGATCACTGGCACGGCGCTGGCCCGCCGGATGGACCGGCAGGTGTCGAACCCGTCCATGCCCGGCAGCATCAGGTCGAGCAGGACCAGGTCGGTCGGATCGCGGGCGAAGGCGTCGATGGCCTCCTCGCCGCTGGCTACGTCCACGACGTCGTGCCCCTCGCCCTCGAGGGCGAGGCGCATCGACGAGCGGATGCGCTCGTCGTCCTCGACTACCAGGATGGTGCTCACGGACCGCCCCTGCGGAAACCGCCCGGCCGGCCGTCCCGACCGGGTCGTGCTCCACAGTGTGGCAGGCCCGGCCGCCATGGCGCGACCGGGACCACCGGGTGGTCAGGCGAGCCAGATCTGGGTGGGCCAGATGGTGCCCGAGATCATCCCGAAGGCGGGCTTTCCCTCGGGAGTGGTCGGGTTGTCGAAGTTCTGGACCTTCGCCTGGGCGCCGATCGACCAGACGGTGCGCGCCGTCCACAGGTAGGGGATGTCCGTGCCCATCAACTGACCGACCCTCTGGTAGGCCGTGGCCACCGCCGCCGGATCGGTGGCCTGTCGGCCCTGCTGGAGCGCCGCCTCCATGGCCGGGTCGGTGTTGCGGGCCATGTTGATCGAGAACGCCGAGTTGATCTGGGTCGGGCTCCAGAAGATGTAGTTCAGGTCGGGGTTGACGGCGGAGAATTGGCGCCACACCTGGGCCTGGAACCCCCCGGTCAGCGCAGTGTTGATCAGCTGGGCCTGCTGGATGGGGTTGAGCTGGACCTGCATCCCGACCGCGGCGAACTGAGCCTGGAGGAACTGGGCGATCTGCGTGGTCGACGGGGAGGGGACGTGGTTCAGGGTGAACGACACGGGACGGCCCACGTCGGCCAGGAGCGACCGGGCCCTGGCCGGATCGTGGGTCGGGTAGCCGGTGGGCCCGTAGTAGGGGGTCCCGGGCACGAACGGGCCGTTCGACGTGGGGTTCAGCCCCTTGGTGATGACCTTCACGTAGTCGGCGGAGCTCACCGCGGCGGCGGCCGCCTGGCGGACCCGGACGTCGTCGAAGGGCGGCTTGGACAGGTTGAGGAGGACGCAGTCCATGTCCGGCTCGCCCACGATGTTCTTCGAGTCGTCGACGAAGCCGAGGGACGACTGGGCCTGGAGCTCGCCGGTGACCGACGGCGTCGACGTGTGCATGATGTCGACGACGCCGGTCTGCAGCGACTGGAAGAGCTGCTGACTGTCGGTGATGGGCCGGTACTCGATGGCGTCGAGGTAGGGAAGTCCCGGTCGCCAGTAATGGGGATTGCGGGTGGCCGTGAAGTGGTCGTTCTGGACCCATTCGGCGAAGACGAACGGCCCGGTCCCCACCGGGTGGGTGGTGCCGTTCGGGTCGGCCAGCATCGACGGGGCTACCGGGTACGCGATCTGGCCGCCGATGCCGCCGCAGAGGTAGTAGTCGAACGGCACCCACGGTGCGTGCATGGTGACCGTGACCTCCAGCGGACCCGATGCGGTCACGGTGGCGATGTTGGTGACCGCCGGGCCCGTCAGGAGGGACTTCTGGTGGGCCTGGAAATTGATGACGAGGGCGCTGGCGTCGAACGGCGTGCCGTCGTGGAACATGACGTTCGGTCGGAGCGCGATCGTCCACACGGTGCCGTCGGCGTTCCGGGTGATCGACTGGGCCAGGTAGGGCTGGACCGAGCCGTCGGCGGCCACGATGGCGAGGGGGTCGAAGACCGTGCGGGCGTAGAGGACGCCGGTTGCGTCGTAGGTCGCCGTGGTGGGATTGAACCCCTTCTCTTCGGCCTCGGTGCCGAAGATGACCTTGCCACCCCGTTTCGGGGCCGCGTTGGTGATGCCGTCCGGATGGGAGGAGCCCGAGCCCGAGCCGGAGCCGGAACCCGAACTGCAGGCACTCAGCAGGCCGCCGGCGCCCCCCACGGCGGCGATGCCGGCGGTGGTCGCCGCGCCCTTGGCCAGGAACGTGCGGCGGTCGATCCGATCGGACATGGTCCCCTCCGGTGGTCTCGAGCGGCCCCCACGCGAGGGCCGCCGTGGATGCCGTCGACCGTCGACGTCCGTCGACGGCGATCGCGGCGACCTCCGGGTCCTGGTCCCCCCCGGACCTGACGGTCAGTCACGATGCCGGGAGGCTACTCGGCTGGCAACCGGTGCGCTGGACGGACCGGGTCCGCCGGGAGGGCGTCCGGGGTACCGGCGGTGGCGGGCGGTACCATCGGAACGTGGCATGGGACCTCGAAGGTTTCGAGCGCTCGCTCGGTGACCGGGCCGCCTCGACGCGGCGTGCCTACGTGGGGGACGTCGCCGCCTTCGTCGAGTGGGCGTCGCGAGGCTCGGTCACCGGACCGGCAGAGGTCGACCGGCTCGGCCTGCGGCGATACCTGGCCTACCTGGGCACCCGCCGGTACGCCCGGGCGACGGTGGCCCGCAAGGCGGCAGCGCTGCGCGCCTACTTCGCCTGGTGCCACCGGCACGGTACGACGGGATCGGACCCGGCAGCGGGCCTTTCGGCCCCCGCTCCCGCCTCCCGCCTCCCCCGCGTGCTGAACGGGGACGAGGTCGCGGCGCTCCTCGACGGGGAGCGGCGCTCGGCGACCGGGGTGGCGCGCCACGTCCGCCTCCGCGACGACGCGGTCCTGGAGGTCCTCTACGGTGCCGGCCTGCGGGTGGCCGAGCTGAGCGGCCTCGACGTCGGCGATGCCGATCTCTCCCGGCGCACCCTGCGGGTCGTGGGGAAAGGCGACAAGGAACGGGTGGTGCTGGTCCACGCCCAGGCGGCCCGAGCGGTCGCCGCCTGGCTGCGCGACGGCCGGCCGGTCATGGCGGCGTCGGGCCAGGCGGGCGAAGCCATGTTCGTCAACGCCCGTGGCCGGAGGCTCGGCGTGCGGGACGTCCGGCGCATCGTCGACCGCCGATCGCCCGTCCCGCTGCACCCCCACGCACTCCGCCACACCTTCGCCACCCACCTCCTCGACGGGGGTGCGGACCTGCGGGTGGTCCAGGAGCTCCTCGGTCACGCCAGTCTGACCACCACGCAGGTCTACACTCATGTCAGCAAGGAGCGGTTGCTCACCGTGTACGGGGGAACCCATCCACGGGCCTGAGGGAGACGTTGCCACGCGAGCTGACATCGCCGGACAGCACACGAGCGACCCGATCGAGCACGGTGTGGCGCGCCTGTGGGCCGAGTACAAGCGGACCGGGGAACGCCACCTGCGGGACCAGCTCATCGTCCACTACGCCCCGGTGGTCAAGTACGTGGCAGGGCGGGTGTCCGTCGGGCTTCCGCGACATGTGGACGAGTCCGACCTCGCCAGCTACGGGGTCATCGGGCTGATCGACGCCATCGAGCGCTTCGACCCCGTGCGCAACGTGAAGTTCGAGACCTACGCCATCCCGCGCATCAAGGGCGCCATCATCGACGAGCTCCGCTCGATCGACTGGGTGCCGCGGTCGGTGCGCTCCAAGGCCCGGGCGGTGGAGCAGTCGTACGGCAAGCTGGAGGCGACACTGCACCGGACGCCGACCGACGCCGAGGTGGCCGCCGACCTGGGCATGACCGAAGGCGAATTCCAGACCGTGCTGCGGAAGATCTCCTTCGTCGGCGTCGTCGCCCTCGACGAGGTGTTCCACGGAGGGGACCGGTCGGAGCGCTCGACGCTGGGCGACACGCTCGCCGACTCGGCGGCTGGCCCGGTGGCGACGTTCGAGGTCAAGGAGATGAAGGAGTCCCTGATCCGGGCGGTCAACCAGATGGCGGAGCGGGAGCGCACGGTGCTCTCGCTCTACTACTACGAGGGTCTGACCCTGGCGGAGATCGGCGAGGTGCTGGGCGTCACCGAGAGCAGGGTGTGCCAGATCCACACCAAGGCCGTCCTGCAACTGCGGGGCAAACTGGCCGACGCGTCCGACGGTCCCCGGCGCACGCCGGCCCGGACCGGCCGCGGGCGCCGGGGGGCCGCCGCCGGGGTCGATCGCGCCGCCGGCTGAACCTGCGGGCGGGCCCCGGTCCGGTTGGAGCGGACGTCCGCGACCTACTACGATCAAGGCGCCCTGCCGACCGGCACGGGCGGTACACCAACCGACCAGAAACCTGGCCGCGCCCACGGTCGCCCCTCAGGGGGTGCTGCGGTCCAGGTCGACAACCGTGAAGGGAGCATGTCCATGGCCGTCGTCACGATGAAGGAACTTCTCTCCGCAGGAGTGCACTTCGGACACCAGACCAGGCGCTGGAACCCGAAGATGCGCCGGTTCATCCTCGGCGAACGCAACGGGATCTACCTGATCGACCTCCGGCAAACCATGCAGGGCATCGAGGGCGCCTATACCTACGCCCGCGACCTCGTCGCCAGGGGTGGGACCATCCTGTTCGTCGGGACGAAGAAGCAGACCCAGGACCCGGTGGCCACGTTCGCCGAGGCCTGCGGCATGCCCTACGTGAACGAGCGGTGGCTCGGTGGGATGCTCACGAACTTCCAGACCGTCTCGGCACGGGTGAAGAGGATGCAGGAATTCGAGGCGATGGAGCGGGCCGGTGACTTCGCCGCCATGCCGAAGAAGGAAGCGCTCCGTCACAGCCGTGAGCTGGAGAAGCTCCGCCGGAACCTCGGCGGGATCCGTAACTTGGACCGACTGCCCGACGCCATCTTCGTCATCGACACGAAGAAGGAGCACATCGCCGTCACCGAGGCAAACAAGTTGGGACTCCCGGTGATCGCCGTCGTCGACACCAATTGCGACCCGGACGTGATCGACTACGTCATCCCCGGCAACGACGACGCCATCCGGTCGGGGACGCTGCTGTGCCGGGTCATCGCCGACGCCGTGACCGAGGGTCGCTACATCGCGCAGCAGCGCCCGAAGGCCGCCGCGGCAGCAGCCGCCGCCGCCGAAGCCGCCGCTCCCGCTGCTGCCGCCCCGGCTCCCGCCGCTCCTGCCGCCGCCGCTCCCGCTGCTGCCGCCCCGGCTCCCGCCGCTCCTGTCGCCGAAGCCGCCGCTCCCGCCGCTCCCGCTGCTGCCGCCCCGGCTCCCGCCGCTCCTGCCGCCGAAGCCGAAGCCCCGGCTGCGGCTGCCGCCGAAACCCCGGCCGCAGAGACCGCACCCGCGACCGCCGCCCCCGCCGCCAGCGACAGCGCCGAGACCCCCGAGGAGGCCTGACCATGCCCGCCATCACCGCGAAGGACGTCCAGCGGCTGCGCCAGGCAACCGGCGTCGGCATGCTCGACGCCAAACGAGCGCTCGAGGCGACGGACGGCGACTTCGACCGGGCGGTCACCTGGTTGCGCGAGCAGGGACTGGCCGGCGCTGCCAAGCGTGCGGATCGCGAGGCAGCCGAGGGGGCGGTGGCCGTCGGCCGGTCCGGCGATGTCGTCTCCATCGTCCAGCTGCGATGCGAAACGGACTTCGTCGCCAAGTCGGCCGAGTTCGTGAACCTCGTGGGCGAGCTGGCCGACCTGGTGGCGTCGAAGGGCGAGGCAGCGGTCGACGAGCGCGCATCGGACGTCGACCGGCTCAAGACCACGCTGAAGGAGAACATCTCCGTCGGCAGGGTGGTCCGGATCGAGGGCGGCGGGCCCGTCGTCGTCGACAGCTACCTCCATGTCCAGGCCGGTCGGGGCGTCAACGCGGTGGTGGTCGCCCTACGCGGCGGCACGGCGCAGCTCGCCCACGACGTCGCCGCCCACATCGCCTTCGCCCGCCCGGCGTACGTCCGTCGGGACGAGGTGCCGGAGGCCGAGGTGGCGGCCGAGCGCGAGACCGTGGAGCGGATCGCCCGGAACGAGGGCAAGCCCGAAGCGGCGTTGCCGAAGATCGTCGAGGGACGGATGGGTGGCTGGTTCAAGGAGCGGGTGCTGCTCGACCAGCCGTACGTGCGTGACGAGAAGCAGACGATCGCCACCCTGCTCGGCGACGCGGAGGTCGTGGAGTTCGCCCAGGTCGTCGTGGGCGACTGAAGGCACGCCCGTGGCTCACCGGCGACGCATCGTCCTGAAGATGTCTGGCGAGGCCCTGGCCTCGTCAGCTTCGGACGAGACGGTCGACGCCACCGTGGTCGAGCGGATCGCCGCCGAGATCGCCCGGGCCCGCGCCGAGCTCGACCTGGAGCTCGCCGTGATGGTCGGCGGCGGCAACATCTGGCGCGGCGAGACCGGGGCGGGCGCCGGCATGGACCGGGCCACCTCCGACACCATGGGGATGCTCGGAACGGTCATCAACGCCCTGGCCCTCCAGGACGCCCTGGAGCACCATGACCAGCCCACCCGTGTCCTGACGGCCATCCACATGGCCGAGGTGGCCGAGCCCTATATCCGGCGACGCGCCATCCGCCACCTCGACAAGGGCAGGGTGGTGGTGTTCGCCGCCGGGATGGGCAACCCGTACTTCACCACCGATACGTCGGCGGCGCTGCGGGCTGCGGAGATCGAGGCCCACCTGTTGTGCAAGGGGACCCACGGCGGTGTGGACGGGGTCTACAGCGCCGACCCTCGGCTCGACCCGACGGCCACCCGCTACGACGAGATCCCGTTCATGGACGTGGTGGCGAAGGACCTGCGGGTGATGGACCTCACGGCGATCACCTTCTGCAGGGACAACGCACTGCCCATCCTCGTCTTCGACCTGATGGGGCCGGGGAACATCGTCCGGGCGCTGGGTGGCGAGCCGATCGGGACGCTGATCCGTTGAGCCGGGGCCCGTACGACGCCGAGAGCCTGCCCCGCCCGGCCCTGCTCGCTACGCTGGAGGTCCGATGGACGACGAGCTGACCGCCCTCGTGGTGGCAGAGACCCGCGACCGCATGGCGAAGGCGGTCGACCACACGCAGTCGGAGTTCGGTTCGGTGCGGACGGGTCGTGCCACCCCGGCATTGGTGGAACACCTGAAGGTGGACTACTACGGCGCCGAGACGGAGTTGCGTCAGCTGGCAGGGTTCAGCGTGCCCGAAGCGCGGCTCCTCGTGATCTCGCCGTACGACAAGGGCGCGGTCGGTGCCATCGAGAAGGCTCTGCAGGGTTCCGACCTCGGCATCCAACCCTCGAACGACGGGACCGTGATCCGGCTGTCGTTCCCCGTGCCCACGGAGGAGCGTAGGAAGGAACTGGTCAAGGTGGTCCGCCAGAAGGCGGAGGACGGCCGGGTGGCCGTCCGCAACCTCCGCCGTTCTGCTCGTCACGAGCTCGAGGGCCTCCAGCGGGACGGCGAGCTGTCGGGGGACGCGCTCGAGCGCGTGGAGAAGGAGCTGGACCGGCTCACCCAGGAGCAGGTGGCCGCCATCGACCGCCTGCTTGCGCACAAGGAGCAGGAGCTCCTCGAGATCTGATGCCGGCTCGCGCATCGCGGGTCGGCACCGAGGGAAGCGACGTGGACGTGGACGACCGGGACGACCGGCAAGAGGTTGATCGTGCGGGAGCCGGTGGGGCGGCCCACGCTGCCCCCGGAGCCCCGGGCGGTCAGCGCCGGGTCCGCATCCTTGGCGCCGAAGTGGCCGGCGAGGCGACGGCGGTGGTACCGGCGGTGCGGCGCGATGACGAGCAGGACCTCCCCGGTTCCGTGGTGCCCGTCGACACCGACGAGCCCGACGTGGCGGTACGCCATCCCCACGACGAGGCCGCCGGCAACGTGGAGGAACCGCTCCGGCCCGGTGAGACGGCAATGCCGCACTGGACGGAGCCGCCGACCGGCGCGGTGCCCGCCGTCCTGGCCCGAGAGGAGCGGGACGTCCCCGAGTTCGCCGCTCCCACCTGGCGCGAGGAGCGCTCCGACTGGCGGGCCCACGACGAGGAGTTCGACACCTCGCTGTTCAGCGACGAAGAGGCGCCCGTCGGTTCACTCGACGAGTCCGAAGCCCCCGACCTGGAGCGCCGGCCCTGGGAGTTCGACCTGGACGAGACATCGGCGCCCTCCGGGGCCCCGACCGGCGGGAGGGGCGCCGTGGACGCGTCGCCGGTCCCTGGCGAGGGGCCGGCGTGGGCCGAGGCACCGGCGGACGAACGGGCCACCGCCCCGACCTGGTTCGACCCTGACGAGCCCCCCGAACTGGCCGGAGACACGCCGCCCTATGGCGGGGACGACGTGAAGGTGCCGCACGAGGCGCAGGAGCCGCCGGTCCAGGTCGGGCGGCGGGGGTCCACCCGCCGGATCCGTGCCCGCCGCCCGAAGGGTGCGGTGGCGGGTGCAGCCGCGCCTCTCGCCGCCTCGCCGCCCGGAGCGGCGGTGACCGAGGTTCCCGGTGTCGGCATCGGACGTGGCGGTGTGGCCGATCTCGCTTCGGCCGACGAAGGTCCGGCTCGTGCCGGCCGGCGTCGGGGTGGGCCGGCCCGCAGCCGCCGACCGGCCGGTCCCGCCGACCGGTCGCCCGGTGGCGGCCCGCCAGCCGGGACGGCGTCCCGACCCCGCGACGCCCGGCCGGCCGGGCGCGAGCCGGGCATCGCCGTACGGATCGTCACCGGCGTGGGGGTGGCCGTCGTTGCCCTGGTGCTCTTCGGCCTGGGGACGGTGACGTCGCTCCTCCTGGCGCTGTTCGTCGTCACCTTCGCCGCCGGTGAGTTGTTCGGCGTGCTCCGCCGGGTGGGGTACCACCCGGCGACCCTGCTCGGCCTGGTGGGGACCGTCTCGCTCATGGTGGCGGGCTACGAGCGCGGGATCGGCGCCCTCCCACTGGTCATGGTGCTGATCAGCGTGTTCTCGATGCTGTGGTACCTGTTCGGGATCGAGCGGGGCCGGCCGGTCGCCGGCGTGGCAGCGACCCTGCTCGCCACCGGTTGGGTGGGGCTCCTCGGGGCCTTCGCCGGCGTCCTCCTCTCGCCGTCCACCTTTCCGGACCGCCACGGGATCGCCTTCCTCCTGGGGGCGATCGTGGCCACCGTCGGTAACGACGTGGGAGGGCTGGTCGGCGGAGGGTTCTTCGGGCGCCATCCGCTCGCCCCGTCCGTCAGCCCCAACAAGACGTGGGAGGGCCTGGTCGGGGGCATGGTCCTGTCCGTCGTCCTCTCCGCCGTCGTCACGGGGTCCATCCACCCGTGGACCCCGTCCAAAGCCGCGCTGCTCGGGGTGGTGGTGGCGGTCGTCGCCCCACTCGGCGATCTCAGCGAGTCCCTGCTCAAGCGGGACCTGGGCCTGAAGGACATGGGAACGCTCCTCCCGGGCCACGGCGGGGTCCTCGACCGCATCGACGCCATGCTCTTCGTGCTGCCCGCCACCTACTACGTGGTCCGCGCCCTGAATCTCGGGTGAGGATCGGGCAGGCTGGTCGGATGGCGTCCCCCACCAGCGTCGGCATCCTGGGTTCCACCGGGTCGATCGGCACGCAGGCCCTCGAGGTCGTCGCCTCGTGCCCGGACCGGTTCACGGTCGTCGCGCTCGGGGCGCACCGCTCCCTCGAGCTGCTGGTCGAGCAGGTCCGTCGCTTCCGACCTTCGGTGGTCGCGGTGGGGGATGCCGCAGCAGCAGCGGAGGCGGCGCCCCTCCTGCCAGCCGGCACCGACCTGCTCGTGGGGGACGAGGGACTGTCCGTGGCCGCGGCGATGGCGGACGTGTGCGTGAACGGCGTGGTGGGGTTCGCCGGCCTGACGGTGACGGTGGCGGCTCTCGGTGCCGGCCGTCGCCTGGCGCTGGCCAACAAGGAGTCGATCATCGCCGGCGCGCCAGTGGTCGCCCGGGCCCTGGCCACCCCCGGGGCCGAGATCGTTCCGGTCGACTCGGAGCACGGTGCCATCCACCAGTGCCTGCGGGCGGGAGCGCGCACCGAGGTGGCCCGCCTGCTGCTCACCGCGTCGGGCGGGCCGTTCCGGGGACGGACCGCGGGCGAGCTGGCCGGCGTGGGCGTGGACGAGGCGCTGTCCCATCCGACCTGGTCGATGGGTCCGAAGATCACCGTGGACTCGTCGACGCTCATGAACAAGGGGCTCGAGGTGATCGAGGCGCACGAGCTCTTCGGCGTGCCCTACGAGCACATCGACGTCGTCGTGCACCCGCAGTCGATCGTGCACTCGATGGTCGAATTCGTCGACGGTGCGACGGTGGCCCAGCTGTCCCGTCCGGACATGCGCCTGCCCATCGGGTATGCCCTCGGCTACCCGGCCAGGCTCCCGGCGCCCTTCGGCGCCATCGACTGGGCCGACCTGCCCCGCCTGGAGTTCGAGCCGCCCGACCGGTCCACCTTCCGGTGTCTCGACCTGGCCTACGAGGCGGGCAGGACCGGCGACCTGGCGCCGGCGTGGCTGAACGCGGCCAACGAGGTGGCGGTGGCGGCGTTCCTGGACAAGCGCCTTGCCTGGGGCGGGATCGCCGACGTCGTCGAGGGGACCATGGACCGCTATCCGGGAGCGGCGGCATCGGCGACCACCGGTCGCTCGATGGCCGACGTGCTGGAGGCCGACGCCGCGGCGCGGCGCCAGGCAGGTGCACTGGTGGCGGCATGGGAGCGGTCACGGTGACCGCTGACCAGGAGCGGGCCGGCGCCGGCACCGAAGCGCCGGACCCCGGGAGGTCGTCCCGCCGGGCACTGGTCGAGCTGGTGGTGGTGCTGTCGGCGCTGTCGGCGGTGCTGGTGCTGGCCGGGGCGGGCGACGTGCTGGTCTTCGCCGCCTGTGTGGTGGCCATGGTCATGCTCCACGAGCTCGGCCACCTGCTGGCGGCCAAGCGGGGGGGCATGAAGGTCACCGAGTACTTCCTGGGCTTCGGGCCCAAGTTGTGGTCGGTACGCCGAGGCGAGACCGAGTACGGGGTGAAGGCCCTCCCGCTCGGTGGGTACGTGAAGATCCCCGGGATGACCGCGCTCGAGGAGGTGGACCCGGCCGACGAGGAGCGGAGCTACCGGAGCCGGCCCTTCGGCGCCCGCCTGCTGGTGGCGGTGGCCGGCTCGGCGGTGCACATGGTCATCGCCTTCGTCCTCCTCGTGGTGGTGCTGGTGGCGATCGGGACGCCGCGAAGCGACCAGGTCGCCATCGAGGGGTTCGTCCCGCTGTCCACCGGGGTCACGCCCGCCCAGCGGGCCGGCCTGCAGCCGGGCGACGTCGTCGTCGCAGCCGACGGCCGGCCCGTGGCCGGGAACGCCACCCTCCTGTCGTCCGTCATCCGCAGCCATCCGGGCACGCCGGTCACCCTGGTGGTGGAGCGCAACGGCGTGCGCCGCACCGTCCAGGTCACGCCGGTCGACGCCCGGTCCCTGGGGGAGGCGGTGAGCGGGACGGGTGCCACGACGAACGACGGTGCCATCGGGGTCCAGCTCGGCTCCCCACTCGTCACCGTGGGCCCGCTGGCGGCGGTGGGCCACTCGTTCAGCGAACTGGGATCGGTGACGGCCGCCTCGGTCGCCGGCGTGGGCCACCTCTTCTCGCCAGCCGGCATGGTCTCCCGCTTCGACCAGGTCGTCTCGTCGAAGGCCGCGGACGCGGCCGCCGCCAACGGCACCCGCGTGCAGTCGATCGTCGGCGTGGTCCAAACGGGGGGGCAGGCCGTCCACGCCGGCATCTACCCGGTGCTGGTCATCCTGATCACCATCAACGTGTTCTTCGCCGTGTTCAACATGCTCCCGCTCCTGCCCTTCGACGGGGGCCACGTGGCCATCGCCGTCTACGAGCGGATCCGGACCCGGCGCGGCCGGCCCGCCTACCACGCCGACGTCGCCAAGATGATGCCCTTCACGGTGGCCGTCATCGGCTTCGTGGCCGTGCTCTTCGCCACCTCGCTGGCCGTCGACCTGGCCCACCCGCTTCCCAACCCGTTCGGCTGATCGACCGGGACGGCGGGTCCGGTGCGGAGCCGGAGCCGCCTACGATGGGGACATGGCACGTGCCCACGAGCTCACGGTGGCGCGCCGTCCGACTCGCCAGATCCGCGTCGGCTCGGTCCCGGTCGGCGGCGGCGCCCCGGTGTCGGTCCAGTCGATGACCACGACGAAGACCGCCGACGTCGAGGGCACGCTCAGCCAGATCTACGCCCTGGCCGCGGCGGGTGCCGACATCGTGCGCTGCACCTGCAACGAGGAGGCGGCGGCCGAGGGCCTGGCCCGGATCATCCCCCGGTCGCCGGTCCCCGTCATCGCCGACGTCCATTTCCACCACGAGATGGCGCTGGCCGCCCTCGAGGCCGGCGTGCAGGGCCTGCGGCTGAACCCCGGTAACCTGCGCAAGCCGGAGGAGATCAAACAGGTGGCGGCCGAGGCGAAGGACCGCGGCGTGCCCATCCGTATCGGGGTCAACGCCGGCTCGCTGCACCCCGACCTCTACACGCGCTTCGGCGGCGCCACGCCTGAGGCCCTGGTCGAGTCGGCCCGGATGGAGCTCGCCACCTTCGCCGAGGTGGGCTTCGACGACGTGAAGATCTCGGTGAAGGCGTCGTCCGTCCCGCTCATGATCGCCGCCTACCGGTTGGCGTCGGAGACCTTCGACTACCCGCTCCATCTGGGGGTGACCGAGGCCGGCCCGCCACCCGGCGGGTTGATCAAGGGGACGGCGGGCATCGCCACCCTCCTGGCCGAGGGCATCGGCGACACCATCCGCTATTCGCTCACCGCCGACCCGGTGGAGGAGGCCCGTGCCGGCCGCCAGCTGCTCGAGGCCCTGGGTCTCCGGGAGCGCAAGGGGCTCGACCTGATCGCCTGCCCCAGCTGCGGCCGGGCGGAGATCGACGTGATCGACGTGGCTGCCCGGGCCCAAAAGGCCCTGGAGGACCGCAACCTGCCGATCCAGGTGGCGGTCATGGGCTGCGTCGTGAACGGGCCGGGCGAGGCCCGGGAGGCGGATCTCGGGATCGCCGCCGGTCGCCGCCGCGGCCACCTGTTCATCCGGGGCAAGATCGTCCGGGTGGTGCCGGAGGCCGACATGGTCGACGAGCTCGTCGCCGAGGCGGAACGCCTGGTGGCCGAGGGCGTCGACGCGCGCCTGGCCGCCGCCGACGCCGGTGCGGAGGCGGAGGCGGCCGCCGACCGGGCCGACCTGTTGGCGGCCAAGGGGGCGGACGCCAACGCGTCGGAGGTGACGGTGGCCCGGATCCGCAGGAAGTTCGGCGACGACACCGACGAGGCCGTCGCGCCCACCCAGGCCTAGGGCCCGGCCGTCCCGCCCGGGTTGCTGGGTAGGATCCTGCGATGCGCATGTCCCGGTTGCTGCTCCGAACCCTCCGTGAGGCGCCGGCCGATGCCGAGGTGGCCAGCCACCGGTTGCTGGTTCGAGCCGGCTACATCCGGCGCCTGGCATCGGGGGTCTACACGTTCCTGCCGCTCGGTGTCCGGGTCCTCCACCGCATCGAGCGGATCATCCGTGAGGAGCTGGACGGCGCCGGTTGCCAGGAGGTCCTGCTGCCCGCGCTGCATCCCTTCGAGCTGTGGGAGGAGAGCGGTCGTGCAGCCCTGTTCGGCAGCGATGCCCTCCCGGCGCTGGTGGTCGAGGGGCGCGGAGGGCGGTTCGTCCTCGGGCCGACCCACGAGGAGGTGGTGACGGCCACGCTGGCCGCCGAGGTGGACTCGTACCGCCAGCTTCCCCAGACCGTCTACCAGATCCAGACGAAGTTCCGCGACGAGGCCCGGCCCCGTTTCGGGCTGCTGCGCACCCGAGAGCTCATCATGGCCGACGCCTACTCGTTCGACGTGGACTCGGCGGCGATGCAGGGCACCTACGACGGTATCTACCAGGCCTATCTGCGCATCTTCGGGCGCCTCGGCCTGGACGTGACCCCGGTCGAGGCCAGCTCGGGTGCGATCGGAGGCGAGGTCAACCACGAGTTCATGGTGCCGTCCCCGGTGGGCGAGGACCACTTCGTGCGCTGCCCGGCCTGCGGGTACGCGGCCAACGTGGAGGCCGCCGTCCGGCAGGTCGTGGACGCGGGTGGACAGTCCGACGGTGCGCCGCCCGCCCTCGAGCTCCACCACACCCCGGATCGGCCGGGGATCGACGCGGTGGCCGAGCAGTTCTCGTCGCGGGGCGTGACCGCCGCCGACCTGCTGAAGTGCCTGGCCGTGGTGGACGGCGACGGCCGTGCCCGTCTGGTCGTCCTCCCCGGCGATCGCGACGCCCGGCTTCCCGGCGGTTGGCGACTGTTCGAGGACGCCGACTTCGCCGCCCATCCCTCCCTGGTCAAGGGGTATATCGGACCCGATGCGGCCAACGGCGCGGGGATCCCGGTGGTGGCCGACGTCGGGGTCCGGGCGCCTCGGGTGGGTGGGTGGATCACCGGGGCCAACCGCCCTGACCACCACGTGTCCGGGGCCGTCCTCGACCGCGACTTCACGGTGGACGAGTGGGGCTCGTACGCGGTGGTCGTCGAGGGGGACGCCTGCCCCCGGTGCGCTGCCCCGCTCGACCTGGTGCGCAGTGTCGAGGCTGCCCACACGTTCCAGTTGGGGACGAAGTACTCGGGCGTCATGTCCGGCGCGACGTTCGTCGACGAGGCCGGGGACGAGGTGCCCTTCTGCATGGGGTGCTACGGCATGGGGGTCAGCCGGCTGGTGGCCGTGATGGCCGAGGCGTTCCACGACGACGCCGGGCTGACGTGGCCGGCCGCCATCGCGCCGTTCGCCGTCCACCTCGTGCCCCTGGGGGCCGGCCGCGTCGTCGAGGTGGCCGACGCTGCCGACACCCTGTACCAGGAGCTCGTCGCACGGGGTGTCGAGGTCCTGGTGGACGACCGGCAGGCCTCACCCGGGGTGTCCCTGGCCGACGCCGACCTCCTCGGGATCCCGGTGCGGGTCGTGGTCGGGGCCAAGGGCCTCGCACGGGGGGTCGTCGAGGTGTCGCGGCGGGACGGCTCGTCCCCCCAGGAGGACGTACCGGTGGCGGAGGCGGCGGGCGTGATCGCAGCGCTGGTCGGCGCCTGAGGGATCGCCGGCCGGCACCGGGCCGGCGGGACCGTCAGCGACCTGCTGGTATACTTGGTTGTTCCGTTCTCGGAGTGAAGATGCGCTGGAGGAGCGTGGGCGGAATGCCCACGCTCTTGTCTTCCTCGGCGCTCCGAGGACGGGAGAGGCCATCACGACCGGAGAGGAGGGAACGACATGGCGGAAGATCTCTACTCGCAGCTGGCGCCGGTCGTTGCCGCCCAGGGACTGGAGCTCTTCGACGTCGAGGTGCGCCCCGGGTTCGTCGTCGTGTCGGTCGACCGCCCCGGCGGGGTCGACCTGGACGAGCTGGCCCAGGCCAACCGGGTGGTGTCTGCCTATCTGGACGAGCATGACCCCGTTCCCGGCCGGTACACCCTCGAAGTGTCGAGTCCCGGGGTGGAGCGGCAGCTGCGGCGCCCCGAGCATTTCGCACGGGCCGTCGGCCAGACGGTCCAGGTGAAGACCCGTCCCGGCACCGGCGAGGTCCGACGGGCCACCGGTGTGCTGTCCGCCTCCGACGACGTCGGGTTCGTCGTCACCGAGGGCGAGGGGCCCGACGGCGCCCCCCTCCAGACCCGGTTCGCCTACGCCGACGTCGACCGGGTCCGGACCGTGTTCACCTGGGGACCCGGTCCCAAGCCCGGCGCCGCCGAGCGGCGCTCCACGCCCACGCCGAAGAGGAAGCAGGTCACGACCAGATGAGCAAGACGAACTTCGAGTTCTTCGACGCCCTCGGCCAGATCGCACGCGACAAGGGCATCTCCGTGGAGACGCTCCTGGACGCGCTGGCCAATGCCCTGGTGGCAGCGTACAAGCGGAGTCCGGACTCGGCCGAGGAGGCGGTCGTCACCATCGACCCCGAGTCGGGGGAGATCCGCGTCTACGGCCAGGAGCTCGACGAGGAGGGCAACGTCATCCGCGAGTGGGACGACACGCCCGAGGACTTCGGCCGGATCGCTGCCCAGACGGCCAAGCAGGTCATCCTCCAGCGGATCCGGGAGGTCGAGCGCGACCTGAAGTACGAAGAGTACGCAGGTCGCGAGGGTGACATCGTGACGGGGATCGTCCAGCAGACGGACAACCGCTACACCCTGCTCGACCTGGGCAAGGTCGAAGCGCTGCTGCCCCAGGCGGAGCAGGTGTCCTACGAGCGCTACGAGCACGGTGCCCGGCTGAAGGCCTACATCGTCGAGGTGCGCAAGACGACCAAGGGACCGCAGATCGTGGTGAGCCGGAGCCATCCGGGCCTGATCAAGCGCCTCTTCGAGTTGGAGGTCCCCGAGATCTCGTCGGGTGCGGTGGAGATCAAGGCGGCGGCGCGCGAGCCGGGCCACCGCACCAAGATCGCCGTGTGGTCGAACGACCCGAACATCGACCCCGTCGGCGCGTGCGTCGGGGCACGGGGGTCGCGCGTCCGCATGGTCACCAACGAGCTCCGTGGCGAACGGGTCGACGTCGTGCCGTTCTCGGACGATCCGGTCGAGCTGATCCAGAGCGCGCTCGCACCCGCACGGGTGCGCGAGGTGCGCCTGGACGACCAGACGGGGACGGCCACCGTGGTGGTGAGCGACTACCAGCTGTCCCTGGCCATCGGCAAAGAGGGGCAGAACGCCCGCCTGGCTGCCCGGCTGACCGGGTGGCGCATCGACATCAAGAGCGAGACCCAGTTGGCCGAGGAAGAGGCCGGCTACCAGGGCGAGGAGTGGGCCGAGGGCGAATGGGTCCAGAACGAGGCCGGTGAGATGGTGTGGCAGCCGGCCGAGGGCGGCGCCGCCGTTTCAGCCACCGAGTGGACGCAGGCGGTCACGGACGACACCGGTGGTGCCGAAGCTGACGGTGCGGGTGCGGCCGGTGCGGCTGACGGTGCCGAAGCCGGCGGAGCCGGAGCTGACGGTGCGGAAGCCGGCGGTGCGGAAGCCGGCGGAGCCGGAGCCGGCGGAGCCGGAGCTGACGGTGCGGAAGCCGGCGGAGCCGAGGTTGTCACCTCCGAGGCGACCGGCGAGCCTGCAGCGGCGACGGAGGGAGAGGCATAGTCCCGATGAGGACCTGCGTCGGCTGTCGGCGCAGGTCCCCGGTGGCCGGGCTGCTGAGGGTGGGGCGTCTCCCGGGCGGACGGCTCACGCTGGACCGCGCTGCTCCGGGGCGGGGAGCATGGGTGTGCCCGGATCCGGCGTGCGTGGCCGTCGCTGGCCGGCGCCGGGGGTTCGAGCGGGCATTCCGGGCGCCGGTGGAGCCCGGTGACGTGGACAGGATCGAGGAAGCGACCCGCCGGAGCGGGGGACGTGTCCCGATGTGCGAGGATGGAGACCCGCGTCCGGACCCAGTTCCGGTCGCGACCGAGGAACAGGAAGGCCAGTAGAAGCCGTTGCCGAAGAAGATCCGCGTCTATGAGCTCGCCCACGAGCTCGGTCTGACCAACAAGGAAGCGCTCGACCTGTGCCTGTCGTTGGGCATGGGGGTGAAGAGCCACTCGTCCTCCATCGAGGACGCCCAGGCCGACCGCGCCCGGCGCAAGGCGGATCGTGAGGGGCTGCGCCGGGAGGTGCAGCCGCCCGAGGAGGCACCGGCGAAGAAGGCGGCCGCCAAGAAGGCACCGGCGAAGAAGGCGGCAGCGTCGAAGGTCGGCGCCCCGTCGGCTCCGGGCGAGCAGGCCGTCGAGTCAGGCCCTACCGACGACGGGGGGGAGCCCGCCCCGGCTCGCCGCGCCCCGCGCCTCATCACCAGCCGTACGGTCCACGAGCCGGCCCGCCCGCCCGCAGCTCCTGCGCCGACGCCCCAGGTGGCACCGGCAGCGGCAGCTCCGATGCCGACAGCTCCTGCGCCGACGGCGCCGACGGCGCCGGCTCCGATCTCCCCCGCGGCGGCAGCTCCTGCGCCGGCACCTCAACCGCCAGCGGCCCCGCCAGCGGCCCCGCCGGTGGCACCCGCAGCGGCTGCGCCCGCAGCGGCCCCGCCGGTGGCACCCGCACCGCCAGCAGCTCCGGCCGCCGCAGTGCCCGCACCGCCAACAGCTCCGGCCCCGACACCGGCAGCCCCGACCAACGCAGCCCCGACCGGCCCTGCCACCGCTGCCGCACCGC
>JAJZAC010000021.1 GCA_021799615.1 Actinomycetes bacterium
TGAGAAGACCGTCGGTGAGCCGTGTGCGGGCAAATCGCATGCACGGTTCGACGGGCGGGTGCTGGAAACGGAGTGTGCCCCGTGTCTGACGAGTTGCACCACCGCGCCAGCGCTCGACCCTCGACTGTCGAGGAAGCCGCTCCCCCCAGCGCAGCGCCGGGGGCAGGCAGCGCCGGTGCGGTGTCGTGGGTGGTGGCCGAGCGTACGGCGGCGTGGGTCGGGAACCGCACGCCGGTGCCGGAGCACTACCACCCCGCCGAGCTCCAGGCCCAGTTCGACGAGGTCACGGCGCGCGCCGAGGAACTGGTGGCGGCGTCGACCGGACTGCGTTCGCCCACGGGACCCGCACGCGCCAGGGTGACCGACCGGGCCGGTTGGGTGCGCGCCAACACGGCATCCTTCCGCCGTCTGGTGGGACCACATTTGGACCGCCTCGATCCCGCGTCCAGGCTGGGCGCCGTCGGCCGAGCCGGTCGGCTGCCCGAGCGGGCGGCGAGCTCCCTCGCTGCTGCGGGCCGGGTGGCTACGGGAGCCCAGATGGGCGTGATCCTGGGCTGGATGTCGACCCGGGTGCTCGGGCAGTACGACGTCCTCCTGACCGAGGAGGCGGTCGACGACCAGGACCTGGTGTACTTCGTGGGCCCGAACGTGGTCGCCCTCGAGCGGCGCTACGGGTTCGAGCCCGAGGAGTTCCGCCTGTGGCTCGCGCTCCACGAGGTGACCCACCGATGCCAGTTCACCGCCATCCCGTGGATGCGCGCCCACTTCGTCTCCCTCGTGGACCAGGGGCTCGGTTCGCTCGATCCCGATCCCTCCCGCTTCGCCGAGGCGCTCCGGCGGGTGACCGAGGAGATCCGCGCCGGGCGGAATCCCCTGCGCGATGCCGGTGCGTTGGGGCTGGTCGCCACCGAGGAGCAGCTCGAGGTGGTGCGCCGTATCCAGGCGCTCATGAGCCTGCTCGAAGGGCACGGTGACGTCACCATGGACCGCGCCGGGGCGGCGGCGATCCCGAGTGCCGCCCGGTTCAGTCGCGTGCTGCGGGAACGTCGACAGCAGGCCCGGGGGGCGGCCCGCCTGCTGCGCCAGCTGATCGGGCTCGAGGCCAAGCTCCGCCAGTACGAGGAAGGGGAGCGGTTCATCGCGGAGGTCGAGGCATCGGGTGGCCCGGAGCTGCTCGCTCGCGCCTGGCAGGGACCCGAGTGGCTGCCGACCCTGGCCGAGATCCGCGATCCGCAGTCATGGATCCGCCGTGTCGGCACCCTGCCCGCACTCTCCGTCTGAGCTCGCCGCGGCGCTCCTCGAGCGCTGCGACCTCCCACCCCCCGGCACGCCGCTCACGTGCGCGGTCTCGGGCGGACCGGACTCGCTGGCCCTGCTGGCACTGGCGGCCGCCGCCGGCTGTGCCGTGACCGCCGTGCACGTCGACCACGGCCTCCGTCCCGGGAGTGCCGCCGAGGCCGACGTCGTCGCCGCCGCCGCCGCCCGCTTCGGCGCTGGCTTCCGGGCGACACGCGTCGAGGTGGCCCCGGGTCCGAACCTCGAGGCCCGGGCCCGCGACGCCCGGCGGGCGGTGCTCGGCGACGACGCGGCCACCGGTCACACGGCCGACGACCAGGCGGAGACGGTGATGGCGAACCTGCTGCGGGGAGCGGGCGTGGAGGGCCTCGCCGGCATGCGGCACGGGCCCCGGCACCCCATCCTCCGTCTTCGTCGCACCGAGACCCGGGCATTGTGCGAGGCCCTGGGGCTGGTCCCGGTCGACGACCCGATGAACCGGGACCCCCGGTTCCTGCGGACGGCGGTCCGGGCCCGGCTCCTGCCCCTGTGCTCCGAGCTGGCCGGTCGGGACGTGGTCCCCATCCTGGCCCGTCAGGCGGAGGTCCTGGCCGGCGACGCCGACCTGCTGGCCGAGGTCGCCTCCCTCCTCGACCCGACAGACGCCAGGGGCCTGGCCGCCGCCCCCCTCCCCGCCGGGCGGCGGAGCGTTCGTCGCTGGTTGGCTGGCATGCGGGCCCATCCGCCCTCGCTGGCGGAGGTCGACCGGGTGCTGGCGGTGGCGAAGGGCGAGGTGGTGGCCACCCAACTCGCGGGTGGGACGCGGGTGGGGCGGTCGGCGGGCAGGTTGTCGCTGTCGGCGGCCTCCGGACCGGCTCCCGGGGCGCTCCTCGGTGGACCCGGGTGGTCCGCATCGGCGGTCCGGTACAGTCGGCCCGTGCCGCACGGTCCCGCCGCCCGATCCGACGAGCAGGAATGAGCGCACCAGGTGTCGACCCGGACGGGGTCGTGGGCGAGGTCGTCGTCTCGGAGCTCGAGCTGCGCCGCCGCATCGACGAGCTGGGCACGGCGATCACGGACGACTACGCCGGTCGGCCGCCCCTTCTGGTCGGGGTGTTGAAGGGCGCGTTCACCTTCATGAGCGACCTGTCCCGCGCCATCCACCTGCCGGTCGAGATCGACTTCATGGCCGTGTCCTCCTACGGCAGCGCGACCCGGACGTCAGGCGTGGTCCGGATCGTCAAGGACCTCGACGCCGACCTGGCCGGCCGGCACGTGCTGGTGGTCGAGGACATCGTCGACAGCGGCCTCACCCTCAGCTACCTGCAGCGCTACCTGTGGGCACGCGGCCCGGCGAGCCTGGAGGTGTGCGCGCTCCTCGTCAAGGACGGTCGGCAGCGTACCGAGCTCGATCTCCGCTATGTCGGGTTCCGTATCCCCCCCGCCTTCGTCGTCGGGTACGGCCTCGACGTGGGTGAGCGCCTGCGCAACCTCCCGGCCGTCCACACCTACCTGGGGCAGCAGGTACCGACCGTCGGCGGTGGCCGTTGAGGAGAGGAAGGTGCTCATGAGTGTCGACGCGGTGCGAGTCGAGCGAGCGGTGGCCGAGCTGCTGGAGGCAATCGGTGAAGACGTGGGGCGTGACGGCCTCCTGCGCACCCCGGCCCGGGTCGCCCAGATGTACGCCGAGCTGTTCGCCGGCCTGGACGAGGATCCGGCGTCCCATCTCGAGGTGACGTTCGCCGCCGACCACGACGAGATGGTCATGGTGCGGGACATCCCCTTCGCGTCGCTGTGCGAGCACCATCTCATCCCGTTCATGGGTCGGGCCCACGTCGCCTACATCCCGGCGGACGACGGCCGGATCACCGGGCTGTCCAAGCTGGCCCGGCTCGTCGACGGGTATGCCCGCCGCCTCCAGGTCCAGGAGCGGATGACCACCCAGATCGCCAACGCCGTCGAGTCGGCCCTGGCGCCGAAGGGTGTCCTCGTCGTGGTGGAGGCCGAGCACCTGTGCATGTCGATGCGGGGGGTGAAGAAACCGGGGACCCTCACCGTCACGTCGTCGGTGCGCGGCCTGTTCCGCACGGATTCGGCCACCCGCGCCGAGGCCATGCAGTTCGTGCACGGCCACTGATCCCGGGTCCGCCGGGCACGTGGTGCCAGGTCCCGGCCCGGCAGAGCAGGTTCACCCTGGCCTACGCTGAGCGTCCATGGCCACGCCCCCCGAGCGCCGACGTCCTCTCGTGATGGGCATCCTCAACGTCACTCCGGACTCGTTCTCGGACGGTGGCGAGTGGTTCGAGGCCGACCGCGCCGTCGCCCGGGGCCACGAGATGGTGGCGCAGGGGGCCGACGTGGTCGACGTCGGCGGCGAGTCGTCCCGCCCCGGGGCGCTCCCGGTCGACGCCGACGAGGAGATCCGACGGGTGGTCCCCGTGGTCGAGGCCCTGGCCGGTGTCGTGCGCGTGTCGGTCGACACGGTGAAGGTCGAGGTGGCCGAGGCCGCACTCGCTGCGGGCGCGACCCTGGTGAACGACGTGTCGGCGACCCTGTGGCCGGTGGCGGCCGCCCGCGGCGCCGGGTGGGTGGCGATGCACCGCCGGGGAACCCCGGCCGACATGCAGGACGCCCCCGCGTACGAGGACGTCGTCGCCGAGGTGGGCGCCTTCCTGGCCGCCCGGGCGGCCGACGCCCGCGCCGCCGGGGTCACCGAGATCTGGATCGATCCGGGGATCGGGTTCGGTAAGACCGTCGAGCACAACCTGGCCCTGCTCGGGGCGACGGCCGAGCTGGCCGCCAGTGGGTGCCCGGTCCTGGTGGGCACGAGCCGCAAGTCCTTCCTCGGTCGTCTGGCCGCCGGACCCGACGGGGCCCCGGCGCCGGTCCACCAGCGCCTGGCCGGCTCCGTGGCCACCGCCACGTGGGCGATGGCGCAGGGAGCGTCGATGGTGCGGGTCCACGACGTCGCGGAGACGGTCCAGGCCGCCACCCTCGTCGGCGCTCGCCGCCCGAGCGCCCTGCCGGGATTGGCCCGATGAGGGGCAAGTGGGCTGCCGGTATCCCGCCCCGGAACTTCACCTGGGTGATCCGGGATCGGTTGGCCATCAGCGAGCGCCCGGGCGGCTTCGCACCCAACCACCGGCGGGTGCGGCGCAACGAGGAGATCATCTGGCTCCGCGCCCAGGGGTTCAGCCGCGTCGCGTCGCTGCTCCCGTCGCCCCACAACCTGGCTGCCTACGAGGAGAAGGGGCTCCCGTTCGTCCACTTCCAGCTGCCGGCCACCGGCGACGTGCGGGCGGTCCTCGAGGAGGTGTTCCACTGGCTGCATGTCCAGATCACCTCGGGTGAGCGCGTCCTCGTCCACCAGGACGAGCTGGGGGACCGGGTCACCGGGGTGGCCGCCGGTTACCTCCTGTGGTCCGCACGGCTCCCCAGCGCTCCCCAGGCCACCACGGTCCTCGAGCGGCAGATCGGCCACCCGATGGGTCCGGCGGGCCGGGAGCTGGTGGCGCTGGCTGCGGAGCTGGCACCGCCCGAGCCGCCCGCAGCTGCCGGATCGGCCCGGGCGCCGGCCTGACGGTGGGCGCTCCCGACCCGGCGAGGGGCCGGATCGAGGTGCGGGGCCTGCGGGTCGTCGCCACGCACGGTGTCCTCGCCGAGGAGCAGGCCCGCCCCCAGCCGTTCGAGATCGACGTCGACCTGGACGTCGATCTGGCGTCGGCGGCGGCGAGCGACGACCTGGCCGAGACGGTCGATTACGGGGCCGTCGTCGACCGTCTCGTGGCTGTCGTGGCGGAGGGCCCGCAGCGCCACCTGCTCGAGTCCCTGGCCGACGAGCTGTGCCGCGTCGCGCTGGCGGCCGACGATCGCGTCACGGCGGCGACCATCGCTGTGCGGAAGGTCCGACCGCCGGTCGCCGCCGACGTCGCCACCGTCGGTGTGCGGATGACCCGGTCGCGTTCCCGGTGACGGTCACGCGGCCGGATTCCCCGACCGTCCGGGCCTTTCTCGGTCTCGGCTCCAACCTGGGCGACCGGTGGGCGCACCTGCGCCGTGCCGTCGACCACCTGCGGGGGGACGGCGCCACTCCCGTCACCGGGATCTCTCCCGTCTTCGAGACCGAACCCGTCGGCGGCCCCGCCGATCAGGGTCCCTACCTCAACATGGTGGTCGAGCTGGCCCTCCCCGCCCCGCCCGATCCCTACCGCGTACTGGCCGAGTGTCGCCGCCTGGAGGCGGCCGCCGGCAGGGTGCGAGCCGTCCGGTGGGGCCCCCGCACGCTCGACGTCGACGTGCTCTGGATCGACGGGGTCCACCTCGACGACCCCGAGCTCATCGTTCCCCATCCCCGCCTGTTCGAACGCCGGTTCGTGGTGGCGCCCCTGGCCACCCTGGCCCCGGATCTGGCCGGCCCCGGCGAGGTGGAGCGCGCTGGTGGCGACGTCGTCGAGGTGGGTACACTGTGAACCTGGAATGATGCTCTGACGCGAACGGCACTCCGCGGAGGCCGGAACGTCGAAAGGGGTCTCGTGGACGCGGTGCGCGTGATCGGTCCGGGACGGGCCGGACGGTCAGTGGTTGCGGCGCTCGACGCCGTCGGGGGGGTCACCGTGAAAGGGTTGCTGGGCCGCGCCGACCGCCTGGAAGGGGCGGCCCACGGCGTCGACCTGCTCATCGTGGCCACCCCGGACGATGCGCTCGCCGGGGTCGCCGCCATGGTCGAGCCGGACCCCGCCACGGTGGTGGCCCATCTGTCCGGTTCCTGCGGTCTCGACGTGCTCGGGTCGCACCTGCACCGGGCCAGCCTCCACCCGTTGGTGGGGTTGCCGGACCCCGAGCGGGGTGCGCGCCGCCTGCTCGGGGGGGCCACCTTCGCCGTGTCCGGCTCCGACCAGGTGGCTCGTGCCGGCGTCGAGCGGGTGGTGGCCGCGCTGGGCGGGACGCCGGTCCGGGTGGCCGAAGAGGACCGCGCCGCCTACCACGCGGCGGCCGCCATCGCCGCCAACCACCTGGTGGCGCTGCTGGGCCAGGTGGAGCGGGTCGCCGCCACCTCCGACCTGCCGTTGTCCCTGTTCGAGGGGCTGGTGCGCGGAGCCGTCGACGACGCCTTTGCCGCCGGTCCGGCTGCTGCCCTGACCGGCCCCGCGGCCCGTGGCGACCTCGGGACCCTGCAGCGGCACCGCGCCGTCCTGGCCGGGTTGCCGACGGGTGCCGCGGAGGTCGCCGCCTACGACGCACTGGTGGCGATGGCCCAGCTGCTGGCCGCCGACCGTACCGGTGGGCGGGCCGGGCCCGATGGGCGGGTCGGATCCCAGCCGGCGCCGCCTGCAGCCGGAGCAGCAGCGTGACCGCGTCCACCGTCCCCGAGGTCCCGCCCGGGGCGCCGGAACCGGTCGGGCGGCCGGCGGCCGTCTTCGCCCTGTTGTCGGAGTACGCCTCGGCTCTCGACAAGGTGCGGGCCTCCGGCCGGACGGTGGGCTTCGTTCCCACCATGGGCGCACTCCACGCCGGTCACCAGGCCCTGGTGCGCCGGGCGGCGTCGGAGTGCGACGTGGTCGCCGTGAGCATCTTCGTCAATCCGCTCCAGTTCGGCGACCCCGACGACCTGGAGCGCTACCCCCGCCTCCCGGACGAGGACGTCCAGGCCGCAGGGGAGGCAGGCGCCACCTTCGTGCTCATGCCCGAGGTTTCCGAGATGTTCCCCTCGTTCCCGGCGCCAGTGCCCACCGCCGTCACGGTGAGCGGACTGGCCGACCGGTGGGAGGGCGCCGCCAGGCCGGGCCACTTCAGCGGGGTGGCCACGGTGGTGGCCAAGCTCTTCGCCGTCACCGGCAGGTGCCGGGCCTACTTCGGCGAGAAGGACTACCAGCAGCTCGCCGTGGTCCGGCGGATGGCAGCCGACCTGTCGTTCCCCGTCGAGGTGGTCGGCTGCACCACGGTGCGGGACGAGGACGGGCTCGCCCTCTCCAGCAGGAACGTGCGGTTGGGCGCCGAGGAACGGCGGGCGGCGGCGGTGCTGCCCCAGGCGCTGGCCGCCGGGGCGCGGGCGATCGCCGAGGGCGAGTACCGCCCATCGATGGTGGAGGCGCTCATGAGCCAGGTGGTCGGCGAGGAGCCCGCCGTCGAGCTGGACTACGCCGTGGTCGTCGACGGCAACGACCTCGCGCCGGCGATCTCCCTCCGTCCCGACCGGCCGCTCCGGCTGCTCATCGCGGCCCATGTCGGCGGGGTCCGGCTCATCGACAACATCGATCCTGCCGCCGGCACCCGGGGCATCCCCCCGCCCCGGCGCTCCGTCACCTATTCGGCCACCCCCATCAACCCGACCCAGCCGGTCATGGTGCACCGGAGCCGGCCCGGCCCCGCCCCCGCCGACGACCCGACGAAAGGGAAGTGAGTCCCATGCGCCGACGCATGATGAAGTCCAAGATCCACCGGGCGACGGTCACCGACGCCAACCTCAATTACGTCGGGTCGATCAGCCTCGACCCGGAGCTGATGCGTGCCGCCGACATCCTCGAGTGGGAGCAGGTGACCGTGCTCGACATCGACAACGGCGCCAGGTTCGAGACCTACGCCATCGTCGGCGGACCCGGCCAGGTCTGCCTGAACGGCGCCGCCGCCCGCCTGGTCCACCGGGGGGACAAGGTCATCGTGATCACGTACGCCGACTACGAGCAGGCGGAGCTCGAGGCGTTCCAGCCGCGCATCGTGCATGTCGACCGGGCCAACCGGATCATCGACGAGGAGAGCGCGCGCCTCGACGCCGAGCTCGACCATCTCACCCAGGCGTGACGTCAGCCGGTGCGGGCGGGGGGCCACGGCAGGGTGGGCTCGACGTCCTCGTGGTCGGCAGCGGTGTCGCCGGGCTGTCGAGTGCGCTCCGCCTCGCCACCGGTGGCCTCCGCGTCGGGGTCCTGACCAAGGGAGAGCTCGTCCAGTCGGCCACCCGCTGGGCCCAGGGCGGCGTCGCCGCCGTGCTCGGCGGCGACGAGGACTCGACCGATCTGCACCTGGCCGACACGCTGGCTGCCGGGGCCGGTCTGTGTGACGTGGCCGCCGTCCGGGTCCTGGTCGACGAGGGTCCCCTCCGGGTGCGGGAGCTGATCGCCCAGGGCGCCCGGTTCGACATGGGTCCCGGTGGCGACTTCGCCCGGGCCCGTGAGGGCGGCCACTCGGCGGCACGGGTGGTCCATGCCGGTGGGGCGGCCACCGGGGCCGAGGTGGAGCGGGCGCTGGTCGCTGCCACCCACCAGACGGCCGCCGCCGTCCTCGAGGGATGGTTCGCCCTCGACCTGCTGGTCGAAGGCGGCCGCTGCCACGGGGTGCGGGCACTGGCGCCCGCAGGCAGCACGGGCGAGGGCGCCGGACCGGTCGAGGTCCGGGCCACCCACACGGTCCTGGCCACCGGTGGGGCCGGGCAGCTCTACGCCGTGACCACCAATCCGCCCGAGTCGACGGGCGACGGGCTGGCCATGGCCGTGCGTGCCGGCGTCCCTGTGGCCGACGTCGAGTTCATGCAATTCCACCCGACGGCGCTCCACCACCCCGCCATGCCCCGTCCGCTCCTCTCGGAGGCACTCCGGGGCCATGGCGCGATCCTGCGTGATGCCGCCGGCGAGCGGTTCGTCGACGAGCTCGCGCCCCGCGACGTGGTCAGCCGGGCCATGGCCTCCCGCATGCGCGAGCAGGGGGTGGACCACCTGTGGCTCGATGCGACCGGGCTGGAGGCCTTCGGGGCGCGCTTCCCGACGATCGCCGCCGAGCTCGAGGCGATCGGTCTCGACCCGGCCTCCGATTGGCTGCCGATCGCACCGGCAGCCCACTACCTGTCCGGCGGTGTCATGACCGACCTGCAGGGCGCCACCGCGCTGCCCGGCCTGTGGGCAGCGGGTGAGGTCGCCTGCTCGGGTGTCCACGGCGCCAATCGCCTGGCCTCGAATTCCCTGCTCGAAGGGATGGTGTTCGGCGCTCGGCTGTCCGAGGCGATCCTGGCCGGAGCCGACGGCCCTCGGCCCCTCGGCGTGCTGCACGCCCTGCTCGCCGGAGGGTCGGACGATCGCGGCCCGACGCTGCCGGTGTCGGCGGCGGAACCCCCGGGTGGCGGGTTGGCGGGTGCTCCGGCGGACACGGCCAAAGCGCGCGAGGACCTGCAGCGGGCCATGACCGACGGTGCCGGCGTGGTCCGTGACGCCGGGTCGCTGGCGAGTGCCGCGGCCGCGGCGGCCCGTCTGGCGACCGGCGCGGCACCGGTGGTCGATCGGGCGACCGGCGAGCTCGCCAACCTGCTCGACGTCTCGAATGTCGTGCTCCGGGTGGCGGGGGAGCGCACCGAGACCCGCGGCGCTCACGCACGCAGTGACTATCCCGCCACCGATCCGGCTTGGCGCCGGAGGATCGTCGTCAGCGCGGGTAGGGTCGCCGTCCTGGACGAGCCGGTCGCCCCGTGAGCGGGCCGGATGGGCCGGGCGACCCTAGCGGGCGACCCCGAGGCACGGAGCAGAGGCGCGGCATGGTGGTGGACGAGGAGGTGGCGGGCGTGGGAGCCGAGTCCGGAACCCCGACCGACGCCGACCCGCCCCGACCCGCCGTCGTCGAGGTGGTGTCCCGGGCGCTGGCGGAAGACCTGCTCCCGATGGGCGACCTCACCGCGGGTCTGGTCCCGCCTGGCACCCGCCGGGTCGTGGCCGTGGTGAGCCGGTCCGCAGGCATCGTGGCCGGCCGGGCCTGTGCCGAAGAGGTCTTCGCCCAGGTGGACCCGACCATCGGCGTCGACTGGCGGCTTGCGGACGGCTCCCCGGTGTCCGCTGGTTCGGTGGTTGCCGTGATCGACGGGCCACTGCGCTCGATCCTCACTGCCGAGCGCAGCGTGCTCAACCTGCTGTGCCATCTGTCGGGGGTCGCCACCCTGACCCGTCGGTTCGTCGACGCCGTGGCCGCCGTCAATCCCGCCGTCCGGGTCCTCGACACCCGCAAGACCCTTCCCGGGTTACGTGCGCTACAGAAGGCGGCCGTCCGGGCAGGCGGGGGGACCAACCACCGGGGCAGCCTCTCGGAGGCAGTGCTGGTGAAGGACAACCACCTCGGTGGGTTGACCATCAGCCACGCGGTGGCGACGGCGCGCCGCCGGTGGCCCGGGCGGATGGTCGAGGTCGAGTGCGACGCACCCGACCAGGTGGTCGAGGCGGTGGCGGCGGGGGCCACCGTGATCATGCTGGACAACATGTCGCCCGACGAGGCAGCCAACTGCGTGGACATCGTCCGCCGCGACGGGCCCGGCATCCTCGTCGAGGTGTCCGGAGGCCTGACCCTGGAGCTGGCCCCGTCCTACGCCGCCGCCGGCGTCGACCTCGTGTCCGTCGGTGCCCTGACACACTCGGCGCCCGCGCTCGACCTGGCCTTCGACCTGGCCGCCGACCATGCAGCCGGTCAGGCCGCCGGTCAGGCCGCCGGTCAGGTGCCGGGACCGACGGCACCAGACCCGCCCACCCCCGATCGGCAAGGGAGCTGACCATGCTGCTCGCCATCGACGTCGGCAACACCGAGACCGTGGTCGGCCTGTTCACCGGCGACCTCGTCGCCGCCACGCCCGGCGCGCATCTCGACGGCAGCGAGCCGGCGGGCCTCGCCCACCACTGGCGGCTGTCGACCGTCGCCGAGCGGACGGCCGACGAGCATGCGCTCCTCCTTACCCAGCTGCTGGACCTGGACGGCCTGGACATCGACGCCGAGGTGACGGGGATCGCCGTCACCTCGTCGGTCCCGCTGGTGACGGCGAACCTCCGCCAGATGGCCGCCCGCTGGTTCGACGTCCCCACCGTCGTCCTCGAACCGGGCGTCAAGAGCGGCATGCCCATCCTCTACGACAACCCGAAGGAGGTCGGTGCCGACCGGATCGCCAACGCGGTTGGCGCCTACGACCTGTTCGGCGGCCCGAGCGTGGTCGTGGACTTGGGCACGGCGACCACGTTCGACGCCATCTCGGCGGCCGGCGAGTACCTGGGGGGCGCCATCACCCCTGGCGTCGCCATCAGCCTCGACGCCCTCTTCGCCCAGGCGGCCGCACTGCGGCGGGTGGAGCTCGTCGAGCCTCGCAGCGTGATCGGCAAGTCGACGGTCGAGTCGATCCAGTCGGGCGCCCTCTACGGGTTCGCCGGTCAGGTCGACGGTCTGTGTCGCCGGTTCGCCGCCGTGCTGGGCGAGTGCACGGTGGTGGCGACCGGGGGGCTTTCGGAGCTCATCGCGCCGTATGCCGAGACCATCGACCACGTCGAACCGTGGCTCACCTTGCACGGGCTGCGCATCATCTACGACCGCAATGCCCAGACGACAGGGAGCGGTCGCCGTGGCTGACGCCGCCGGAGTCCGCGGGGGCTCGGCAGATGCCGGCGCGAGCGGCGGGAGCGCGGCAGGTGCCGGCCCAGCAGCCGATCCTCCGGCCGGTGCCGGGGAGCCGGTGACCGCCACCGACGGGTCGGCCCGGGAGCGGCCCGCGCTCCCCTACCGGTTCGACCGCACGGCGGAGGCGGCCGCCATCCAGGCCCGCTATGCCGATCTCGCCCCCGGGGACGAGACGGGCGACGTCGTCTCCGTGGCGGGTCGGGTCATGCTGCTGCGTGACCAGGGAAAGCTCGCGTTCGCCCAGCTGCGCGACTCGTCCGGCGCCGTCCAGCTGTTCGCCCTGGCCTCCCTGACCGAGGACTTCGACGCGTTCAGCCGGTTGTCGCTGGGCGACTGGGTCGGGGCCACCGGCGTGGTGGTGCGCACCCGTCGAGGCGAGCTCAGCGTCAAGGTGTCGCACTGGGTCCTGCTGGCCGAGGCCCGGCGGGCGTTCGGCGACAAGTGGCGGGGGGTGACCGACGTCGAGACGCGCTTCCGCCAGCGCGAAGTGGACTTGTGGGCCAATGAGCGCAGCAGGGAGGTCCTGCTGCTGCGCAGCCGGGCCATCTCGTGGTTGCGTCGCTCGCTCGAGGACCGGGGCTTCGTCGAGGTCGAGACGCCCATGCTCCACCCGCTGCCCGGCGGAGCGACCGCCAGGCCGTTCGTCACCCACCACAACGCACTCGACACGGACCTCTACCTGCGGATCGCCCCCGAGCTGTACCTGAAGCGGATGGTGGTCGGCGGGTTCGAGCGGGTCTTCGAGATCGGGCGGGTGTTCCGCAACGAGGGGCTGTCCCCCCGCCACAACCCCGAGTTCACCATGCTCGAGCTCTACCAGGCCTACGCCGACCTCACCGACCTGTTCGTCCTGGTCGAGGAGCTGGTGTCGGGGCTGGCCGTCGACCTGTGCGGGTCCACCACGCTCTCCTACGGCGGGCGGATCCTGGAGCTGGCACCCCCGTGGCGGCGGGCCACGCTGGCCGAGCTGGTACGCGAGCACTCGGGGCTCGACGTCTCCCTCGACACCCCAGAGGGCGAGTTGCGCCGGCTGGTGGCCGAGACCGGCGTGGATCCTCAGCCGGGTTGGGGGCCGGGCAAGCTCCTTCTCGAGCTCTACGAGAAGCACGCGGAGCCGGCGCTGTGGGGACCGATCTTCGTGACCGACTTCCCCGTGGAGGTGTCGCCCCTCGCCCGTCGGCATCGCGACGATCCCCGGCTGACCGAGCGGTTCGAGGCCATCCTGGCCGGGAGGGAGCTCGCCAACGCGTTCACCGAGCTCACCGACCCCGACGACCAGCGCCGGCGGTTCGAGGCCCAGGCCGCGGCAAAGTCGGCGGGCGACGACGAGGCCATGCCGGTCGACGAGGAGTACCTCCGGGCGCTGGAGCACGGCCTCCCTCCCACCGCGGGCCTGGGCATCGGCATCGACCGCCTGGTGATGCTTCTGGCCGACGTGGCCAACATCCGGGAGGTCATCGCCTTCCCGACGCTGCGCCCCGACCGCTGAGCGCTGCCCGTTCCCCTTACAATTCCCTAACCGCACGGTGGTCGTGTGCACACCCAGCCGTGGGACAACGGACATGCGGCCGGGAGGAACCCGGTCGGTCGGAACGGAGCTCCCGCCAGGGGCCCGGTCGACGCCGTGACCAGGGAAAGGGAAGGAAACGCCGATGTTGAAGAAGCTCGTAGTCGGGGCGATCGCTGCAGGGACGGTGGCTGCCGGAGCCGCCGGCGTGGCCGTCGCCTCCGGGAGTGCCAGCCCGTCCACGGCCACGCCGGTGTCAGCCGTCGTCGCCGCCAACCCGTCGACCGGGGCGGTGCCGGCCACGGGGGCGAAGCACGCCCGCACGTTCACCTGTGCGAAGGCACCGACCGCCCTGCAGCGCATCGCCACCGTCGAAGCCCGCATCTCGGCCGGCCTCCCCAAGCTCCACTCGGCCGAGCAGCGGGCGACCGCCGCGGGCAACACCACGCGGGCCGCCCGTATCGAGAAGCGCATCACCCGGCTGGAGAGCCCGTCGTTCCAGACGCGGCTGCAGCGGGTCACGCAGCGGATCGAGCAGTCGTGCCACGTCTCCGCCCCCTCGACCGGCTCGGCTACCGGATCGACAGCCTCGGCCTGACGGGCAGCAGGCGGCCACTCGGTGGCTGCAGCGACGTGATCGGCGCGCCCGTGGGGCGCGCCGATCGGCGCCAGTCGGGCCTGGACCGGCGTCGGCAGGGCACGCCGCTGCCGCGGGAACCCCGGCGTCAGCGGTCGTGACGGCGGCGCCGGGGAGCCGGGCGGGGAATCAGCCGGTGGGGAGCCCGTCGAGCAGGGACGCCGCCAGGCGGGCGAGACCGGTGCCGAGCTCGGCGTCGGGCAGGACCGACGCCGCACGGGCGGCCTGGTCGGCGTACCGCCGCCCGGTCGCCACCGCGGCGGGGATCGCCGCCGAGGCGGCCACGATGGAGCGGGCCTTGTCCCGCTCCGGCTGGCCCAGAGGCTGGCCCAGCAGCGGACGGAGCTCGGGGCCGACGGCCGAGTCGGCCAGCGCCAGCAGCACCGGAAGGGTGTAGATCCCCTCGGCCAGGTCCTGGCCGGCCGGCTTGCCGAGCTCCTCCTCGGTACCCACGACGTCGAGGACGTCGTCGCGCACCTGGAAGAGCATGCCGAAGCTCCGCCCGAAGGCGGTGAACGCATCGACCTGGTCGCGGGGGAGGCCGGCCGTGATGGCACCGATCCGGCACGACGTGGCCATGAGCGAGGCCGTCTTGCCGGCGATGGCCTGCGTGTAGTCCTCCTCGGTGCGCCCGACCTGGAAGGCGGACCGCACCTCGGTCACCTGGCCCTGGCACAGGTCGCCCAGGGTCTTGGCCAGCAGTCCGGCGATCTCGGTGCCCAGGCCGGCGGCGATCTCGGCCGACCGGGCGAGGAGGAAGTCCCCGGCCACGATGGCCACCAGGTTGCCGAACCGGGAGTTCACGCTCTCGACGTTGCGCCGCATGGTGGCCTCGTCCATCACGTCGTCGTGGTACAGCGAGGCCAGGTGGACGAGCTCCACGGCAACCGCACCCAGCAGGTCCTCCCGGGTGGCGTCCCGCCCCGCCGACGTGGCCGCAGCCAGGGCGAGGACGGGTCGCAGCCGCTTGCCCCCCGCCGCGATCAGGTGGGTCGTGACCTCGTCCAGGAAGCCGTCGCCGGTCACGACGGACTCCTTCAGGAGGGGCTCGAGCCGTGCCAGCTCTGCTTCGATGCTGGGAAGACCCAGGACCTCGATGACGTTCACCGGGTATGACGATAGGCGCTCTGGCCGATCGTCGGGCAAACGGCGTCTGGTGCGGGTGCGAGCGGCACTCGCCCCTGTAGACTCCGATCAGTTGTCACATACCGCATTGGAGGCGGTCGGGTGTTCGAACGTTTCACAGACCGGGCACGGAGAGTGTTGGTGCTGGCGCAGGAAGAGGCGCGCCTACTGAACCACAGCTTCATCGGCACGGAACACATCCTGCTGGGGCTCATCCACGAGGGCGAGGGGGTCGCGGCCAAAGCGCTCGAGTCGCTCGGCGTGTCCCTCGAGGCCGTCCGGGAGAAGGTCGAGGAGACCATCGGCCTGGCCGGTACTGCCCCGACCGGCTCGCCGCCCTTCACGCCCCGCGCCAAAAAGGTGCTCGAGCTCTCGCTGCGGGAGGCTCTCCAGCTGGGTCACAGCTACATCGGCACCGAGCACATGCTCCTCGGCCTGGTGCGGGAGGGCGAGGGTGTGGCCGCTCAGGTTCTCCAGAGCTTGGGGGCCGACCTGCCTCGGGTCCGCCAGACCGTCATCCAGCTCCTCTCCGGCTACCAGGGCAAGGAGGCCGTGGGCGCGGGCGCACCGGGCTCCAGCTCGTCCGACGCCCCCACCGGTTCGCCTGTCCTGGACCAGTTCGGGCGGAACCTCACCGCACTGGCCCGGGACCACAAGCTCGACCCGGTCATCGGACGGGAGAAAGAGATCGAGCGGGTCATGCAGGTCCTGTCGCGCCGGACCAAGAACAACCCCGTCCTGATCGGCGAACCGGGTGTGGGCAAGACCGCGATCGTCGAGGGCCTGGCCCAGCGGATCGTGGCCGACGAGGTGCCCGAGACCCTGACCGGCAAGCAGCTCTACACCCTCGACCTCGGTGCGCTGGTGGCCGGTAGCCGGTACCGGGGTGACTTCGAGGAGCGCCTGAAGAAGGTGCTGAAGGAGATCCGCACGCGCGGCGACATCATCCTGTTCATCGACGAGCTCCACACCCTGGTCGGTGCCGGTGCCGCCGAGGGCGCCATCGACGCCGCCTCGATCCTCAAGCCCATGCTGGCCAGGGGCGAGCTGCAGACCATCGGGGCCACCACCCTCGACGAGTACCGCAAGCACTTGGAGAAGGACGCCGCCCTCGAGCGCCGGTTCCAGCCGATCAAGGTGGAACAGCCGAACGTCGCCCTCACCATCGAGATCCTGAAGGGCCTGCGCGACCGGTACGAGTCGCACCACTCGGTGACCATCACCGACCAGGCCCTGGTGGCGGCGGCGAATCTGGCCGACCGCTACCTGGCCGACCGCTACCTTCCCGACAAGGCCATCGACCTGATCGACGAGGCGGGCAGCCGCCTGCGGATCCGGCGCATGGCCACCCCGCCCTCCTACAAGAAGTTGGAGGAGGAGATCTCCCGCCTGCGGGCCGACAAGGAAGCCGCCATCGAGAAGCAGGCCTTCGACCAGGCCAAGAAGCTGGCCGAGCAGGAGAAGGAGCGCCTGGAGCGCAAGGAGGCGATGGAGGCGGAGTGGAAGGCCGAGGGCGTCGACCTGTTCGACGTCGTCGACGAGGAGGTCATCGCCGAGGTCCTGGCCAACTGGACCGGTATCCCCGTCTACCGCCTGACCGAGGAGGAGACGGCCAAGCTGCTGCGCATGGAGGAGGAGCTGCACAAGCGGGTCATCGGCCAGGAGCCGGCCATCGCCGCCCTGTCGCGCTCGATCCGCCGGACCCGGGCGGGCCTCAAGGACCCCAAGCGCCCGAGTGGTTCGTTCATCTTCCTCGGGCCGACCGGCGTCGGAAAGACCGAGCTGGCCAAGACCCTGGCCGAGTTCCTCTTCGACGACGAGGACGCGCTGATCCAGCTCGACATGTCCGAGTACATGGAGAAGCACACGGTCAGCCGCCTGGTGGGCTCGCCCCCCGGCTACGTGGGCTACGAGGAGGGTGGGCAGCTCACCGAAGCGGTGCGTCGCAAGCCGTTCTCCGTGGTGCTCTTCGACGAGGTGGAGAAAGCCCACCCCGATGTCTTCAACGCCCTGCTCCAGATCCTGGAGGACGGTCGCCTGACCGACGCCCAGGGCCGTTCGGTGGACTTCAAGAACACCGTGCTGATCATGACCTCGAACCTGGGCACGGCCGACCTGCGCAAGTCGTCGGTGGGCTTCGCCAAGACATCCGAGGCGGTCACCTACGAGCGGATGAAGGCGAAGGTCAACGAAGCCCTGAAGGCCCACTTCCGGCCCGAATTCCTCAACCGCATCGACGAGGTCGTCGTCTTCCACGAGCTGTCGAAGAACGAGGTCATCGAGATCGTCGACCTGATGATCCAGCGGGTCTCCGACCAGATCGAGCTCCAGGGCATGAGCCTCGTGCTCACGCCTCCGGCCAAGCTCCTGCTGGCCGAGCGCGGCTACGACCCGTTGCTCGGTGCCCGGCCGCTGCGCCGTGCCATCCAGCAGCTGATCGAGGACCCGCTCTCCGAGCGGATCCTGTGGAAGGAGTTCCGGGTGGGCGAGACGATCATCGTCGACGCCGAGCCGGTGACCGCCGAGGAGGCAGCCGAGTCCGAAGCCAAGGGCACCCCCCTGGCCGTCGGCGAGCTGCACCTGACCTTCAAGGCCATCGAGGGCGTCGAGCCACCGCCGGTCGAGATGGCGGGAGCGGGCCCGGCAACGGAGTGACCGGGGGACCGGCGGGGATCTGCTGATCCTCGCCGGGCATCCCGCACGCGGTGCCGCACCCGCAGGCCGGGTCAGGATGCCGCCAGCCGGGTACCGTCCCGCTCGGACCGGCCCGGCCCCGTCGACCGACCACGTCCCGTAGGAGCGTCACACCCCCACCGTACGGTGCCGGGCATGGTCGCCCATGCCTCTCCGCACCGCTGCAGCGCCTGCGGGCACCGATCCCTCCGCTGGAGCGGACGGTGCCCGTCATGCTCGGCGTGGAACACCCTCGAAGCCGAGCCGACCGTTCCAGCCGGACCCCGCGCCCGCACCGGCCCGGCGCCGGTGCCACTGGCAACGGTGGCGATGCAGGGAGTCGCCGCCATCCCGACCGGCGTGTCCGAGCTCGATCGCGTCCTCGCCGGCGGCCTGGTACCCGGCTCGGTCACGCTCCTCGGCGGCGAACCGGGCATCGGCAAGTCGACCCTGGTCCTCCAGGCCCTCGCCTCCCGGGCGGCGGCAGGGAGCCGCGTGCTCCTGGCCTCGGCCGAGGAGTCGGCACACCAGGTCCGCCGCCGGGCCGATCGCCTGGGCGACATCCCCGGTGAGCTCCTGGTCCTCCCGGTGACGAGCGTCGCCGCCATCGAGGCCGCCGTGGACGACACACGGCCCGAGCTGGTGGTGGTCGACTCGATCCAGTCGGTGGTGGCCGGCGACGGTGTTGCTGCCCGGTCGGCGGCATCGGGCAGCGTGGCCCGGGTGCGCGAGTGCGCCGAGCTCCTGGTGGCCATGGCCAAGCGCACGGACGTGCCCACGGTGCTCGTCGGTCACGTGACGAAGGACGGGTCGCTGGCGGGGCCCCGCGCCCTCGAGCACCTGGTGGACACCGTGCTCTCGTTCGAAGGGGACCGTCACCACGCCCTCCGGCTGTTGCGGGCGGTCAAGCACCGCTTCGGGCCCACCGGTGAGATCGGGCTCTTCCAGATGGGCGCTGCCGGCCTGGCGCCTGTGGACGACCCCGCCCGCCTGCTCCTCGGCGACCGCCGTCCGGGTGCTCCGGGGGGCACCGTCGTCGCCGTCCTCGAGGGGAGACGCACCCTCGTGGCCGAGCTCCAGGCGCTCGTCGTCCGGTCCACCACCCAGCAGCCCCGGCGGGCGGCGGTCGGTCTCGATCTCGGTCGCCTGGCCATGACCCTGGCCGTCCTCCAGCGCCACACCGATCTGCCTGTCCGCATGGTGGACGTCTTCACGTCGGTCGTGGGAGGGATCCGGGCCGCCGAGCCGGCTGCCGATCTGGCCGTCGCACTTGCCGTCAGCTCGGCCATCACCGGCGTGCCGGTCCCCGCGGACCTCGTCGCGGTGGGCGAGGTGGGCCTGACCGGCGAGGTCCGCCAGGTGGCCGACCTCCCCCGCCGGTTGGACGAATCCGCCCGGTGCGGGTTCACCCGGGCCATCGTGCCCCGTTCGGCCCCGCCCGGACCAGACGGGATGCACGTGGTGCGGGTCGACTCCGTGGGTCAGGCACTGGCCCATCTCGATCTGGTCGCACTGGTGCCGTCCGCCGGTGCCCGGGGGACGTGCCCGGGTACGCTCTTGGCGTGAGCGCGCACCACCGGTCCGCCATGGGCGACGCCTTGGCGATGGTCGCACCGGGTCGCCCACTGCGCGAGGGGCTCGACAGGATCCTCCTGGCCAAGCGGGGTGCGCTGGTCGTGGTAGGCGACGATCCGGCTGTCCTCTCGATCTGCTCGGGTGGGTTCCTCCTCGACGCCGAATTCAGCCCCCAGCGCATCTCCGAGCTGGCCAAGATGGACGGCGCCATCATCCTCGCCGCCGACGCCTCGCGGATCGCTCGGGCGAACGTGCACCTCGTGCCCAAGGCGTCGATCCCCACCACCGAGACGGGAACCCGGCACCGGACCGCCGAGCGGGTGGCCCGGTCGATCGACGTCCCGGTGGTGTCGGTGTCGGCGGCCATGTCGGTCATCGCCGTCTACCGCAACGACCGCAAGCACACCCTCCAGCCCATCGGATGGCTGGTGGACCGGGCCGACCGGGCGCTGGCGACCCTCCAGCGGTTCCGTAGCCGGTTCGACGTGGCCGTGAGCCAGCTCTCGAGCCTCGAGGTGGAGGACACCGTCTCCGTCGGGGACGTGGTCGGTGTGCTCCAGTCGGCCGAGATGGTGGCCCGTATCGCCGAGGAGGTCGCCGGCTACCTGGTCGAGCTGGGGGACGACGGCCGTCTCGTGCGCCTGCAGCTGGCCGAGCTGACCGACGGGGTAGCCGCCACCCTCCGCCTCGTGATCCGGGACTACATGGGCAGACCGACAGGGGGGATGGACCGCATCACCGCGGTGGAACGGGCCGTCGCGGCGCTGTCCGAGCTCACCTCCGACGAACTGATCGACAGCCGGCGGGTCGCCGAGGTCCTCTCCTTGTCGGCGATGCAGGCCGACCCGCAGGCGGGGGTGGAGCCCCGTGGCTACCGCCTGTTGAGCAGGCTTCCACGGTTCTCCGACGCCATCATCGAGCGCATCGTCGATCGGTTCGCCAACCTGCAGCAGATCATGCGAGCCTCGCTGTCCGAACTGGAGCAGGTCGAAGGAGTGGGAACGGCCAAGGCCCGGTCGGTGAAGGACGGCCTGTCCCGGTTGGCCGAGGCGAACATCCTCGAGCGCTATCAGTGAACAGCGCCCACGTTCGGGCAGCTGTCGTTCCGGGCGAGGGTCGGCTCCCGGCGTGGCGCCCCGGCCCCGCCGGTGGCGCCCCTGACGTGGCCGGTTCCGACCGGGACGGGGATGTCCCCGAGAGAAGATCGCGGGCCGGCCGGAGGATGGGCGGCCACCGTGTACCCTGGAGTGCCTGATTCAAGGGGCTCCAGCTGCCGATGCGGACGGTGCATGCTGCCCGGATCCCCGTATGTTCTGCCCAGGAGGCACGGTGTTCGACATCGGTGACAAGGTCGTCTATCCCCATCACGGCGCGGCCGTCGTGGAGCGCCGTGAGACGAAGGAGGCCTTCGGTAAGAAGCAGGAGTACCTCGTGCTCCGGCTCGCCTACGGTGACCTCACCCTGATGGTGCCGGCCGACAACACGGACGGCGTGGGCCTGCGCGAGGTGATCAACGACGAGGAGGTCGAGGAGGTCTTCGCGGTGCTCCGGAAAAAGGAAGCCCGCATGCCGACCAACTGGTCCCGCCGCTACAAGAACCACTCGGAGAAGCTTCGCTCCGGCGACATCTACCAGGTGGCCGAGGTGGTGCGGAACCTCTCGATCCGCGACAAGGACAAGGGCCTCTCTGCCGGCGAGAAACGGATGCTCGGTCGGGCGCGCCAGATCCTCGTCTCCGAGCTGACCTTCGCCCTCGGGGTGGACGAGGAGGCGGCCGAGCAGCGCCTCGACGAGGCCCTGCCCTGACCCCGACCGCGGGACCGGATGGCCGAGGGAGTCCGTCGCCGGACCGGGGGCGCCCCGCCCCAGCCGGACCGGGAGCCGGCGAGCCCGGCGGGGCGCCGGCGGCACCGTTGGTGTGGGCCGTCGTCGTGGCCGGTGGGAGCGGCCGGCGGTTCGGCGCTCCGAAACAGTTCGCGCACGTGGGTGGACGACCTCTCGTGGCCTGGGCGCTCGACGCCGCGGCCACCTGTGCGGCCGGGACCGTCCTCGTCGTGCCCCCCGATCGCCTCGCCGGCGGCGCGGTGGTGGGTGCCGGGCGTCTGCGGGCCGATGCCGTGGTGCCGGGTGGGGCCACCCGGAGCGCGTCCGTCCGGGCCGGCCTGGCAGCCGTGCCCGACGATGCCGGGATCGTGGTGGTCCACGACGCGGCCCGCCCCCTGGCCACGCCGTCGCTGTTCCGGGCCGTCGTCAGCGCGCTGGTGGACGACCCCGACCTCGCCGCCGCCATCCCTGGCGTGCCCGTCACCGACACCCTGAAACGCCTGGACGGCACCCGGGTGGCGGCGACGGTGCCCCGTGACGGTCTGGTGGCGGTCCAGACCCCGCAGGCGTTCCGGGCCGACGTGCTCCGCCGAGCCCATGCCTCGGGGGACGATGCCACCGACGACGCCGGGATGGTCGAGCAGGCCGGAGGCACGGTGCGGGTGGTGGAGGGCGAGCACGCCAACGTGAAGGTCACCGTCGAGTCCGACCTCGCCCTGGCCGAGTTGCTCGTCGCCTGCGCCGGACGCCGTGGCTCGGCAGGCGCCCGTGAGCGGTCCCCGAACCCGCCGGGCGCGGCAGCCCCGGGCACATCCGAGCCGGGAACATCCGAGCCGGGAACGGAGGTCGAGGGGTGACGGGTGCCGGCACTGTCCCCCTGCGGATCGGACAGGGTGTTGATTTCCACCGGTTCAGCGACGATCCCAGCCGCCCGCTGGTCCTCGGCGGCATCACCGTCGACGGGGACGGGGTCCGTGGGCTCGACGGTCACAGCGACGCCGACGCCCTGGCCCATGCTCTGGCCGACGCCGTCCTGGGCGCGGCGCAGCTGGGCGACCTCGGCGTCCATTTCCCTTCGTCGGACCCGGTGTGGGCCGGCGCCGACAGCATGGACCTTCTGGCCCGCACCCTGGTGCTGGCCGCGGCTGCCGGCTGGGTGCCGGTGAACGCCGACTGCACCGTGGTGGCCCAGGTTCCCCGGCTTGCTCATGCCACCGGTCAGATGGCGGATCGGCTCACCGAGGTGACCGGTGCGCCGGTGTCGGTGAAAGCGACTACCACGGACGGTTTGGGGGCGATCGGCCGCGCCGAGGGCGTTGGCGCCCTGGCCGTCGTGCTCCTCACCGCCGGTCCGGCCAGGGGGTCGGCATGACGCCGCCTCGGGGCCGGGGTCCGGGCGGGCGCGGTAGTTCGGGTGGGCGCGGTGGTTCGGGTGGGCGCGGTCGTCCTGGCAACCGGAGCGGCGGGCAGTCCGCTGGCCAGGGCGGCGAGCGGGCCGGTTCCGCGCGGCCAGGCACCGGGCGGGCCAGCACCGGGCGGGCCAGCACCGGGCGGGCCAGCCAGCCCGGCCGTGCCACCGCCCGTATTGGGCGCACCCGATCGGCTTCGGACGGCCTCGGCGGCGACCAGGTGGAGGGGCGCCAAGCCGTGCGAGCGCTCCTCGACGCAGGCCGCCGGCAGGTGCGAGCTCTCTACCTTGCCGAAGCCATGGACCCCGCCCCAGTCCTGGACGAGATCGAGGAGCTGGCCCGGCGTCGGCGCGTCCGTGTCCAGTACGTGTCGAGGGGCCGGATCGACGCCATCGCCCGCACCGACGGCCCGCAGGGCGTGGTCGCCCTGGCCGAGCCACTCCGACCGGTGTCCCTCGACGCGTTGTGCGAAGGCCCGACCGGTGGTGGCAGCGCGTTCCTCCTGGTCCTCGACGGGATCACCGACCCGCAGAACCTCGGCGGGCTCCTGCGCAGCGCCGAGTGCGCCGGCGCCACCGGCGTGGTCCTCCCCCGCCACCGGTCCGCGCACGTGACCCCGACCGTCACCAAGGTGGCCGCCGGCGCCGTGGAGTACGTTCCCATGGCGCTCGTTCCGGGCATCCCCACGGCGTTGCGCCAGTTGACCGAACGGGGCGTGTGGACCATCGGCCTGGCCGCGGAGGCGCCGAGGAGCTTCTTCGATCTCGAGCTCGCCGGGGAGCCGGTCGCCCTCGTGCTCGGCTCGGAGGGATCCGGTATGTCCGAGCTGGCCCGCAAGCGGTGCGACGTCCTGGCCGCGCTGCCCCAGCATGGTGTGCTCGGGTCGCTCAACGTGGCCGCCGCCGGGACGGTGGCCTGCTTCGAGATCGCGCGTCTCCGGGGCTGACGCCCGGCGCCCGGACCTCCGCACCCCGGTCCATGCAGACGTCGGTGGACGCGCCACGGCCCGACCGGGCGGTCGGGCCGTGGCGTTCTGCTGTCGATCCCCGGTGGCAACCCGGGACGTGGTTCAGGTGGCCGACGAGGACACCATCGGAGCCACGAGGGTGAAGTTGCCCGTCGAGCCCTGGAACTTGGCGCCCGGATCGAAGGTGAACACACCGCCGTCGGAGGCGAACTCCCAGTAGCCGTGGCCGTTGGGATGAAGGTTCATCGCTGCTCCTCGTCGTCGTCGTGGACCGGTGCCTGGCGGAGCTGTCCCTGGTGGGACCGCCGATCATTGGGCGGGAATCCCGGCGTTCCCGGTCGTCCACCTGGGCGGATGGCGACCGGGAGACGGTCACGTACCTGGAGCATCACCGAGCTCCGGTACGGGTTCACATGCCGAGCTCCCCATGGGTGCGCGGCGGGGGACCTCCCGGGACGACAGGGTGGCTAGGCCGCTCCAATGCCGTGTTGCTCCAGAGCTCGAGCGGGCAACGCGGGGGACGGCCGTCAGGCGTCGGTGACGGTGACGCCGCGCCAGAAGGCCCGGTAGTCGCGGATCTCGGCCGCCGCTTCTTTTGGATCCGGGTAGTACCAGGCGGCGTCGGCGTTCTCAGCGCCGTCGACGATGACGGTCTCATAGCTCGCTTGACCCTTCCACGGGCAGCTCGTGTGGCTCGGGCTCGGAACGAAGAACTCCCTGCGGACCGAGTCGGGCGGAAAGTAGTGGTTGCCCTCGACGACGATGGTGGCGTCGCTCTCGGCCAGGACGGTGTCGTTCCAGATGGCTCGCATGGTCATGGACAGTAAACAACCGGTGGAGCCGGCGTGTTCCCGCCCGCGGTCCCCGTCCCGTCCCGTCCCGTCCGGGAGGCGTGTGGCGGGACCACCGGCTCGCCGCACGCCGGCGTCAGCAGTACGGCGTGGCCAGGGTCAGCTGGAACTCGTCGGCCGGCGACCGCCAGGTGGCCTGGGTGACGAAGCCGCACGCCGCCAGTTCGCTGTCGAGCCCGTCGGGGGTGAACTTGCAGCTGATCTCCGTCAGCAGATCCTCGCCCTCGTCGAAGTCGACGTCGAGGTCGAGGGCCTCGACCCGCACCGTCGTCCGGCGTTCCGACCGGAGGCGCATCTCGATCCAGCTGCACCCCTCGTTCCACGAGGCGACGTGGGCGAACTCCTCGGGCACGAACGTCGCACCGAGCTCACGGTTGAGGACGTGGAGGACGTTCCGGTTGAACCGGGCGGTCACGCCTGCGGCGTCGTCGTAGGCGGAGACCAGCCGGCTCCGGTCCTTCACCAGGTCGGTCCCGAGCAGCAGGCTGTCACCGGGGTCCATCGAGCAGTCGAGGTCGGCGAAGAACCGCCGACGTTGCATCGGGTCCAAGTTGCCGATGGTCCCGCCGAGAAAGGCGAACATCCGGCTGCCACTGCGGGGGAGGACTCCCAGGTGCCGGTGGAAGTCGGCCACCACTGCGTGGACGGCGAGGGCGGGGAACTCGCCGGCCAGACCGCCGGCCGCCTCCGTCAGGACTTCCTCGCTGACGTCGAGCGGGACGAATTGCTTGAGCCGACCGGTCGCCTCCATCGCGCGGAGCAGGATCCGTGACTTGTCGCAAGTGCCCGCTCCCAGTTCGACCAGCGTGTCGGCGCCGGCCAGCGCGGCGATCTCGGCAGCGTTCCGGTCGAGGATGGAGCGCTCGGACCGTGTCGGGTAGTACTCCTCCAGGCGGGTGATCTCGTCGAACAGCCTGCTTCCCCGCTCGTCGTAGAAGTAGACGGGCGGGAGCCGTTTCGGCGAGGACGTCAGGCCCGTGCGGACGTCGCGCTCCATGGACGAGCGCAGGTCCTTCGGCGTGAGGTGGACCTCTACCAGGGCCGGATCGTGTCGTTGGTCGCGGATGGTCCACCTCCCGGGGCCGTTGCCGGTCATCGATCGTTCGGAGCGCCGGGGCGTGGCGGATGCCCCTGCGACCGCCGTGCGAGCGCCCTCATCCGTCACGCGCCACCCGGACACCGGCGAACGCCCAGCGAGACGAGGCCGGGAAGAAGTTGCGGTAGGTGGCGCGCCAGTGTCCGGCGGGGGTGGCGCAGCTCCCACCGCGCAGCACGTACTGGTTGACCATGAACTTGCCGTTGTACTCGCCGACGGCACCAGGGGCGGTGCGGAACCCGGGATACGGTGCGTACGAGCTGGACGTCCACTGCCAGACGCCCCCGCCGGGGAGGTCGGGACCGGCGGGGCGCGGATGGAGCCGGTCGAGCTCGAGGTGGCCGGCCACGGGATCGCCGGTCCCGGCGGCGGCCTCCCATTCTAACTCGGTGGGCAGGCGGCAACCGGCCCAGCGGGCGAAGGCGTCCGCCTCGTAGAGACTGACGTGGCAGACCGGCTCCCGGGCGCTGACGGGCCGGGGACCACCGAGGGTGAAGACCTGCCATGCGTCGGCGCGGTCCTCGAGGTCCCGGAACCAGTAGAGGGGTGCGTCCCAGCCGGATGCTTGCGCTGCCGCCCACCCCTCCGACAGCCACAGTTCCGGCCGCGTGTAGCCGCCGTCGTCCATGAAGGCGAGCCAGTCGCCGCAGCTCACCGGTGCGTCAGCCAGCGCGAAGGGCCGGAGGAGCACGGGGTGACGAGGCAATTCGTTGTCGAATGCGAAGCCCTCGCCGTCGTGACCGATCTCGACGATGCCGCCGGGGTGCTCCGACCAGCCCCATCCACCGGTGCCGGGCGGGGTCGCGGGCAGGGCGTCGCCGGTGGGGCCAGGAGCAGCCAGGAATGGCTGGTAGGCCGGTCTCGTCGGGTTTCGTGAGAGGACGTGCTTGATATCCATGAGCAGGAGCTCCTGGTGCTGCTGCTCGTGGTGGATCCCGAGCTCGGCCAAGGTGGCCGCCCCGGCGTCCAGGTCGCCGAGGAGCAGGCGGTCCATGGATTCGTCCACGTGGGCCCGATAGCGGGCGATCTCCGCGATCCCGGGGCGGGAGATGAGCCCCCGCTCGGCCCGGGTGTGCCGATCGCCGACGGACACGTAGTACGAGTTGAAGAGGAAGGCGTAGGCGTCGTCGAAGGTCCGGTAGCCCTCGAGCCGGTCGCGCAGGAGGAAGGTCTCGAAGAACCACGAGGTGTGGGCCCGGTGCCACTTGGTGGGGCTGACATCCGGCATGGACTGGACGGTCTGGTCTTCCGCGGAGAGCGGCCCGGCAAGGGTCTCGGTCAGTGCTCGCGCCTCCCGGTACCGCGTGGCGAGCGACGGGGGTGCTTGCGTGGTCGTCACGTCCGCCATCGACGTTCCCTCCCGGCGTCCACTCGGTGCCCTGCCCGCATGGTCAGGGAACACCGTTCCCGTCGAAGTTAGTCCGCGGGCACCACGGGCCGTGCGCGCTGGTGACGGTGGGTGGGGAAGGGCTGGTCCGGCGTCGGATGCAGCGGCCCTCCCGTGCCCTTCGGGCCCACCGCCCGTCCTTCGGCGCCACGGGCCTCCCTCAGGCGTCTTCCCCTGCGCACCGGTTCCGGATGGTGCCGATCCCGTCGACCCACGATGCGAGCAGCTGGCCGGCCCGGAGGAAGCGGGGCGGCTGGCGGGCGAACCCGACACCGCTCGGGGTGCCGGTGAAGATGAGGTCCCCGGGGAAGAGGGTCATGACGGCCGACAGCTCGGCGACCAGCCGGGGGACGCCGAAGACGAGGTCACTCGTCCTGGCGTCCTGGACGGTCTCGCCGTCGACAGCGCACCCGATGGCGAGGTCGTCGGGATCGCCGAGCTCGTCGGGCGTGACGAGCCACGGCCCGACGGGCCCGTAGCCCCGGCGGGACTTGCCCAGCGAGAACTGTGACCCGGCGGCGAACTGGAGGTGGCGGTCGGAGATGTCCTGGCCGACGGCGAGGCCGGCGACGTGGGACCACCCTTCGCGCTCGGCCACACGGTCGGCTCGACGGCCGATGGCGGCGACCAGTTCGACCTCCCAGTCGTTGGTCTCACCGACCAGCGGGATGTCGTCGAACGGCCCGGACAGGCTGGCGGGGAATTTGGTGAAGGTGGCGGGCACCTCGGGTACGGCCATGCCCGACTCCGCTGCATGGTCGCGGTAGTTCAGCCCGATGGCGAACACCTGGCGAGGCCGGGGCACGGGGCAACGGAGGTCGGACTCGACCAGGCGGGCGGTGGCGGCCTTGCTGGCCCCGGTTGCCTCCCAGGCGCGGAACTCGTCCCACTCGGCGAGCACGTCCATCGGGTCGGGGCCGAACCGGCCGCCCGACGCGGTCTCGATGTCGACGATCCGGCTCTCGAGCACGAGCACGGCACGGCCGGCGGCGTTGGCGAGTCTCACGGCGGTCCCTTCCGGTCCCCGGGTCGCCACACCCTCGTGGCAGCCCGGCAGGAAAATGCGATCGTACCGGGAGCCGACGCCGAGGCGACAGCTCCCCACCGGTACCGCCCGGGCGTGTGTCACCGCCGAGGCGGCCGGGGCGGCGCCCGCCTCGGAGGGCGGAGGGGACCTCGCGTGTGGCGGGGTCCGAACCCGCCGCGTGAGCGACGGGCCGGCATGCGAGCACACGGGGCGTTACGCTCGGAGGCATGGCCGGTGCCACCAGGTCGAAGCCGCCGGACCTCGCCGTGGAGACGGTGCATCTGTCCTGCCTGCTCGGCGAGCCGGCGATGTCGCCCGAAGGCGATCGCGTCGGGAAGTTGAGCGACGTCATCGTCCGGTTGGGAGACGGGGGCTATCCCCCCATCACCGGGCTGGTCCTGTCCATCGCCAGGCGACGGCGGTTCGTCCACATGCACGACGTGGCCACGTTCGATCGCGCCGGGGTGCGGCTGTCGGCCGCACCGGAGTCTCTCGGCGTGTTCGAGCGCCGCCCCGGTGAGGTGCTCCTGGCCACGGACGTCGCCGGGCGCCATCTCATCCACATCAGCGGCGCCCGCCTGGTCCGTGCCAACGAGATCGAACTGGCCTGCGTCGGGGGGACGTGGTCGGTGATCGGCGTCGATCCGACGTCGAAGCCGCTGGTGCGACGGCTCCTGCCCCGTTCGGCGCGGGACCGGATCGGCGCCGGCGGAATCGTGGACTGGGCCGAGATCGAACCGTTCGTCTCCCACGTGCCGACAGCCCGGCTGCGGATCCCGTTGCGCAAGCTGGCCCGCCTGCACCCGGCCCAGCTGGCCGATCTGGTGGAAGCGGCATCGCACGACGAGGGCGAGGAGATCATCGCTGCGGTGGGCGGGGACCGCGAGCTCGAGGCGGACGTGTTCGAGGAGCTCGACATGGAGCACCAGGTCGAATTCCTGCGGTCGCGATCGGACGAGGAAGCGGCCCGGGTCCTCGCGGCGATGGCGCCCGATGACGCGGTGGACCTCTTGGAGGAGCTCGACCAGGAGCGGCGCCTGCCGATCCTGCAACACCTTCCGTCTCCCTACCAGCGCACACTGCGCTCGCTGCTCAGCTACAACCCCGAGACCGCGGGGGGCCTGATGAACCCGGACTTCGTGGCAGTGCCCATAGAGCGCACCGTGGGCGAAGCCCTGGCGGCCGTGGCGTCCTCGTCGGTGGCTCCCGAAGCATCGGGGGTTGTGCTCGTCACCGACGGTGCTGGGCACCTGTCGGGGACTGTGCTGGTCGTCGAGCTCCTGCGGGCCGATGCGACGGCCCAGGTCGGCACGGTTGCCCACCCTGATCCGGTCGCGTTGACGCCCGATGCGGACGTGCACGAGGTGTCACGGACGATGAGCGACTACAACCTGTCCGCCCTGCCCGTGGTGGACGACGACCGGACCGTGCTCGGGCTCATCAGCGTGGATGACGTCCTGGAGCTGCTCCTCCCTGAGGGGTGGCGCCGCCAGTACGGCATGACGTCCACCAACGGGTAGGGGATCCGGCCCCGGGTAGGGCGGCACCGTCGCGTGCCCGCCGGCGGGTGGGCAGGTGGGCAGGTGGAGAAGCTCCGGAGACTGCTCGTATACTGGCAGCGCAGTCGCACTCGTTCGGTGAGGCGTCTGCTCGGACACAGGCCGCTGGCCCCACCTGTCGAGAGACACTCCGGGTCAGGACAGTCCTCCCCGGCCCAAGGGGTGGACCCAAGCGGCTGACCCCCCCGGGGGGTCTACGCCGGGCAGTGCCAAAGCTCTGACGAGAGGGTGCGTGCTGGACGGCGTCTGTCCTGGCGGGCAGCAACGCCCGGTCCGCATCCGCAGCGCGGCTGGCTGCCGTCGCGGCGGGAGAGCCACGGGGCAGGTTCTGCTGGATCGACCGAGGAGCGTCGCTGCATACCGACAGAGGGACACCTCACCGACGATCGGCGCCTCCGATCACCGTGGATCCGGCCGCCTGAGCCGGCCTGCCTGGGACCGCGGCGGCGCCTGAGCCTCACTCGCCCCGCCCACCACGTCCCCGGGAGGCCGCCGCCATGGCCGACGACACAATCGACACATCGGCCGGGCCCAGCGCGGTGCTCGACGAAGCCCACCTCGGCGACATCCGGGGTGCGCTGGGGACGATCAAGCAGCACGACCTCGCGGCCCGGCGAACCTGGCGGGCCCGGCTCCTGACCCTGGCCGCCATCGTCGGGCCGGGCATCATCGTCATGGTCGGCGACAACGACGCCGGTGGGGTGGCCACCTACTCCCAGGCCGGACAGAACTACGGGACCAGCCTCCTCTGGACGCTGATCCTCCTCATCCCGGTCCTGGTGGTCAACCAGGAGATGGTCGTGCGGCTCGGTGCGGTGACCGGAGTCGGGCACGCTCGGCTGATCAAGGAGCGGTTCGGAAGGTTCTGGGGATGGTTCTCCGTGGGGGACCTGTTCCTGCTCGACTTCCTGACCATCGTGACCGAGTTCATCGGTGTCGACCTCGCCCTTTCCTACTTCGGCGTCAGCAAGTACGTCTCGGTGCCGGTCGCCGCACTCGGGCTCGTCGCCATGACGGCCAGCGGCAGCTTCCGGCGCTGGGAACGGTTCATGCTCGTCTTCGTCGGGGCGAACTTCCTGGTCATCCCGCTTGCCGTGTTCGCCCACCCACATGCCGCCCCGATCCTGCACGACCTCGTCGTCCCAGGAATCCGCGGCGGCGTCAACTCGACGTCGGTGCTGTTGATCATCGCCATCGTCGGGACCACCGTCGCCCCGTGGCAGCTGTTCTTCCAGCAGTCGAACATCATCGACAAGCGCATCACGCCCCGCTGGATCAACTACGAACGCGCCGACACCGTCCTCGGGTCGATCGTCACGGTGATCGGCGCCGGCGCCATGATCGTGGCCTGCGCGTTCGCGTTCGACCACAGCCACTACTTCGGCGCCTTCACCGACGCCGGCGGCGTCGCCCGGGCGCTCTCGCATCAGATCAGCTACACCGCCGGGGCGTTGTACGCCATCGTCCTGGTCAACGCTTCGATCATCGGCGCGGCTGCAGTCACGCTCGGAACCTCCTACGCCTACGGAGACATGTTCGGGGCCCGGCACTCGTTGCACCGGAACTTCTTCGAAGCTCCGGGCTTCTATTCGAGTTTCGCCGGTCTCGTCGCGCTCGCTGCGGGGATCGTGCTGATTCCGGGAGCGCCGTTGGGGCTCATCACGACCTCGGTCCAGGCCCTGGCCGGCGTGCTGTTGCCGTCAGCCTCCGTCTTCCTGCTGCTGCTCTGCAACGACAAGGAAGTTCTCGGACCGTGGGTCAACCGGCCGTGGCTGAACGTCGTCGCCGTCTTCATCATCGGCGTACTGCTGGACTTGTCCCTGGTCCTCGTGGTGACCACCATCTTCCCGACCGTCGACGTCGTCCTACTGTCCCTGGTCCTCTTCGCCGTCCTGATCGTGCTCCTCGCCGGGGGTGGGGTCGTCTACGCCAGGACCCACCGGACGGGTCAGGTCGCCGTACCGGCCGGGCACCGCGACACGTGGCGGATGCCCCCCCTGACCCTGCTCGGCCGGCCCGAATGGTCGCGGGGGCGCACGGCCGCCATGTGGTCCCTGCGTGGGTACCTCGTCGTCGCGGTGGCGCTGCTCCTGGTCAAGGCCGTCCAGCTCGGGACCGGCCACTGACGCGCTGGCCCCGGATCCGGCGGCACGGGACCCGGTGTCACCAACCGGCGCGCCGGCCCGTGGGGGTCGCACCCCATCCCGCCGGACCTCACGGCTCGTTCGGAACGTGCCAGTTGAGCTGGTAGTTCGTGGAGCCGGTGGTGGGACTCGAACCCACGACCTGACGATGACAAGGGAGCGAAGGGCCGGGCGAGCCTGTGGCTCTTCGTATCCAGGTGTCGCATCCTGGCTGGTAGGGGGCGGCGTCTCGCCGGTCGGAGCGAATAGCGTGCGACGTTCGGGGGCGGGTCGTGACGCAATTGTTGGGACGGGAGTTGGGATGCCGGGACCGCCCGCCGGGCGGACCGGTCAGGGTCCGAGCAGGCCGAGGGGGATGACGGCCACGCCATCGGGACGCCGGTAGGCGTACTCGGTGGCGGTGAGGACCACGAGGGCTGCCGGCGGTCGGATGGTGCGAGCGGACGCGAGGCGGAGCAGCGCGTTGGCGGCGTCGTCGATGAGGGTGGCGCCGAGTTTGACCTCGGCGCCGATCCAGGCCCCGTCGCGGCGTTCGACCACGAGGTCGACCTCGAGCTCGCCGGCTCGCTCACGGTAGTGGTAGACGGCTGCGCCGGCGGCGGCGGCGTAGACGCGGACGTCTCGGGCGGCGAGCGACTCGAAGAGGTAGCCCAGGGTGTTGAGGTCGCCGAGGAGGCGGATGGGGTCACATCCCATGAGAGCGGCGGCCAGCGACGGATCGACGAGGTGCCGTTTGGGGGTGGTCATGAGCCTGGTCCTCGATCGCAGCTCCGGGTTCCACGCCTCGAGGTCGTCGACCACCATGAGGCGTGCGAGGGCGTCGAGATAGGGCTCTGCCGTCCAGCGAGACGGCCCATCGTCTGCGGCACCGCCACGGGCTCGCTCCACGATCGTGCTCAGCCGGGCGGGGTGGGCGCTCATCTGGGCGTAGGCCTGCAGGAACCTCCTGACGAGGCGCGGATCGCGGCGGGCGCCGGAGACGACGTCGATGTCGTGTTCGATGATGGTGTCGACGTAGCCGTCCATGAACCGCGTGGCGTCGCTGACCGAGCGTCCGATCAGCCCGGGCCACCCTCCGACGACAATCCGCTCGGCATAGTCGGTCACGTCCAGCGCCGACGTGGTCGCCGGGGGGGCCTGGCCGTCGAGGAGCGTGGCGAGCGAGACGGTCCCGGTCGAGTACCCCTGCTCGAACAGCGTCATGGGCCGAAGGGTCACCACGCTCATCCGCCCGGCGCCGGAGTGTCGGACGGCCTGGTCCCGGGGGGTGGCGGAGCCGGTCAGGATGAACTGGCCGGGTGACCTCCGAGTGTCGACCTCCCGGCGCACCGCGTCCCAGACCCGCGGTTCTCGCTGCCACTCGTCGACGAGCCGTGGGACCTCACCGGCGAGCAGCAGGCGGGGATCGACCGCTGCGGCGCGCTGGGCCTCGGGGTCCAGATCGAGCAGGACCTCGCTCCGGGCGTACTGGCGGGCGGTCTCGGTCTTGCCGCACGCCTTGGGACCCTCGATCATCACCGCGCCGAGCGCTTGGAGTGCGGACATCACCGAGGCGTCGGCGACGCGTGGCAGGTATGTCGGGTTCCCAGCGGGCGGCACGTCGTTGGCCATCAAGTCATTCTACAAGTCGCAACCAAATGGACCAACAAGTCGCAACCTATTGGACCAACAAGTCGCAACCAACGTGATCAACAACACATCGGCGTGGTCGATGTGGCTCGCCCTGTGACCATGGCGTCCATCAACGTCTGCACCTTGCGGCCCAGCGCCGCCCCACCGATCCGCCCGTCGAGTCGTACCAGCCTCTACATGCCGAGCCTGTCACCGGGTCGGGCAGCAGACCTGCCCTACCCGCGGCCGATCTGGCCGTAGCTGGGGCTGGTGCTCGACTATCACGGCGATCGAGCGGACTTCGGGACCGCGATTGTTGGGATGGCCCAAATTGACTCGACTTTCGCAGCTACGCGGCAACGTCCTCCCAGGCCAAGCGGAGGATGGTGATTTCTTGGCTGGTGGGCGGCTGGGACTCGACTTTCGCAGCTACGCGGCAACGTCCTCCCAGGC
>JAJZAC010000101.1 GCA_021799615.1 Actinomycetes bacterium
CCGACGATTCGGACCACGTCGGAGCGGTCACCGGAGGAGCGGTCACCGGAGGAGCGGTCACCGGAGGTGCGGTCACCGGAGGTGCGGTGGACTGCGTTGCCGCTTTCTCCGCTGCCGCCAGCTGCTTGTCGAGTCCCGCCTTCTGGGCCGACAGGCTCGTGACCGTCTGGCTGAGGGCGTCGGGTGCCGTCGTCGTCGTCGTGGCGTGGTCCGTGGTGCCCGCCCTGGCCGCGGGACTGGTGGTGCCGGACGTGGCCGGCGCCGGATGGGACGGTGCCGTGGGTGCTGCGGTGGCCACCCCGCCGGCCACAAGCCCCGCCGAGGCTGCGACACCGATGATCCAGGGCTTGAGTGGCGACATGGGAGCTCCTTCGTTGGCAGTTGGTGACTGCGGGTGTGATGGAGGCAACTCTGCGTCGACATGCTGAGCCCAGCGTGAAACGTCCATGAAAGTTCCTTCATGAACCGGTGCCCGCCACCGGGACCTGACGGGGGGTGGGCCACGGCCGGTGTGGCGGGCATGACCACTGCCCCACGCCGCCTCCTCCGGATGCGGCGGCTCGTTGCCCCATCGGGGGCGTACCAATGGTCCCGGTGCGCCGTGGCGGGCGACCGACTACCATCGCCCGACATGAAGAAGCTGCTCATTCTCGCCGTGCTGGTAGCCCTCGGAGTCGTCGCCGCCAAGCGGTTGCGCGAGGCCTGAGGCCCTGGCCGGGTCGACCCCGGCGATCGGTGGCCGGTGGCCGCGCCGTTGCTCCTGCGCCCTGGTCAGGCGGGGCGCGGATGCCGCATGAGCCGCCACGCCAGTAACAACGCTCCGGTGATGGCGACGGCGCCCGCCGCGGTCGCGGTGGCCGGCAGGCTGGGAACGGGCACCCGGTCGCGCAGCCGGACAGGCTTAGTGAACTGGACCGTCTCCCAGCCTCGCTCCCGCGCCACTTTGGCCAGCACTCGGTCAGGGTTGACCGCTACCGGGTTGCCGACCGCCTCGAGCATGGGCAGGTCGGTGTAGGAGTCGGAGTACGCGGACGACACGCCGAGATCGATGCCCTCGTGAGCCGCCAGGTCCCTGATGGCTTCCGCCTTGAACGGTCCGTACGCGTAGAATTCCATCTCGCCCGTGTAGCGTCCCTCCCCGTCGACGACGGCCCGGCTCGCGATGGCGCCGTCGACCCCGAGATGGTCGGCAAGCGGCTGGACGATCTCCTCCGGTGACGCCGAGACGAGGTAGACCCGGTCGCCGGCGGCCCGATGGGCCTCGATGAGGTCGAGCGCCTCGGCGTAGATGATGGGTTCGACCGTCTCCTCGAGGGCCTCGCGCACGATCTCCCGGATCTTCTCGCGGTCCCATCCCCGGGTCAGCGTCAGCATGGACTCCCGGACCCGCTCGAGCTTCTGCTCACTGGCGCCCAGGTGCAGGTAGACGACCTGCGAGGCCAGTGCCCGCACCACCAGCCGCCGGTTGATGAGACCGCCCCGGTAGAAGGGCCCCCCGAACGCGGCGATCGAGGCCTTGGCGATCACCGTCTTGTCGAGGTCGAAGAAGGCGGCGCGCACCGCCCTTCAGTGTCCCACGAGCAGCTGCTGGACCCGGTCCTCCGCCTCGGCGGTCACCAGGACGAGGACCTCGTCGCCGGCGGCCAGCCGGGTGTCGCCCCTCGGGACGATGAGGCGGTCGTCCCGGACGACGGCGACGATCGTCGCCTCGCGGGGCACGCCGAGGTCGGCCACGGTGGTGCCGGCCGCCGGCGAGTCGTCGGCCAGCGTGACCTCGACCAGGTGGGCGTTGCCCCCTTCGAAGCGGAGGAGACGGACGAGGGCGCCGACCGACACGGCCTCCTCGACCAGTGCCGTGAGCAGCTGGGGCGTGGAAACGGAGACGTCCACGCCCCAGCTCTCGTTGAACAGCCATTGGTTCTTCGGATGGTTGACGCGGGCGACCACGCGAGGGACGGCGAATTCCTGCTTGGCAAGGAGCGAGATGACCAGGTTGTCCTCGTCGTCGCCGGTGGCCGCCACCACCACGTCGACGTCGGCCATGCCGGCGGCGTCGAGCGAACTGACCTCGCACGCATCGGCCACCACCCAGTCGATGTCGAGGCTGGGCCGTAGCCGCTCGACCAGATCCGGATCCTGCTCGAGGACGAGCACGCGGTGGCCGCTGGCGTGCAGGTCGGCGGCGATGGCGGTCCCCACGCTCCCTGCGCCGGCGATGGCCACCTTCATCGGGTGCCCCCGGCCCTGGCGCCGGCGGGCGCGTCGCCGGCCAGCGCGGCGTCGAGCCGGTCGCGGGCGTGGCTGGCGACGGCGAAATGGAGCACGTCGCCCTCCTGGCCCACCAACTGGTCGACGTCGAGCCGGGCCACACCTGAGCGCGTCACCGAGACCAGCCTGATCTCCCCCGGTACGTCCAGGTCGGTGAGGAAGTGGCCGGCCAGGTGGTCGGGGACGTCTCGTTCCACCAGGAGCATCGTCCCCGTGGTGTCCGACCAATCGACGTCGGATGCGCCGGGGATCAGGCGCCGCTCGACCTGATCGATCGTCCACGCGACGGTGGCGACGGTCGGGATGCCGAGCCGGAGATAGATCTGGGCCCGCCTCGGGTCGTAGATCCGGGCCACGACGTTGTGGATCTGGTAGGTCTCGCGTGCGATCCGGGCAGTCAGGATGTTCGAGTTGTCGCCGCTCGTCACCGCGGCCAACGCCCCGGCCCGGTCGGCCCCGGCCTGGTCGAGCGCGTCACGATCGAACCCCGAGCCGACGACGGTCGTCCCCGGCCACGCCGGCGGGAGGCGGCGGAACGCCCGGATGTTCTTGTCGAGGATGGCCACCGAGTGGCCGCCGGCGGACAGGCGCGCTGCCAACCCCGATCCCACCCTGCCGCAGCCGACGACGATGACGTGCACGGGCACCATGCAACACGGAACGCCAGGCCAAGACAACTCGCCGCCACTCTGCGCCGTGTTTTACTGATGGCCATGGACGCCACCACCGCTGCGGGAACGGAGCCGGCCGTGCTCCGCGAGCGGTCCGTGCGTCCGTCGGCGTCGACCGTACCCCGCGTCGACCTTCCCGAGACGCTCCGCTATCGGCTGAAGAACAAGCTGCTCGGACCCCCGCTGGTCAACGAGCAGCTGAGCTCCGAACGTCTGGGGCGGCCCACCGCGCTCGGCGTCCTCGCACCGGACTGCATCTCGTCCTCGGCCTACGGCACCGAGGAGATGCTCAACCAGATGGTGCGGTTCGTGGGCCTGGCCGCGTTCTCGCTCGTGGTCCCCATCACCATCGCCATCCTCGGGGTCCTGTTCTTCGTCACCCTCTCGTACCTCGACGTCCTCCACCTGTACACGAAGTCGGGCGGCGCGTACGTGGTGGCCCGGGAGAACTTCGGCTCCAACGTCGCCCAGGTGGCAGCGGTCGCGCTGCTGATCGACTACACGGTGACCGTGGCCGTCCAGACGGCAGCCGGCACGGCGGCGCTCACGTCCGCCTTCCACGGGCTGCTGCCCTACACGGTGCCCATCACCGTGGGCGTGGTGGTCCTGCTCCTGTACGGCAACTTGCGGGGCATCCGCGAGGCGGGGCGGATCTTCGCCTTCCCGACGTACTTCTTCATCGTCTCGCTCGGCACGGTGATCGTCGTGGGCTATGTCCGCGAGGCGCTCGGCCAGCTCCATCCGATCCCCCTTCCCCACAGCGGTATCGGGCCGGTGGGATCGCCGGGCCACGGGTTGCTGATGGGCCTGGCCTTCATCACCCTGCTCCGGGCATTCGCCAACGGCGGCTCGTCCCTCACCGGCCTCGAAGCCATCTCGAACGGGGTGGCCTCGTTCCGCCCCCCGGTGGGGCGGAACGCCCGATCCACCCTGATCCTCATGAGCTCGGTCCTGGCCTTCCTCGTCTTCGGCGTGACGATGCTGGCCCACTGGACCCATGCCGTTCCCTTCACGGCCGGCTCGCCGACGGTGGTGTCGCAAGAGGTGCAGGCGGTGTTCGGCAGCGGCGGGCCCGGCCGAGTGCTCTTCTACGTGGTCCAGCTGGCCACCCTGCTGATCCTCTACACCGGAGCGAACACCAGCTTCAACGGCTTCCCGTTCCTGGCCAGCTTCGTGGCCGAGGACTCGTTCCTCCCCCGGCAGCTCACCCGCCGGGGCCACCGCCTGGCCTTCTCCAACGGCATCATCGTGCTCACCATCGTGGCCATCGCCCTCCTCCTCGCCACCGACGCCAAGGTGGACAGCCTGGTGGCCCTGTACGCCATCGGGGTCTTCACCGGGTTCGCCATGGCCGGCGCCGGCATGACTCGGCACCACTACCGGACGCGTGCCGGCAGGTGGCGAAAGGGCATGGTCGTCAACGGCTTCTCCGCCGTGCTGACCGCCAGCATCGTCCTCATCTTCGCCATCGTGAAGTTCAAAGAGGGGGCGTGGGTCATCGTGGTGGTGGGGCCGCTGATGTTCTTCGGGCTGCTCCGGATGCACCGCCAGTACCTGCGCGAGGCGGCGCAGCTCGAAGAGGGCGCACCGGCGGCCGCCGAGGCCCCCGTCCTGGCGCGGCACGTCGTGGTGGTGCTCGTCGACCGTCTGGACATGGCGACGGCTCGTGCCCTCCAGTACGCCCGGACGCTCATGCCCGACGAACTGCGGGCGGTCCACTTCTGCATCGACGACGCCGAGGCCAACGCGCTCGAGGCCGAGTGGGGGCGGCTCGGGTTGAGCACGCTGCCGCTCGACGTCGTGGAGTGCTCGGATCGCAGGCTGACCCGGGCCGCCCTCCAGCTGGCAGCCGAATCGGTGGCCGACGGCGAGACCGAGCTCACCATCCTGCTGCCCAGGCGGGGCTATGCGGGCGGTCTGAACCGGCTGCTCCACGATCGAACGGCTGATCGGATCGCGACGATCGTGAGCCAGTTGAGCCACGTGAACGCCACGGTCGTCCCCTACCAGCTGACAGGCGGCTGGTTCTCCCACCGGCGGGAGTGGGGCCGTGCCGTGCTCGCCGCTGCCGACGGTGACGGTCGGGGCGGTGTCGCCGGCGGCGACGGAGCGACCGTCGCACGTGACGAGCTTGAGCGGGCGGCCTTCGGCGAACGGGTCGACGATGCCGTGCCCATTGGCGAGGTGCAGTGGCGCCACCGCGTCCGGATCGCCGGTCGCATCCGGTCGGTCCGGGTCCAGCCCCGGTCCGGCACGGCCAACCTCGAATGTGTGATCGCCGACGGGACCGGCCAGCTGCTCCTCGTCTTCCAGGGCAGGCGGCGGATCCCGGGGATCCAGCCCGGCGCCCGCCTGCTGGTGGAGGGGATGGTGGGTGACTGGAGCCACCGCCAGGCGATCCTCAATCCCGACTACGAGCTGGTGGCCGGCCCCGACGCCAGCGCCGAATGACGCCGAGCCGGCGGACCTTGCCCGGCCGGCCGAATGTGGCTAGGTTCTCCCCGCGCTGTTCGGGCCGTCGCGCTGGGCGGCGCGCGCCCGATCCCGACGCCCCCGGCACGCGCCGGCCCGGCATCGGGGGAGTCCGGCCCGCCGGACCGGCGAGCGGCTCGTTAGCCGCAACCAGCACACGTCGCACCGAGCACGACCAGAACCGAAGGGAGCACCACCGATGACCCACCTCTTCGCCGAAGGGGGGTACCAGAACTTCCTCCTCTCCGGGGCGGAGAAGGGCTGGCTGGTCTTTGCCCTTGCCGCCGGGCTCATCTCCGTCATCGTCGGCGTGATCCTGATGCGGGGCGTCCTGGCCGCTGACCAGGGAACAGCCGCCATGAAGGACATCGCAAAGGCCATCCAGGAGGGGGCCGAGGCGTTCCTCCGCCGGCAGTTCAAGACGATCCTCATCATCGTGGTGCCCCTGGCCATCCTGATCTTCTTCACCGCCACCAAGGTCCAGCGCCCCGACCACTCGGTGGCGCTCACCTTCGTCCAGGCCGGCATCTACCGGGTGATCTGCTTCCTGGCCGGCGCCATCTGCTCCGGGCTCACCGGGTTCATCGGCATGAGCCTGGCCGTCCGCGGCAACGTCCGCACGGCGGCGGCGGCCCGGGGTGGCGAGATGGCCCCGGCCCTGCGGGTGGCCTTCCGCACCGGCGCCATCACCGGGCTGTTCTGCGTCGGCCTCGGCCTCCTCGGTGCCACGACCATCGTCCTCGTCTTCCAGAACAGCGCCACCGCCGTGCTCGTCGGCTTCGGGTTCGGCGCCTCGCTGCTCGCTCTGTTCATGCGGGTGGGCGGAGGCATCTTCACCAAAGCGGCCGACGTCGGCGCCGACCTGGTCGGCAAGGTGGAGGCCGGGATCCCCGAGGACGACCCCCGGAACGCGGCGACCATCGCCGACAACGTGGGCGACAACGTGGGCGACTGCGCCGGTATGGCCGCCGACCTTTTCGAGTCGTACGCCATCACCATCATCGCCGCCATCATCCTCGGGTTCGCCGCCTTCAACTCGATCGGGCGGTCGGGGGACGCCGCCAAGGCGGTCGTCTTCCCCCTGATCGTCCCGGCGATCGGCATCCTCGCCACCGTCGTGGGCGTCTTCTCGGTCCGCGCCCGGAAGAAGGACACGTCGGCCATGGCCCCCATCAACCGGGGCGTCTGGATCGCCGCCGTGCTGACCATGGCCGGCGCCGCGGTCGTGGCGGGCGCCTACCTCCACTACTGGAAGGCGTTCTTCGCCGTGTTCGCCGGCGTGGTCCTCATGATCGTGGCGAGCGCCATCACCGAGCAGTTCACGTCGACCGAGCGCAGCCCGGTGCGCGAGATCGCCGAGGCGGCCCGGACGGGGCCGGCCACCACCACGCTGGCCGGCATCGCCATCGGTCTCGAGTCGTCGGTATGGGCCATCATCGCCATTGCCGTCGCCATCGCCGTGTCGGTGGGAATGGCTGGGGGCAACATCGAGCTCTCCCTCTACCTGGTCTCCCTCACCGGTATCGGGATGCTCGCCACCGCCGGCATGATCGTCTCCGAGGACAGCTTCGGCCCGGTGTCCGACAACGCCGCCGGTGTGGCCGAGATGTCCGGTGAGTTCACCGGCGAGGCCGAGCGGGTCATGGTCAGCCTCGACGCGGTGGGCAACACGACCAAGGCCGTCACCAAGGGTGTGGCCATCGGCTCGGCTGTCATCGCATCGGTCTCCCTGTTCGCGTCGTTCATCGAGACGGTGGGATCTCAGCTGAACCTGCACAAGACGCTGGGCAACTCGGGCGTCAACTGGCTGTTCAACGCCAGCGAGACCCAGATCAACGTGTCGCACCCGCTGGTCTTCATCGGCCTCCTCATCGGTGGCTCGGTGGCGTTCATCTTCTCGGCACTGGCCATCCGGGCCGTGGGGCGCACGGCCGGTACGGTGGTTCAGGAGGTGCGCCGGCAGTTCCGCGAGCACCCGGGGATCATGGACTACACGGAGAAGCCGCAGTACGGGCGGGTCATCTCCATCTGCACGGCCGCTTCCCAGCGCGAGCTGGCCACACCGGCCCTGCTGGCTGTGCTCACCCCGGTCATCATCGGTTTCGGGATCAACTATCTGGCGCTCGGCGCGTTCCTCGCCGCTGCGATCCTCACCGGCCAGCTGATGGCCAACTTCCTCTCCAACTCCGGCGGCGCCTGGGACAACGCGAAGAAGTACATCGAGGACGGCCACGAGGGCGGCAAGGGCTCCGAAGCCCACAAGGCGGCGGTCATCGGCGACACCATCGGTGACCCGTTCAAGGACACCGCCGGCCCCGCGCTCAACCCCCTGATCAAGGTCATGAACCTGGTGTCGCTCCTGATCCTGCCGGCCGTCATCACGCTGCGGAACAATTCCGGCGCCCGGTTCTCCATCGCCGGGATCTCTCTCGTCGTCCTGCTGGCCGCCATCGCCTTCTCGAAGCGCAAGGCCGAGGCGATGGACAGCGAGGTGATGCCGACGGCCGAGGCGGACACCATCGAGAAGGCCGGCGACAGTGCCGAGGCCGTGGCCCGTGAGAAGGCGGCAGCCGCCAGCGACTGACGGGGCCGCCGCCCGTGGCCGTCCCCCGGGTCGGCAGGGTTGACAGCCCGGCACGCAGCATCCACCCTGGCGCGACGACCATGCCCACCTCGACCGACGAAGCAGCTGAGGACACAGGACGGCGCGGCAGGGGCCGTGCCGGGACGGCCGCGGGCGGACGGCCGCTCGTGATCGTCGAGTCACCGGCCAAGGCGAAGACGATCGCCGGCATGCTCGGGCCCGAGTACGTGGTCGAGTCGTCCATCGGCCACATCCGCGACCTGCCCCGCGGCGCCGACGAGGTCCCGGCGTCCCTGAAGGGGGAGGCATGGGCCAGGCTGGGCGTGGACGTCGACAACGGCTTCAAGCCCCTGTACGTCGTCTCGGCGGACAAGCGGCAGCAGGTGGCCAAGCTGAAGAACCTGGTCAAGCAGGCCAGCGAGGTCTACCTCGCCTCCGACGAGGACCGGGAGGGGGAGTCGATCGCCTGGCACCTCCTCGAGGTCCTCTC
>JAJZAC010000102.1 GCA_021799615.1 Actinomycetes bacterium
GGAACAGCAGGACGACCATCGCCTGGAGCAGGTGGCCCTCATCCGGGAGCGAGGGGCCGGAGCCCGCCGCCGGCGTCATCCGCGCACCTGCGCGGCCGTCATCCGGTTCATCGACGTCGCTCCGCCGAGCCCTCAGGCGGCCGGAAGGTCCCCGCCTGGCGATGCGTCGAGATCGGCGACTCGAGCCTTCCCTCGTACCGGCATGGCCGACCCGAGCCCGGGGATGTCACGTCCGGGGAGGAGGAAATGCCAGTAGAACCACTGGAACTCCACCTTGGCCAGGTGACTGACCCGGGAGTCCCGAAGCAGCGGCAGCCCGACGGCGGTGGGGAAGTGGCCGGGCAGGGGCGGCGTGGTGTAGTTGGAGTCGAGCAGCATCGCCTTGTGGAAGCCGGTCTCGATGAAGCCGGTGCCGTGGCCGTCGTAGGAGGCGTCCGGGGCCTGTCCGGCCAGATGTCGGCGGATGTTTCGGGCGACCACCTCGCCTTCGAAGTGGGCCACCGAGCCGGTCTTGGACGTGGGGAGGTCGGCGGCGTCGCCGATGGCGAAGACGTCCGGGTGGGTCGGGGACTGCAGGGTCTTCGTGTCCACTTCGACGAAGTCCCGTTCGTTCCCGAGCCCGGGGGAGCGGCCGACGTAGGCGGCGCCTCGGAACGAGGGGACCACGACGGCCAGGTCGAAGTCGACCGAGCGCCCGTCGCCGGCCACGATGTGCCCGCCGGCGCCGTCGACCTCGGCGATGTGGAAGTCGGACTCATGGGCGACGCGTTTGTCGGCGAAGAGCTGCTCGACGCTGGCGTCGGCGACCGGCGCGGCGAAGAGGGCGGGCAGCGGGCTCAGGTAGGTGATCTCGATCCGCTCGCGCACGTGGCGCTCGGCGAAATACCAGTCGGACAGCAGGCAGAACTCGAGGGGTGCGACGGGGCACTTGATGGGCATGTCGACGACGCCGACGACGAGACGCCCGTGGTCGAACCGCTCCAGTGCCGCCGACAGGGCGGCGGCGCCCTCCAGGTCGTAGAAGGTGAGGACCCGCTCCATCCACCCCGGTCCGGTGAGGCCGGGCGTGGCCTCGGGGGCCAAGCGGGCCCCGCTGGCCACCACCAGCACGTCGTAGTCGAGGATATCGCCGTCGGACAGGTGCACCCGACGCTGATCGAGATCGACGTCGTCGATCTCGGCTTCGTGGAAGTCGACACCGGCCCGGAGCTGGCGGCTCCGTGACCGGGTGATGTCCTTCGGGCGGCTGATCCCGAAGGCGACCGGCACCTGGCCGGGTTGGTAGATGTGGCGATCGTCCCGGTCGACCACGTCGATGGTCGCCTCCCGGCGGCCATAGGCGCGTCGCAACCGGTTGGCGAGCAGGGTCCCTCCGGTGCCGCCGCCGAGGATCACGATCCGATGGGACATCTCCTTGCCTCCTTGCCTCCTGGTCGCCGACGGCGCGCGCCGTGGGTCGGCCCGTCCACCAATTTCCGTCCGGGGGAGCTGTCCGACCAGAGGCGATGGTCCCGGGACGGGCCGTTCGACCCTGGCCTCGTGGACTGGCCCGGGAGGATGCTGGCCGAGGGACGTCGGTCGTGCCGGGACGGGAACCCGTGATGGAGGCCGGTGACGGAACCGACCGGAGGCCGACCGGATACCGGCGTCGGCAGGGAGGAGGCACGGATGGAAACAGTGCGTGACGGGGCATGACGCCGGTGACCGGCGAGGCCCGGTGTTCGTCCCGGGTCGGGGGCTAGGGTCGGAACCGTGACCCGTCGTGACCTGACGGCGGTGCCCGACCTGGCCCACGGGCGCTCGTGGGCTGGACCGGCCCGCACCCGCCGGCCGATCTACGTCGACCTGCTCCCCCCGTGCAACGCGGCATGCCCGGCCGGGGAGAACGTCCAGTCCTGGCTGTCCGAGCTCGAGGCTGGCCGTGACGAGCAGGCATGGCGGGCCCTGGTCGAGGACAACCCCTTCCCCGCCATCGAGGGCCGGGTCTGCTACCACCCCTGCGAGGGTGCCTGCAACCGGGCCGAGGTGGACGAGGCGGTGTCGATCCACGCCGTGGAACGTTTCCTCGGCGACCTCGCCGTGGAGCGCGGGTGGACGTTCCCGGTGCCGCCGGTCCGGAGCGGCATGCGGGTACTGGTGGTCGGGGCTGGACCGAGCGGGCTGTCGGCCGCCTACCACCTGGCCCGTCGCGGTCACGACGTCGAGGTGCGCGACGCCGGTGCCGAACCGGGCGGGATGATGCGCTACGGCATCCCCGCCTACCGGTTGCCTCGCCACGTCCTGTCTGCCGAGATCGACCGGATCGCCGCCCTGGGCGTGCGCATGGTGCACGGCCACCACGTCGAGGACCTCGAGGCCGAGCGGCGCACCGGCGCCTTCGACGCCGTCTTCGTGGCCGTGGGCGCCCACCTGGCCAAGCGGGTGGACATCCCGGCGCGTGATGCCGGGAGGATCCTCGACGCCCTCTCCTTCCTCCGGAGCGTCGCCGCCGGTGAGCCCCCCGCCCTCGGCCGGCGGGTCGCGGTCTACGGCGGGGGCGACACGGCCATGGACGCGGCCAGGACGGCCCGGCGGCTCGGAGCGGACGAGGCGCTCGTCGTCTACCGCCGTACCCGGGCCCAGATGCCCGCCCACGACGAGGAGGCGGCCAGCGCCGAGCGCGAGGGTGTCCGGATCAACTGGTTGCGGACGGTGAGCGCCTTCGACGGCCCGGAACTGACGGTGGAGGCCATGGAGCTCGACGAGCACGGCGCCCCCCACCCGACCGGCCGGTTCGAGCACCTGGCCGCCGACAGCCTGATCCTCGCCCTCGGCGAACAGACGGACACCGACTTCCTCCGGTCCGTTCCCGGGGTCGTGTTCGACGAGGACGGCACGGTCGAGGTGTCGCCGTCGATGATGACCGGGGCACCGGGGGTGTTCGCCGGGGGGGACATGGTCCCCGCCGAACGCACCGTCACGGTGGGCGTGGGCCACGGCAGGAAGGCCGCCCGTCACATCGACGCCTGGCTGCGCGGCGCCGACGCCACGGGTGTCCCCAAGCACGGGCCGGCGGGCTTCGACGGCCTCCACCTGTGGTACTTCGGCGACTTCACCCGCCGGGCCCAGCCCGAGCTGGCTCCGGCCGAAGCGGTGGCGGACTTCTCCGAGGTGGTGGGTGGCCTGTCGGCGGAGGAGGCCGGCTACGAGGCGTCCCGGTGCCTGTCGTGCGGCAACTGCTTCGAGTGCGACGGCTGCCTCGGCGCCTGCCCGGAGGACGCGGTGGTCAAGCTGGGGCCGGGCCGGCGCTACCGGTTCGACTACGACCGCTGCACCGGTTGCGCCACCTGCTTCGAACAGTGCCCGGTGCACGCCATCGAGATGGTCCCCGAGCCGGGAACCGCGGGGGAGCACCGGTGACCCGGGCGACGGTGGACGGCAACGGGGCGGCCGTCTCGGTCGCCTACCGCACCAACGAGGTGTGCGCCATCTTCCCCATCACCCCGGCCTCACCCATGGCCGAGCTGGCCGACGAATGGTCGGCCTCGGGGCGCAGGAACGTCTACGGCAGCGTGCCGGCGGTGATCGAGATGCAGAGCGAGGGCGGCGCCGCCGGCGCCCTGCACGGCGCCCTGCAGGGGGGCGCGCTGGGAGCCACGTTCACCGCCTCGCAGGGACTGCTGCTCATGATCCCCGACATGTACAAGATCGCAGGCGAGCTCACCCCGGCGGTCTTCCACGTGGCCGCCCGCTCCCTCGCCGCCCAGGGCCTGTCGATCTTCGGCGATCACCAGGACGTGATGGCCGTGCGCGAGACGGGTGTCGCGCTCCTCGCCTCCTCGTCCGTCCAAGAGGCGCACGACCTGGCCCTGGTGGCCCAGGCCGCCACCCTCGCCGCCCGGGTCCCCTTCGTCCACTTCTTCGACGGCTTCCGCACCAGCCACGAGCTCACCACCATCGAGCTCCTCGAGGACGACGACCTCCTGGCCCTCGTCCCGCCCGAGCTGGTCCGGTCCCACCGGCGGCGCGCCCTGTCCCCGGAGCATCCCGTCGTCCGGGGCACCTCGCAGAACCCCGACGTCTACTTCCAGGCCCGGGAGTCCGTGAACCCGTACTACGCCCGCACACCGGGGGTGGTGGCCGAGGCCATGGACCACCTGGCCGAGCGCACCGGCCGCCGGTACCACCTGGTCGACTACACCGGACACCCCGAGGCCGAGCGGGTGGTCGTGGCCATGGGCTCGGGAGCCGAGACGCTGCGCCAGACCGTCACCCATCTGGTCGCCGCCGGCGAACGGGTGGGTGCGGTGACGGTGCGGCTCTACCGGCCGTTCCCGACCGAGGCCCTGGTGGCCGCCGTCCCGGCGACGGCCCGGCGGGTGGCGGTGCTCGACCGGACCAAGGAGCCGGGCTCGTTCGGCGAGCCGCTCTTCCTCGACGTGCTCGGCGCACTGGCCGAGAGCCATGCCCGGGGCGAGCGCCAGGCGGTACCCGACGTCGTCGGCGGCCGCTACGGCCTGTCCTCCAAGGAGTTCACGCCCGGCATGGCGGCCGGGGTGCTGGCCGAGCTGGCGCGGGACCACCCCCGGCGCCGCTTCACCGTCGGCATCACCGACGACGTGTCGGGGTCCTCGATCCCCTTCGACGAGACGCTGGACATCGAGCCGGAGGGCACGCTGCGAGCCGTCTTCTTCGGACTCGGGTCCGACGGGACCGTCGGCGCCAACAAGAACTCGATCAAGATCCTGAGCGCGGACCGCTTCGCCCAGGGGTACTTCGTCTACGACTCGAAGAAGTCGGGGTCGGAGACCGTCTCCCACCTGCGGTTCGGTCCCGAGCCCATCCGGGCGCCCTACCTGGTGGCCCAGGCGGGGTTCGTCGGCTGCCACCACGCCGGGCTGCTGGAGCGCGACGAGGTGCTCCGCCGCGCCGCACCCGGCGCCACCCTCCTCCTCAACGTCCCCGCTCCCGCCTCGGAGGTGTGGGACGGGCTGGCACGCTCGGTCCAGCAGCAGATCATCGACAAGGGGCTGTCGCTCTACGCGATCGACGCCAACCGGATCGCCCGGGAGCTGGGCCTCGCCGGACGGGTGAACACCATCCTCCAGACCTGCTTCTTCGTCATCTCCGGCGTGCTCGACCGTGACGAGGCCATCGCCCGGATCAAGGAGTCGATCGCGGCGACCTACGCCCGGCGCGGGACCACGGTGGTCGAGGCGAACCTGGCCGCCGTCGACCGGGCCGTCGAGGAGCTGGCCTCCGTCGAGGTGCCGGGCCGGGTCACGTCGCACCGGGACCCACGGCCGGTGGTCCCGGGTACGGCACCGGAATTCGTGCGGCGGGTGACGGCCACCATGATGGCCGGGCGGGGCGACGAGCTGCCGGTGAGCGCCCTGCCGGCCGACGGCACCTGGCCCAGTGGCACCTCCCGCTACGAGAAGCGCAACGTCTCGGACCTGGTGGCGTCGTGGGAGCCCGACCTCTGTATCCAGTGCGGCAACTGCAGCTTCGTCTGCCCGCACAGCGTGATCCGGTCCACGTTCACCGACGCCGCCGCGTTCGAACGGGCACCGACCGGCTTCCCGTCGGCCGAGCTCAACGCCCGCGGCCTGCCGGGGACCCGGTACGCCCTGCAGGTCTACGTCGAGGACTGCACCGGCTGCGGCCTGTGCGTCGAGGCCTGCCCGGTCACCGCTCCCACCGATCCGGCCCGCAAGGCGATCAACCTGACCTGGCGCGAGCCGCTGGTCGAGGCGGCGCGGGAGCATGTCGCGTTCTTCGAGACCCTGCCGTCCGTCGACCGTCCCCGGGTGGACTTCGGCACCGTGCGCGGCACCCAGTTCCTGACCCCGCTCTTCGAGTTCTCCGGCGCCTGCGCCGGGTGCGGCGAGACGCCGTACCTGAAGCTCCTGTCCCAGCTCTTCGGTGACCGGGCGGTCATCGCCAACGCGACCGGGTGCTCGTCGATCTACGGTGGCAACCTCCCGACCACGCCGTGGACGACCGACGGGCACGGCCGGGGGCCGGCCTGGTCGAACTCGCTGTTCGAGGACAACGCCGAGTTCGGCCTGGGCCTCCGCCTCGCCGCCGACCACCACGCCACCCTGGCCCGACAGCTGTTGGAGGGCCTGCGGGCCGACGTCGGCGACGACCTGGTCGACGCCATCGTGCACGCGCCCCAGCGCACCGAGTCCGAGCTCGCCGCCCAACGCCGGCGCCTGGCGGACCTCGACCGGCGGCTCGACGCGCTGGACGGGCCCGACGCCACCGACCTGCGGAGCGTGGCCGACCACCTGCTCCGGCGGAGCGTGTGGATCGTGGGCGGTGACGGTTGGGCCTACGACATCGGGGCGGGCGGCCTCGACCACGTGCTGGCGAGCGGGCGCGACGTGAACGTGCTGGTCCTCGACACCGAGGTCTACTCCAACACGGGTGGCCAGGCCTCCAAGGCCACCCCGCTCGGGGCGGTGGCCAAGTTCGCCGCCGCCGGCAAGTCCGTCGAGAAGAAGGACCTGGCCCTCCAGGCCATGGCCTACGGGAGCGTCTACGTGGCGCGGGTGGCGATGGGCGCCGATCCCGAGCAGACCCTGCGGGCCTTCCGCGAGGCGGAGACCTACGGCGGCCCGTCGCTCATCATCGCCTACAGCCACTGCATCGCCCACGGGATCGAGATGCGAGAGGGGCTGGACCAGCAGTACCGGGCGGTGGCGAGCGGCTACTGGCCCCTCGTCCGCTACGACCCGGTCCTGCGGGCCTCGGGTCGGAACCCGTTCCTGCTCGACTCGCCACGGCCGCGGATCCCGCTGGCCGACTACACCCGGCGGGAGCTGCGCTACTCGATGCTGGCCGGGTCCCATCCGGACGAAGCCGAGCGCCTGGGAGCCCTGGCGGAGGAAGCGGTGCGCCTGCGCTGGGAAACCTACGAGGAGATGGCCACGCGGCCGGCCGTCCGGTTCCCGGCCGACGCCCGCCGGGAGGGCTGATGGACCTGACGACGACCTATCTGGGCCTGAAGCTGGCCAACCCGCTGGTGGCCTCGGCCTCCCCGCTGTCGTACACCGTCGAGGGGGTGCGGCGGCTGGCCGACGCCGGGGTCGGGGCAGTGGTGCTCTACTCGCTCTTCGAGGAGGAGATCGACGCCGAGGCGGAGCGCCAGGCTCGACTGGCCGAGGCCGGCGCCGAGCGCTTCGCCGAGTCGCTCACCTACTTCCCCGACATGCCCGACGCCGACGCCGCGCCGCGCCGCTACCTCCGCCTGGTGGAGCGGGCCCGTTCGGCCGTCGACGTCCCGGTCATCGCGTCGCTCAACGGGTCCACGCCGGGCGGCTGGGCCCGGTACGCGCGCCAGATGCAGGACGCCGGTGCCGCCGCCCTCGAGCTCAACACGTACCAGCTGCCGGCCGACCCGGCGGTCTCGGGCCGCGACGTGGAGGAGCGCCTCGTCGAGACGGTCGGCCTGGTCGCGGCGGCGGTGGAGGTGCCGGTGGCGGTCAAGCTGAACCCGCACCTGTCCTCGCCGGCCAACATGGCGGTCCGGCTCGTCGACGCCGGTGCCGCCGGCCTGGTGCTGTTCAACCGGTTCCTCCAGCCCGACATCGACCCGGAGCGTCTCGGATGGACGTCCGGGCTCGGTCTGTCGGCGCCCGCCGAGGCGCGCCTGGCCCGCACGTGGATCGCCCTGGTGCGCCGCCAGGTCCATGCCGACCTCGCCGGCACGACGGGCGTGGAGGGACCCGACGACGTCGTCGCCTACCTGTTGGCCGGTGCCGACGTCGTCATGAGCACGTCGGCGCTGCTGCGCCATGGGCCCGAGCACGCCGGGGTGCTCCTCGACGGCCTGTCCGACTGGATGGCCGGCCGGGGGTTCGGACGGTTGGACGAGGTGCGGGGGCTGCTGGCCGTGGCACCCGGCGCGGACGCCACCGCCCAGGGGAGGGCCAGCTACGTGGCCGCCGTCCGGGACGCCAACGCCGGCGGCTACCGCCGGTGGTGACCGGCCCCCGGTGGTGACCGGCGCCCGGTGGGTTACGTGGTCCCCGCCGGCGCCGTCACGGTCTCGGTGCGGATCCGGGCCAGGATCGGGGCCTTCACCAGGTCGAGCACGGCGGTGGCGGCCAGCACGGCGCCGAGCAGGGCGCCGACGTCGACCGGGGGGACGGCGGCCATGAGGATCCCCCGGGTGGCGAGCAGCGTCACCACGACGAGGTCGGCCCCGGTGGCGACGAGCATCCAGATGCTCGGGAGCGAGGACCACAGGTGGCGGCGTTCGCGCACCAGGTAGATGGTGGCCTGCCCGGTGGCGACCAGCATCACGAAGACCAGCGTCTGGGTGCGCGCCAGGTCGAGGCCGAGCACGTGGCGCCCGATGGCGAAGGTGCCGAAGGAGAACCCGAGCCAGGGGACGGCGACGGCGAGCGCGGCGAGGGAGAGCGCAGGGACCCGCCACCGGTCGGGGCGGGACGAGAAGCCGACGCGGTCGGTGGCGAGCG
>JAJZAC010000022.1 GCA_021799615.1 Actinomycetes bacterium
CGGCGCACGCAGGTGGAGCGCCCCGGTGGAGCCGTGGAACCGGGCGTCGCCGAAGGAGAAGATGCCGCCGTCCGCCGCCACCAGCCAGTAGCCGCCGCCGTCGGGAGTGGCGGCCATGCCCACCACCGGCGCGTTCAGGTGGTCGGCCCCGGTGGAGCCGTGGAACCGGGCGTCGCCGAAGGAGAAGATGCCGCCGTCCGCCGCCACCAGCCAGTAGCCCCCGCCGCCGGGGGTGGCGGCCATGCCCACCACCGGCGCGTTCAGGTGGTAGGCCCCGGTGGAGCCGTAGAAGTGGGCGTCGCCGAAGGAGAAGATGCCGCCGTCCGCCGCCACCAGCCAGTAGCCGCCGCCGTCGGGGGTGGCGGCCATGCCCACGATGGGCTGGTTCAGGTGGAGCGCCCCGGTGGAGCCGTGGAACCGGGCGTCGCCGAAGGTGAAGATGCCGCCGTCCGCCGCCACCAGCCAGTAGCCGCCGCCGTCGGGGGTGGCGGCCATGCCCACGATGGGCTGGTTCAGGGCGTACGGGAGCGCTGACCCGTACGCCGTGGCGTCGCCGAAGCTGGCCACGCCACCGTCGTCGGAGGCGAGCCAGTAACCCTGCCCGGTCGGCGTCCTCGACATCCCCACCACCGACGGCACCGCCCCCGCCCCCAGGGTGAACCAGTTGGAGTTGAGCCCGAGAGCCGCGGCCGCCTCGTCTCCCGTCACCGTCACCGACCCGGAGGAACCGGTGACCACCATGGACTCGACCCGCCCTCCCCAGTCCCCGTACCCGTTGCGCGCGGTGACGACGGCCGAGCGGAAGGTGCCGATGGACGGCCACGCCGCGCTGAAGTCGCTCGAGGGCACCGACACCGTCCACGTGTGGTTCGGGTTGCACGCCTCGGGCACGCACACCGAGTCGCCGGTGTCGGGCACCGCCGGGAAGGCGCCCGGATTGGTGTACCCGCCGGTCGACGCCGAGTACTGGGTGGCGGCGATCGTCCCGTCCGGGAATTCCATGACCTGTCCGGCGGTGTCCGTCACCGCCGCGTCGCTCACGGCTGTCTCGTTGGCCGTGCCACGGTAGGTCTGGCACGCCAGATCGCAGGTATCGGCGTAGCCCCCGTAGGAGCCCGGCGACGCCAGAACGTAGGAGCGGGCGGCGATGGCCTGGGCTTCCAGCTCCTGGAACCCCCATGCCTGGCCCTGAGGGCCCGGACCCCCCAGCGTGCCCCAGTAGGCGGGTGACTCGTTCGGGACCACACCGGCGACGTACTGCTCGAGGGGGAGGATGTTGACCGTCCGGGCCTGGCCCAGGGAGTTGAACGTCGCTTCGAGGTCACCGCGGACGGTCAGATTGCCACCCCCCTGGCACAGCTGCAACGCCTCCGTGGCGGTGGCCGGATCACCCAGGGCCGGCGACGAGGCGGGGACCACCTGCGGGTCGGTCGCCGTGGCCGACGGCGGTGACCACGGCCCTCCGCACGAGCTCCCGTGCTGGATGGTCCAGTTCGCACCGCCGGCCGGAGCCAGCAGGACGGCGCTACCGGCGGCGAATTGGGCACCAGCCACCGAGAACGGCGAGCCCGAGGTCACGATCACGTCGTTGCCGTCGTTCTCGGTCAGGGCCACCCGCACGGTCTGGGCGTCGGCCTGGGGCGAGATGGCCACGTCGGAGGTTCCGCCGTAGTAGTGGTCGACGATCTGGGTGTAGCCGGTACCGGCCAGGGCGTAGCCGAGCGCCCCCCACTGGCCCATGCCGTGGCCGTGACCCCACCCGTGACCGGTGATGGTGACGGATGTGCTCGCTCCGGCCGGTGCGGACGACGCCGCCACCGCACCCGCTGTCGCCATGCACCCGAGGAGCGCACCGGCGATGGCGCGGATGGCGCGCCGGCCGCCGGTGCCCCCGCCGCGCTGGAGCACGGTGGTCCGGACGCTGGCGTGTGTCCGACGGCGGGCCAGGGGCGTCACCGGCACCATGGTACTGCCAGCGCGCGCCGGACCGGCGTCACGGGGTCAGTCGCCCGTCGAGTTCTCGACGGCAAGCACGGCCGGCATCGACCCGTAGTAGCGGGCGTCGCCGAATGCGAAGATCCCGCCGTCCGACGCCACCAGCCAGTACCCGCCGTCCGACGTGCCCTGGACCTCGTCATGCAGGACCGCACCCTCTGGTCCCGACCGAGGGCCGGCCCGTCACCGCGGGCACGCCAGCCGTGGTGCCGCCGGCCGGGCCCGCTTCCGCGCCGCGAGGTCCGCAGGCATCGCCGGCCGGGTGCTGCCACAGCAGCCGGCCCGCGTTGGAGAAGGCCGTCTAGCCGCCGGTCACTCCCAGCGCGACGGCGATCCCGGCCAGTCGCCGGGGGCGCCCCATCGCCGGTCCGGCTACACCTCTGGTCGAGCTCGTCGGTCCACTCCCCTCATTCCCCCGCTGCGGCCGCCCGGTGGCGAGCACGGTCCCTCGCGTCCTGGCGGCGCGTCGGGGGTGCCGCTTGACCGCGCAGCCCCGAGCTGGGTCGCCGGCGTAGCCCACCTCTCCCGGCCACGATCTCGACGAAGCGCGCGTAGCGGTCCACCACGGCCGGCCAACGGAACCGGTCCTCGACGTAGGCGAGCCCCCGTGCGCCCAGGAGGCTGGCGAACGCCGCGTCGCCGGCCAGGCGGTCGATGGCCGCTTCGAACTGCCCGAAACCCCCGAAGGCCAGTCCCCCGCCCGACCGCCGGCAGTGCTCGACCGTCGCCGCACACCCGGCGTGCACCACCACCGGCCGGCCGGCACTCCACGCCTCGGCCACCACCAGCGAGAACGCCTCCCACGGTGACGGGGACACCAGTGCCAGGGCGTGGGCGAGGAGCTGCCACTTGGCCGCCTCGTCCACCGGCCCGAGCAGGTCGATGTCCGGGTGGGGCGGCGGGGCGTCGACCACGGGTCCGGCCAGGACCAGCCGCAGCGGGCCGGGCCGGCGTTCTTTGTACGCGGCGAACAACGATGCCAGCAGGTGGGCGCCCTTGTGGCGGTCGACGCGGCCGAGGCAGAGGAGGTAGGGCGCGTCGGGGACGCACGCCGATCCGCCCGGGGTGCCGGGGTGGTCACCGGGCTCGTCGACGCCGAGACCCAGGTGGAGCTGGAGGGTGGTGGCCACCGGGAACAGCTGCTGGACGAGGGAACGTTCCGCCGCCGTCTGGAAGACGAGGGCATCCGCTGCGGCGAAGACGGCGGGGAAGATCGGGAGCCGCAACGCCGGCTCGTCGTGGGCCGCCGGGTGGAGGATGGCCGGGCGGTCCACCAGGCCGATCACCCGGACCGTCGGGTGGTAGAGGTAGGGATAGAAGACGAAGGCGTCGGGGGACGCGGACGTGGCCGCCGCCACCAGGTCCGGACTGACGGGTCCCTGCAGGTCGAGCCATTCCTCCGCATCGGCGAGTGGCGCATGCTCCGGGTCGGCCAGGAGCCGGGCGGAGCACGGATGGAACGAGGGCTCCCGACCGTGGGCCGAGACGAAGCGGCGGACGGTGACGCCGTTGACCGTCTCCACGCCAGGCGGGTAGTGGTCCTCCCAGGTGACGAAGTCGGCGGCGCACGTGGCCAGCACCTCGACTTCCCACCCCTGCTGCGCCACGAGGTGCTCGGCCAGCAGCCTCGCCGCCGTCTCGGCACCGCCGATGATCTCGGTGCCGTAGCGGGGGACGACGAAGGTGACCCTCACCCTGCCGGCGACCGATCGGCTGGCGCCATCAGGCGCTGCAGGCGTCCTCGAGCGTGGACGCGAACCGCTCGCTCGTCCGCTCGAGGGCCAGCTCGGCCACCCGGTCGGCCGCCGCCTCGGCCAGTGCCGCTCGCAACCGTTCGTCGCTGACCACCCGGTGGATGGCGGCGGCCACCGTCGCCGGTCGCTTGGCCGGCAGCACGATCCCGGCGCCGGCGACCGTCTCGGGCACCGCTGTGGTGCCGTAGGCGACGATGGGGAGCCGGTGGCTCATCGCCTCGATCAGCGGGACGCAGAACCCCTCGTGGTCGGAGAGGCACAGGAAGACGTCGGCGTGTGCGTAGTGGGCCACCAGTTCCCCGTGGGTCACCGAACCGGCGACGTGGACGGCGTCGGCCAACCCCAGATCGGCGGCGAACCGCAGGACCGCCGACTGGTAGTTGTCGCCGACGGGGCTCCCCACCAGCTGGAGGCGCGCCTGGGGGTCGTAGAGGCGCCGGTAGGCGGCCAGCGCCTTCACCAGATCGTGCTGGGCCTTGTGGGGAGCGAACTTCCCGACGAAGAGGAGATCGGTACCGCCACCCCGCCGCTGGCGCGCCAGCTCGGCCGAGCGTGCCGGGTCGGGGGTGCCGGCGAACGAGCCCAGGTCGACCAGGAGCGGGACGGCCGTGGTGGCGGTGTAGCCGGCATCGTCCAGTTCGCCCTGGTTGAACCGAGAGTCGGCGACGGCGAACTCGGTCACCGCCGCCAGGTGGCGGAGCTGGGCCCGACCCCAACGCACTTCCTCCCCCACGTGGGGGATCCACGGCTCGAGCAGGTCGGCCGGGGTGATGTTGTGGTAGTTGACGAACTTCCGTTCGGGCCGGTCCCGGAACACGTCGGCCACGCCGCTCCCGATCGAGAGGTGGTACAGGAGGACCCGGCCGGCCGGCCCGTGCTCGCCCAGCGCGGTGATGGGACGGCCGTCCTCCGCCCGGTCGGGCGTCGAGTTGCCGAAGTAGATCTCGCTCTCGAAGCCGCGCTCGCGCAGCAGGCCTCGCAGCCGCATCACGTGGCCGCCGATGGCGTCGCGGCTGGCCAACGAGGGCAGCACCTGGTCGATGCGCCGGACCCGTTGCGTCATCGCACCCGCACCGGTGTCACGTCGTGGTGTCGGCCACCGGCGCGCCCACCGCCCCCATGGGGCTGATGGCCGGCACCTGGCCGGTGTGGGACGACGAGCGCAGCCGGAAGCTGGTGCTCGGCAGCATCCGCACCCGCCCGGTCGTCCTCCCCGGGTTCGTCACCTCGAACTGGGCCCCCTGGTCCTTCCAGTCGTAGACGGCCGTGTCGGATCGGCTGCGGATGCCGAGGCTGACCGAGTAGGTCCCGTCCAGCAGGGGCACTTCGGGGAACTCCACCCGCACCATGCCCCCGCCGGCCGGCAGCTCCAACCAGGCGCCGGAATCGTCCGGGTCCGAGGCGAAGACCAGCTCGCCACGGTCGTCGTGGATCGCCACCGTGGCCACCGCGTCGGGCACGGCTGCCAGCGAGTCGACGTCGGCCACCACGGTCATCCACTCGCCCGGGTACAGGTGGGGCCGGCTGCCGCTGCCGCTGTGCTCGACGGTGATGGTGTTGATGGACACGACGTTGCCGAGCGCGGCACCGTCGATGTCGTCGGGGACGGCACCCCCGCCGAGCAGGGCGGCCAGGAAGATCCGGATGACCTCGCCCGGCTCGTCGACCGTGAGGACCCGGCCGTGGCTCATGGCCATGGCCCGGTCGCAGTTCTGGCGGATGGTGTCGGTCCCGTGGCTGACCACCACGATCGTCCGCCCCTCCTGCTGGAACCTCCGGACGTGGTCGAGGCACTTGCGCTGGAAGGCGGCGTCGCCCACGGCCAGCACCTCGTCGACCAGGAGGACGTCCGGCTCCACGTTGACGGCGACGGCGAACCCGAGCCGGACGTACATGCCCGACGAGTAGAACTTGACCTGGTTGTCGATGAACTGCTCGAGCTCGGCGAAGGCGACGATGTCGTCGAAGCGCTTCTCCATCTCGGCGTGGCTGAGCCCGAGGAGCGAGCCGTTGAGGAAGATGTTGTCCCGGCCCGACAGCTCCGGCTGGAACCCCGCCCCCAGCTCCAGCATGGCAGCCAGCGACCCCCGCACCCGGACCTCGCCCGAGGTCGGCTTGAGGATGCCGGCGATGCACTTGAGCAGCGTCGACTTCCCGCACCCGTTGTGGCCGAGGATCCCGAAGGTCTCCCCCTCGCGGATGTCGACGTTCACGTCGTCGAGGGCGACGAACGGCACGTAGGGCATCTTGCCGCCGTGGACGACGCGTTCCTTCAGCGAGGTGTACTTCTCGTTGTAGAGGCGGAACTGCTTGGTCAGGTGGTCGACCTCGATCGCCGCGGTCACCGGGTCACAGCTCCTCGGCGAAGTTTCCCTCGAGGCGCCCGAAGACCACCAGGGCACCGAGGAGCAGGAGGACGCTCACGACGAGCACCGCCACCAGCAGGACGGCGTAGGCACCGAGACCGTAGGACGGGAGCAAATGGGTGGCGACGTGGGCGGTGTTCGCCTTGGACGTGTCGACGTAGGACGCCGTCCCGTAGATGGCCCGCTGGAAGGTCATGGCCACCGGCGTGACGGGGTTCGACAGGTACACCCACTTGGCCCAGGCCACGCCGTGCGTGCTCAGCTGGTTCACCATCTGCGCCCACGAGTAGACGATCGGCGTGAGCCAGAACCACGCCATCAGCAGGACCTCGGTGAGGTGCTGGGTGTCACGCAGGTAGACGTTGACAGCGGAGAGGAAGATCGACACCGCGCTGGTGAACACGGTCAGGGCAACGATTGCGAGCGGCAGCAGCCACAGGTAGCCCCAGGCCGGCTGGATCCCGAAGGCGGCCATGATGATGACGAGGACCACCACCTGAATGACGAAGAGGACGAGGGCGACGCCCACGGTGGACAGGGCCAGGAGCTCCCTCGGGAACGCCACCTTCTTCACGATCCCCGCCTTGCCCACCACCACCGTCGTCGACCCCATGGCCGCGTTGTTGAACAGGTTCCACGCCAGCAGGCCGGCGAACAGCCAGATGGCGAACCGGGGGAAGTGGGTCCCGCTGATGATGTTGAACGCCACGTAGTAGATGCCGAGGACCAGGGCCGGGTTCAGCATCGACCACAGGTAGCCGAGGACCGAGTTCTTGTACTTGATCTTCAGCTCGGACCGGGTGAGCAGCACCAGGAGCTCCCGGTGGCGCCAGATGTCGACGATGCGCTGCCCCAGCCGGACCTTGGCGTTGACCACCGTGAGCGGTCGCTGCTCGGCCGGCACCGGTCCGAGGCGCGCACGCTCCTCGACCGGCGCGCCCGCTCCCGCCTCTGCGCCCTCCACGGGCAGCGGTTCCGCCGCCCCGAGGGTCACGTCGCCGCGGCCCCGCTACCCGCCGGCGCGGCCCGGTCGGCGGGTGCGATGACCTCGTCGATGAACCCGTAGTCCTTGGCCTCGTCGGCCGTGAACCACTTGTCCCGGTCCGAATCGGCTTCGATGCGCTCGACGGGCTGGCCGGTGTGGAAGGCGATCCGCTCGGCCATCATCCGCTTGAGGTACACGATCTGCTCGGCCTGGATGGCGATGTCGGCGGCCTGCCCCTGCATCTGCCCCAGGGGCTGGTGCATGAGGATGCGGCTGTGGGGCAGGGCGAACCGTTTGCCCGGTGCACCGGCGCACAGCAGGAACTGCCCCATCGACGCCGCCAGCCCGACGCAGATCGTGCGGACGTCGCAACGCACGTACTGCATCGTGTCGTAGATGGCGAGGCCGTCGGTGACCGAACCGCCGGGCGAGTTGATGTAGAGGGAGATGTCGCGCTCGTGGTCTTCGGCCTCGAGCAGGATGAGCTGCGAGCACACCAGGTTGGCCGTGTTCTGGTCGATGGGCGAGCCGAGGAAGACGATCCGCTCCTTCAGGAGCCGGCGGAAGATGTCGGCGCCGGCACCCAGGTCGCCGTCACCGCCGGCGGCGTTCGGCAGGGCAGGAAGAGCAGGCAGTTCCATGGATCGCGATCCTAGTGGGTGGGGGGTGGCCCGCCGGACGCAGCCTCGGCCACCCGTTCCAGGGTCTCGACCAGCCGGCGGGGAGCGTCGTCGACCCCCAGCCGGTCCACCTGGGCGGCCCCGGCGCCGGCCAGGGCAGCGGACCGGCCCGGTGTCCGGAGCACGTCGGCGACGGCGGCGGCCACCCGGCGCGGCTCCGACCGCTCGAGCAGGACCCCGGCGTCCCCCAGCGTCTCGGGCGTGGCCCCGGCGGCCAACGCCACCACCGGCAGGCCGGCCCGCATGGCCTCGACCAGGGGGACGCCGAACCCCTCGTGCCCGGACAGCGCCACCAGCACGGCGGCGGCCCGGTAGTGGGCGACGAGCTGGCCCTGGCTGAGCCCGGTCCGGAAGGCGACGGCGCCGTCGAGCCCCAGCCGGCCGCGGTAGCGCTGCAGTGCCGCGGCGTAGTGGGGCTCGGCCGGCCCCCCGACAACGACCAGCCGGGCCGTCGGGTCGACGTCGCGCCGGTAGACGAACAGAGCGGCCATGGTGGCCTCGTGGGCCTTGTTCGGGGCCAGCCGCCCGACCGAGAGCCATAGCGGGCCGCCGGCGGTCCACGCCGCCAGGCGGGCCAGCTCGGCGGCGTCGGGCTCGGCAACCGGACCGGCGGCGTTGGCCACGGGGATGACCTCGGTCCGGGGGCATCCGGCGGCCACCAGCTCCGCCTCGTCGAAGCGGGAGACGGCGATGCCGAGGGCGGCGGCCGGCGCCAGCGAGGCCAGGTCGGCCAGGCAGGCCACCTGGGCCCGGGCGAGCCCGTCGCTCCACGGAGCGAAGAACGCCGGCGGGGTGATGCTGTGGTAGTTGACCACGAGCGGCTCCGACCGGGTGCGGAGCCAACCGGCGATGGCCGACCGGGTGGCCAATTGGTAGACGAGCACGTCGCCCGGCGCAGCCCGGTGCTCGTACTCGGTGTAGGGGACGGTCTCGGAGACCGTCTCGGGGTCGGGGAGCTCCGTGTAGACGTCCGAGGCGTGCCCGGCATCGCGCAGCAGGTCCCGCAGGACCCGGACGTGCTCGCCCACCGCGTCCCACCGGTGGAGCAGGGGGACGAACTGGTGGATCCCGCTCACGATCCCGACCCACCGGCGCGCCCGCCGCCGGGCGTCACCAGGCCACCCCCGTCACCGCCGACACCTGGTCGCCGCCGGCACCCTCGACCCGGACGTCCCGGAGCCCGAGGTGCTCGAGAGCGCGGGACCACTGCGCCGGTGCGAGCGGGCCGTTCCCGGTCACGAGCAGGGCCAGCCGCCCCCCGGGAGCCAGCGCCTCGGTCGCCCCCCGCACCAGCACGAGGGCGTCGGCCACCGCCACCCGCTCCACGCACCCGGCGAGGACCACGCCGGCCAGTGACCGGCGCCCGGCACCGGCCACCAGCTCCGCCCCGGTGGCCAGCCGCACCTCGCCACCGTCCACCGCGCACGCCGGTGCCGCCCGGTCCGCCCGTGGGTCGCCGGCCACCACCCGCCACCGGCCGGGGTCCAGGGCCGACACCAGCGCACGCAGCACGGTGCCGTCGCCGACGTCGGCGTGCACGACCTCTCCCCCGGCTTCGGGCAGGGTGAACCACGACGCGAGCGAGGCCGCCGCCGACGACAGGTCGGTGTCGGCGTCGGCACCCGGCGGGACGGGGAACAGCTCGTCGACGATGCCGGTGCGACCCTCGAGTAGCTCGACGCGGGCGACGAGGGACGACACGACCCGGATCGTGTCGGCGGCCAGGTCCGCCACCCGGGCGTCCGTCCCGCCGACCATGGCCGTCAGCGCCGCCGCCACCTCGCCGATCACCGCCCGGCTGTCGGCGGCCACGAGGTCGGCGACGTCGGCCAGTGCGGCGTCGCGCCCGGAACGGCGCCGCTGACCGGACGGTCGCCCGGACGCCTCGTCGAGACCGGGCCACGGCCGGATGCGCACCAGGCCGGACGCCAGCTCCGGGTCGGCGGACGGGTTGAGTGCCGCGAGCATCCCGCGGACGTGGTCGAGAAGCCGCTCCGTCGCTGCCCGCGTCTCCGCCAGTCGGAGAAAGGCATCCTCGGTGATCCAGCGTGGCGAGCCGCGCGGCGACAGCCGCTCGAACCCGTCGGCCAGGAGGCGCTCGAGCGCGTCGTCGGACTGGTCGCCGGCCGACGTCATCACTCAATCCTCCCGCACGTAGGGCGTGCCGGAGGTGATGACGGGCAACCGGTCGGTCCACAGCCGGGCCCGGGGCCCGCGGGCGACCACCTGGTCGAGGTACGACGCGTACCGCTCGATGAGGGCGGGCCACGCGTAGAACCGCTCGGTGTAGGCGCGCCCGGCGGCGGCCAGCGCCGCCGCCAGGTCCGGGGTTCCCGCCAGCCGCTCGACGACCGCTTCGAAGGTCCGGAACGAGTCGAACCACAGCCCGCCCCCCGAGCGGCGGCAGTGCTCCATGGTGGCCTCGCAGGCGGCGTTGACGACGACGGGAACGCCGGCCGTCCACGCCTCCAACACCACCAGCGAAAACGACTCGTAGGCCGACGACGACACCATGGCCGTGGCCCCGGCCAGAATGTCCCACTTGTCCGCCTCGCTCACCATCCCCGTCGAGACGATGTCCGGGTGGTCGACGGCCGGGCCCGAGAGCGGACCGACGAAGGCGAGCGCCAGGTCACCCGGGTGTCGGTCCTTGTAGCGGATGAAGTACTCGGCCAGCATCGTGCAGCCCTTGTGGGAATCGACGCGACCCAGGTAGCAGAGGTACGGGCGGCCCCCCAGCCCCAGCAGCTCCGAACCGGACCGACCGGTGCCGCTGGGGGGGTCGACGCCCAGTCCCAGCTCGATCTGGGGCCGGTTGCCCACGCCGAAGACCCGCTGGACGAGCCGGCGTTCGGCACGGGTGTGATAGACGAAGCCGTCCACGTCGCGGAACGTCCTCCGGAAGGACCGCAGGTAGAGGGCCATCTCGTCGTGGGCGGCCGGGTGCATCACCACGGGCACCGGCGATGCCGCCACCGCGTCGACCGTGGTGGCGAACAGGTACGGGTAGCAGGCGACCACGTCGGCGTCGGTGGCCGCGACCGCGTCGACCAGGTCGGGGCACAGGGGGCCGTTGCGGGCGACCCACTCACGCGACTGGGCCATGGTGGCGGCTCCGGGTGCCACCCGGAGCTGCCCGTCGAGGGCGAAGTACTCCCGCATCCGCCTCGATGCCGTCGGGAACCGCCGCACCGACACGCCGGCCAGGTCGGACCGGCCGGCAGGCTCGACGTTCTCCCAGGTCAAATGGTCCTGCGCGCAGCTGGTCAGCACCTCCACCTGCCACCCCGGACGCGCGGCCATGCGCTCGGCCAGCATGCGGGCCGCCGTCTCGGCCCCGCCGACCACGGACGGGCCGTAGCGGGGCGTGACGAAGACCAGTTTCACGACGCCACCGGGGCGCCGGCCAGGGCGCCCAGGACCTCGAGGAAGCGCTGCCGGGAACGCGCCGGATCGAACGACGCGAGGCGGCGCCGGCCAGCCGCCGCCAGCACGCCCCGCAGCCGGTCGTCCGTCGCCACCCGGTGCGCGGCGGTCGCCACCGTCGCCGGCCTGCTCGAGCCCAGGAGCACGGCGGCGTCGCCGGCGGTCTCGGGCACGGCGCCGGCGGCCAGCGCCACGATCGGCAGGTCGAAGCGCATCGCTTCGACGAGGGGAATGCAGAAGCCCTCGTGCTCGGAGACGCACACGAAGACGTCGGCAGCGCGGAACCAGGCGGCGAGCTCGGCCGGGGAGAGGTGCTCGCCGCGGCGCACGGCGCCGGCCAGGCCGAGCTCGTCCACGAACCCGTCGAGGGCCTGCGCGTAGGCCCCGGTGACGGCGGGGCCCACCAGGTGGAGGCGGGTGTCCGGGTCGAACCACCGCCTGGCCAGCCACAACGCCTCCACCAGGACATGCTGGGCCTTGTTCGGTGACAGGCGGCCGACGAACAGCCACACCGGCCCGGACGCGGCACGGGACGCCGCCAGCTCGGCAAGTGCCGCCGGATCCGGGTCCTCGGCCCACCCGTCCACGTCGACGACGATCGGGACCACCTCCGTGCGGCGACAGCCGAGCTCGGCCAGCTCGGCTGCGTTGTAGGCCGAATCGGCGATGCCGAGCACGGCACGGGGTGCCAGTGCCGCGAGCTGCTCACGGGCACGCCCGACCCGGGCCGCCGTCTCGTCCTCCCATCCGGCGTAGAAGTGTCCCGGGGTGATGTTGTGGTAGTCGAGGACCAGGGGCTCACGGCGCGACAGCAGGAACTCCGACACCGGCGAGGCTGTTCCCACCTGGTAGAGGAGCACGTCGTCGGGCCCGGCGTACGACGGGTAGTCCGTGTAGTGGATCGCCTCGTCGCAGATCTCGTCGTGCGCCGCCTCGGCGAAGATACGCGACTCCCAGCCGGCGGCGACGAAGGCGTCGCGCAAGGCCCGGGTGTGGTCGCCGGTCGCATCCCTTGGAAGCAGCGCCGGCACGAACTGGTGGACCGCCGTCACCGCTCCCGCGTGGCCACGACGAGGTATTCGTCCGGACCGAGCAGGGCCTGTTCGACGAGGTCGATGGCGGCGTTGACGGACGCCGCACCGGGGAGTGCCCCGTCCATGCGGTCGAGCCCCGCACTGCCGCCGCCCGTGCGGGTCGAGGTGACGGCCAGGCCGTGCTCGGCGAGGAGGTGGGCCCACGTCTCGGCGTGGAGCGGGCGCCCGGGGGCGAGGTCGGCGAGGAGCGTGGGGGCCCGGCGCACCCATCCGGCCGGTGTGGACGAATGGAGGACGAGGATCCCGCCGACGGCCAGGCGGGACGCGGCCAGCGCCACCAGCCGGGCACGCTCGGTCGGATCGCACCACTGGAGCGACGCGGGCATGACGATGCCGGCGAGCCCCTCGGTCGGGACCACGTCCAGGTGGTCGGCGGCACCTTCGGCACGGACGTCCAGGCCGGCCGCCGCCGCCGTTTCGACCGCCGGCTCCGACGGATCGACACCGTAGGCGTCGATCCCGGCGGCGAGCATGGCCGCCACCAGCGATCCGGCACCGCACTCGGCGTGGAGCACCCGCCCGGTCGCCGGGCCGAGCGCCTCGACGGCGGTGGGCGCCCACCACGCGCCGCCGTCGTCGGCGACCGGCACGGCGGCGGCCGGCACGGGCGGCGGCCGGAGGGCGGCCACCTCGGACTCGAGCTCCTCCAGGCGGTCGACCAGCTGATGGGCCAGGCGGGAGACGGCCCAGGCGAAGCGGACGATCTGGTGGACGACGAAGTCGACGTAGAACCGGGTGAGGCTCCGCACGGTCCGTTTGACGAGACGACCGGCCCGCTTGTTCGACTCGACGGGGACGGCGATGTCGACGTAGGCCGACCCGTCGACGAGGGAGAGCGACTCCCGCAGGCGCGTCTGCCCCTGGGCGCCGACCGGCGAGAACTCGAGGAACAACTCGTCCAGCTCGCGCTCGAGCCCGGCCGGCAGGTCCCCCGACGCCCGCCGGCGGGCCACTTCGGCGTCGATCTCGGCCATGACCTGCTGGAGGTAGTCCGACGGGTCCGCGGAGGTGGCGCCACTCAGTTCCGGCATGGCGGTGACTATACCCACGGCCCCCGCCCGGCCCGGGACCGGTCGGCACCGCCGGCGGCACACCACGGACCCGCGCCGCCCGGGCCTAGGCTGGCGTCCTCGCGGACGTGGCGGAACTGGCAGACGCGCCGGGTTTAGGTCCCGGTCCCTTCGGGGGTGGAGGTTCGAGTCCTCTCGTCCGCACGGTGCGCCGTCTCCCGTCGGCACGGCAGGGTCGGCGCGGGCACACCCGTCCGCATGGCACCGCCGGCGGGCCCGGTGCCTTGACGGCGCAGTCGGCGGCGCAGTTGGCGGCGGTGCACGGTTTTCGGCCATGCTCTCCGGGTCCGACAGCCCGGTCGCACCCGGCCGGCGGAGCTCCGTCCCCGCTCCCGGGACGGGGCGCACACTCCAGTCCACAGGAGGGAACCATGGGTCTGCTCGACGGCAAGGTGGCGGTGGTCACTGGCGCGGGGCGCGGCATCGGCCGGGCCGAGGCGCTCCTGCTGGCTGCCGAAGGGGCCAGGGTCGTCGTGAACGACGTCGGCGCGTCGCTGGCCGGGCGGGGCGGGGACAAGCACCCGGCCGAGGAGGTCGTCGACCTCATCAAGGCCGGGGGCAGCGACGCCGTGGTCAACGCCTCGGACGTCAGCTCGTGGTCGGGGGCGAAAGATCTCGTCGACCAGGCGATCGACACGTTCGGCTCGCTCGACGTGCTCGTCAACAACGCCGGCATCCTGCGCGACAAGATGAGCTTCAACATGGAGGAGTCCGACTGGGACGACGTGATCCGCGTCCACCTGAAGGGCCACTTCGCCCCCTCCCACCATGCCGCCGTCTACTGGCGGGGCCGGGCCAAGGCCGGCGAGGAGGTCCACGGCCGCATCGTCAACACCTCGTCCGAGGCGGGGCTGTTCGGCAACGCCGGTCAAGCCAACTACTCCGCCGCCAAAGCCGGGATCGCCTCGATGACCTGGGTGCTCGCCCGCGAGCTGGAGCGCTACGGCGTCACGGTGAATTCGATCTCGCCCCGGGCCCGGACCCGCATGACCGAGACGCTCTTCGGCGAGATGGCCGCCGCCGGCGAGGGGTTCGACCAGTGGGACCCCGCCAACGTGGCCCAGCTGGTCGGGTTCCTCGCCTCCGACGAGGCCGCCGACGTCACCGGCCAGAACTTCATCGTCTTCGGCGGGAACATCTGGGCCACCGGCGGTTTCCACCCGGTCGGCGAGCTCCACCGCGACTCGATGTGGACGCCGGCGGAGATCGCCGCGGCCAAGAGCGAGCTGTTCGCAGGGATCTCGTCCGGCATCCCCCCCTTCAGCTTCTTCTGATCGGTCGGCGCCGCTCCCGCCCGCCCGGCCGGTCCGCCCGGGCCCCGGTCAACCGGGTCCCGGACCGAGGACCAGCTCGTCGAGCTTCGGCGCCAGCTCGGCGGGCGGGCCGTCGGCGACGACCCGGCCCTTGCGGAGGACCACGACCCGATCGGCCAGACGGAGTGCGCGGTCGACGTGCTGTTCGACGAGCAGCAGTGCGCATCCCTCGTCCCGTACGCGGTCGAGGGCGGCGTAGACCTGTTCCACGACGACCGGGGCCAGCCCGAACGAGAGCTCGTCGACCACCAGCAGCTTCGGGGGAGAACCCAGGGCCCGCGCCAACGCCAGCATGCGCTGCTCGCCGCCCGACAGGGTGCCCGCCGACTGGCCCCGGCGTTCCCCCAACCGGGGGAACGCGGCGAACGAGCGCTCCAACGCCGCCCCCACCCCGGCCCGTCCCAGGGTGGCACGGAACGTCAGTACCAGGTTCTCCTCGACGGTCAGCGACGAGAAGACCGACCGACCCTCGGTCACGTGGGTCACCCCCCGCCGTGCGATCTCCCAGGCATGCCGGCCGGTGACGTCGGTGCCACCGATCCGGACCCGCCCGGCGCCGGCGGGGACCAGCCCGGTGACCACCCGGGCCACCGTCGACTTCCCGGCGCCGTTCGCCCCCACCAGCGCGACGGCCGCGCCGGGATCGACCGAGAAGGAGACGTCGAAGAGGGCGCGCAGGTGGCCGTAGGAGGCGCTCAGACCATCCACGTCGAGCGCCGGCGCACCGGCCGTCACTGCCCGCCTCCCAGATAGGCGCGCCGCACCCGCTCGTCATCCAGCACGTCGCGCACGGCGCCGACCGCCAGGAGCTGGCCGAAGTCGAGCACGTACAGGCGCTCCACGACCGCCTCGACCAGCTGGAGGTCGTGCTCGACCAGCACGACGGCGGTCCCCGACCGGTGCCGCAGCTCCGACAGGATCACCCCGAGGCGCGTGGTCTCGGCCGCGTCGAGCCCCGACGACGGCTCGTCCAGCATCAGCAGGCGGGGCTCGCCCATCATCGCCCGTCCGAGCTCGACCAGCCTGGCGTGCCCCAGGCTGAGCCCCTCCACCGGCCGGTCGGCCAGCTCCGTCAGGCCAAGGAGGGCCATCGTGGCATCCACCCGCTCGAGCTCCTCCACGCGGGGCTCGCTCCGCTCGACCAGATCCCGCAGGAAGGGGATCCCTCCCCTCCTGGCCTGCTCGGCCACCAGCAGGTGCTCGGCCACCGTCATCCCGTCGAACAGGGCCAGGCGCTGGAAGGTCCGCCCGATCCCGAGGCGGCTCCGACGCCAGGTGGGCAACCGGTCGATGCGGCGGCCGTCGAGCTCGACGGAGCCGGCGTCGGGCTCGGTCAGCCCCAGCAGGCAGTTGAACAGGGTGGTCTTGCCCGCCCCGTTCGGTCCGGCGATGCCGACCGCCTCGCCGGCGGCGACGTCCAGATCGAGCTGCCGCAGGGCGTCGATACCGCCGAACGACTTCGAGATGCCCCGGGCGGACAGCAGGCTCACGGCCGCGCCACCCCGTGGGCCGGCTCCGCCTCGGGCTCCGGCGCCGGCGCGTCCCGGCCGTACCCGGGCGTCCGCAGGGCGCCAAGCAGCCGGGCCCACAGCTCGCTGAACCGGCCGGCCAGGAAGTCGACGATCCCCTCCGGGTGGCGCGTGTAGCTGAGCGTGGCCAACCCGAACAGGACCGCCACCAGGCCCGCGTAGCGGGTCGGCAGCGTCGCCACCGCCCGCTGCAGCGTGGTGTACACCAGCCCGGCCACCACCGCGCCACCGATCGACCCGAGCCCGACGATGGCCGCCACCACCAGCAGGACGAGGGAGATCTCGTAGTTGAAGTCCTCGGGGACGAGCGATCCCTGCAGCGAGCCGTAGAGGGCACCGCCGACACCGGCGATGCCGGCCGAGATGGCGAACACGCCGATCCGCAACTTCCGGACGTCGATGCCCACCGACGACGCCGCCGTCTCACTGCCCCGCATGGCGAACAGGTAGCGGCCGGTCGTCCCGTCGCCGATCCGCTTGACCACGCCGGCCGACACCACCAGGAGGACGAGGGCGAGGATGAAGAACGGGCGGGCGGCGGCGAAGCGCACCGGTCCGATCGACGGCCGGGGGAGGCGCACGCCCGAGGCACCGTCACCCAGCCACGACACCGGGAAGAGGACGTTGTCGGCCAGCAGGGCGAAGGCCAGCGTGGCCAGCGCCAGCGGCAGGCCGGCCAGCCGCAGCGTGGGCAGGGCCACGATCACGCCGAGGAGGGCGGCCAGCGCCCCGCCCGCCACTCCGGCCACCAGCACGGGCCAGCCCATCTGGGTGGCCAGCTGGCCGGCGACGAACCCCCCCAGCCCGGCGAAGGAGGCCTGGCACAGGGAGATCTGTCCGCTCATGCCGGTGAGCAGGGTGAGCGACACGAAGACGGTGCCGAAGGCCAGGCCCTGGGTCATCGTCAGCAGCCAGTCGGCGGGAACCCAGGTGAGCGCGGACAGCACGGCCAGGGCGGCCAGGGTCCACGCCACCACGGTGGTGGGCCGCCTCACCGCCCGGGCCGCCAGCGACTCCGACGGGCCGGCCCCGAGAGCTCGGTGCCACAGGCCCACGGCCCGGGTGCCGACGTCGGCGCCGACGGCCAGCGCGCTGGCCGGGCGGTAGCGGCGGGCGTCCTCGACCATGGTGGAGGGCGGCGGATCGCACCCGGCCAGCGGGTCCTCGATACGGTTCCGCCGGCCGAACGGCAGGAACACGAGGAGCACGATGAAGGGGAGCGAGGGGCGGAGACCCGAGGCGATCACCCCCGGCGGGAGGTAGCCGGCCAGCACCTGCTGGCCGATGCCGAGCGCCAGGCCTCCCCCCAGGGCCAGGGGGATGCTCTCGAAGCGGGCGATGACGGCGGCGGCGATGCCCCACACCAGGAGCACCGTGTAGTTCTGCGGGTCGATCTGCGAGTAGAGCGGCGCCAGGAGGACGCCGGCCAACCCGGCGAAGCAGCTCGAGATCACCCAGGCGGTGGCCCCGACCCGACCGGCGTTGATCCCCGACAACTCGACCAGTCGGGGGCTCTCCACCACCGCCCGCATCTGCAGGCCGAGGGGGGTGGCACGGGCCAGGACCAGCAGGAGGGCGACCACGGCGGCGGTGGCGACCATGATCGACAGCTCGAGGCCGCTCACCGGCACACCCAGCACGTGGGCATAGACCCGCTGGGCGTCGAGGAAGAGGGCCGGCGGGGCGATGGTGGGTACCGAGCCGGCGATGATGAGCGCCAGCTGTGGCAGGGCGATGAGGAGGCCCAGCGACGGGACCAGTTTCACGATGGGGCTGGCCGTGCGTACCCGCCGGAACAGCAGGCGGTCGAGGGCCAGGCCCACGGCCGGGCCGAGCACCACGATCGCCAGCAGCGCGGCCGCCCACCGGGGCCACCCGTCGGAGATCAGCGACACGAAGGCCAGCCCGGAGACGAACGCCTGGGCGCCGAAGGCCAGGTTGAAGACCCCGGACGTCGTGTAGGTGAGGACCAGCCCGATCGCCATCAGGGCGAAGACGCACCCGAACGGGATCCCGGGGATGGCGTAGCCGAGGAGCTCGGTCACCGGCCGGGGACCCCCGGCGGGAGGGGCAGGGTCACCACCGAGTCGTGCGGGCCCACCTGCCGGCTGAAGCAGACGTAGGTGGAGCCGCCGGTGCCGTAGACGGGCACGAAGCGGCCGTGGCGGGCCTGGACGAACGACGAGCAGTTCAGGCTGGTGACCGCGCTGTGGGCCACCGTCCAGTTCACCGGCGGGATCGCCCCGTCGGCGTTGTAGTCGGTGAGGGCGTTGATGGCCGTGACCAGCGCGCTGCGGGTCACGTCCCGACCGATCAGCCGCAGGCCGGTCACGAACAGGTCGGCGCTGACCCAGCCGTCGAGTGCCGGCACGCTGGCCAGCGTTCCCGGCTCGTAACGGGCCATGGCCTGGTTGAAGTGGTCGATGCCCGGGTAGCGGCCCGGTTCCCGTGCGGTCACCTCGAAGGGGGTCTGCTGGAGCAGGAAGTACGCGCCGTCCATGGCCGACTGGTGGGCCCGGAGGATCTGCTGGTCGTAGCCGTCGAGCCAGAATTGGGTGACGTCGCCCATGCCGTGCTGCTGCAGGGTCTCGGACAGCTTGATGTTCCCGGTCGAGTCCATGCAGGTGGCCACGAAGTTCACACCGTGCTGCGCCATGCGGGAGACGTCGGCGTCCAGGCTGGCCGTACCGTAGGGGATGGAGGTGTCGATCACCGGCGTCGGGATGTGCCAGCGAGCGAAGGCGGCGATGATGCTGATGCAGCCCTGCGACGACTGGGCCACGTTGTAGGCGAGGACGGCAGCCCGCCGGACCCCGTTGTGGCGGGCCACGTAGACCACCTGGGGCATCGGTGAGGTGAAGTCGTTGTAGGAGCCGCCCACGCCGAACATGGTCGGGCCCGCCCACTGGGCGTTCGTGTTCTCCTGGATGCCGAACGTGGGAACGGCGTTGGCCTGGAGCACGGACGACCCCGTGAAGAACGGCGTTCCCACGCCCACCACGGCGAAGACCTTGTCCTGCACCAGTTGCTGGGCCGCGCTGAGGTCCCCGTTCGGGGACGTCCCGTCGTCGAGCCGGGGTCCGTAGAGGATCGTCCGGCCGTCGACCCCGCCGGCGGCGTTCACGGCGTCGAAGTAGGCGGCCGCTCCGGCCACCACCGGGGCGAACGACGAGCTGGCGAAGCCGCTCAGCGTGGCCAGGGCCCCCACCCGGATGGTGGTCGGGGTCACCCCGTCGGTATCACCCGCATGGGAGACGGCGGCATTGGGCGAGTTGCCGGAGAAGGCAACCATGGCCACCACCAGGACCAGCACCACCAGTGGCACCGGCGCGACGGCGGCCCGCCGCCGCGTCACCACCATCGCGTCACCAGGGCCGGGTCGGGAGCCATCCGGGGCCGACCTTAGCGGGGGGTCCCGCCCGGATGGTTCCTCTCTCGTCCCGGGCCGGCGGGCCCCACCCTCAGCCCCGGCTGGGCAGCACGGCGGTCGCCGTCCCCACCACCTTCTGCTCGCCGGAGGCGTTGGCCAGAGCGACGTCCAGGTCGACGAGGTGGTCACCATCCTCGACCCGCGTCGCCGTCACCACGATCGACGTCTCGAGCTCCTCGCCCGGCCACGTCTGCTTGGCGAAGCGCACCCCGAAGGCGCGGACGTTGCCGATCCCCACGAAGTCGGTGAGGGCGGTGCCCACCAGGCCCATGGAGAACATCCCGTGCCCGAACACGCTCGGCTGGCCGGCGGCGCGGGCCTGGACCTCGTCGTGGTGCATGGGGTTGAAGTCGCCCGATGCACCGGCGTAGACGACCAGGTCCGTCCGCGTGAGGGTGTGACGGAGCACCGCCGCACGGTCCCCCACCGACACGTCCTCGAAGTGCAGCACGCCGTCACTCATCTCGTCACCGTCCCTCCTGTCGGCGCCGTTGCCGGACCTGCCGGTCCCCGCGCCAGGCGGCAGCATGGCCCCGGCGCACCCGTCCCGTCAACGTGGCCGCCGAGCCCGCCACCGTCGAGGCTCCCGCCGCCACCCGCCACCCGCCACCCGCCACACGGTCGCCACCCGCCACCCGCCACACGGTCGCCACCCGCCACCCGCCACACGGTCACCACCCGCCGAACACCGGTGGGCGCCGCTCGGCGAAGGCAGCCAGCCCCTCGGCGCAGTCGGCGGTCCCCGTGACGAGCTCCTGGGCGGCCGCCTCCTCCCAGAACGCCGTGGACCGGTCGGACTCGAGCGCCCGGTTGGTCAGGTGCTTGATCGCACCGAGAGCGACGGTCGGTCCGGAGGCGAGCCGGGCGGCCCAGGCCCCCGCCGCGTCGAGAAGCTCGGCGCGGGGCACGACCCGGTTCACCAGTCCGAGGCGGGCCGCGTCGGCGGCCGATACCTCGTCCCCGAAGAAGAACAGCTCCTTGGCCCGCTGGGGACCGATCAGCCGGGTCAGCAGGTACGCGCCACCGGCGTCGGGGGCGATGCCCCGGCGGACGAACACCTCGATGAAGCGCGCCTCCTCGGCCGCCACCACCAGGTCACAGGCCAGGGCCAGGTGCAGTCCCCCACCGGCGGCGGTGGCGTTCACGGCAGCGATGACCGGCTTCTCGCAGTCCTGGACGGCGGCCACCAGGCGCTGCCAGCCGGTGCGGATGAGGCGGGAGGCGTCGCCGACGGCGCGCTCGGGCGCACCCTCGGGGCGCGGCGTCGCCGGTGGGCGGCCGCGCAGGTCCGCACCGGTACAGAAGCCGCGGTCACCGGCACCGGTGAGCACCACGGCCCGCACGGCCAGGTCGCCGGACGCCTCCTCCAACCACGCCGTCAGCTGGTCCCGCATGCCGGCCGTCAGCGCGTTCCCGGCGTCGGGCCGGTTCAGGGTCAGCCAGGCCACCCCGCCCTCGACCCGACGGACGACGTCGCCGGCGGCAGGTGCGCTCCCCCCCGATCCCACGGTCACACCCGGTGGATGACGTTCATGCGGGACGTGCACACGGGGTCGCCGGTGCCGTGCTCCCTCCACACCGTCTCCACCACGACGAAGGTCATGGTGGCGCCCTTGGACTCCTTGCGGTAGGCGTCGACCACCGTTCCCGTGCCCTCGAGGACGTCGCCGGCGAAGACCGGCCGGTGGTACGTGAAGGACTGCTCGCCGTGGAGGATCAACCCTCCCGAGGCCAGCAGGGGGCCGAGGGCGGCCACGATGGGATTGGTCGCCGGCCCGTCGTCGTCCTGGAGCTCCGGGTAGCGCCCGAAGTTCTCCATGACGAAGGGATAGGTCGGCGGAGCCGGGATCCCGGGGAGCCCGGCCGCGGCCGCCGCCCGGGGGTCCCGATAGACAGGGCTGTCGTCGTGGACGGCGGCGGCGAACGTGGCGACGTGGCCCCGCTCCACCGTGATCACCGACCGTCCCGTCGGGGTGCCGATCAGTTCGGCAAGCTCGTCGTCTGCCACCGGGTGTCCTCCCCCATCGCTCGTCCCGCCTCCACCGGCGTCCGCCGGTGCCCAGGCAGTAGGGTGCCCGCTGCGCACCCCCGCGCGCAATCCCGGTCGGGACCCCGGGGTCGGGCGGGGGCCGGGGGACCACGCGACCACGAGGGGGTACGCCCGCCATGGCAACCATTCCGCCGTTCGAGACGCTGCGCTACGAGGAGTCCGACGCCGTCGCCTGGGTGACCCTCGACCGGCCCGAGGTGCACAACGCCTTCAACTCCACCATGCAGCTCGAGCTGCGGACGCTGTGGCGGCTGCTGCGCCGCCACGACCCCGTCCGCGTCGTCGTGCTCACCGGTGCCGGGGACCGGGCGTTCTGCACCGGGATCGACCGGGACGAGGCGCTGGGCGGCGCGGCCACACCCGCCGGTGACGGGGGTCCGCCCCCGGCGGCGCTGGGCGGCGAGCCCGTGTCCGTCGGCGCGGGGACGACGCCGTTCATGTTCGACGACCCCGGCGAGAACCTGGGCCCGAAGACGTGCGACCTGTGGAAGCCGGTGATCGCCGCCGTGAACGGGATGGCCTGCGGCGGTGCCTTCTACCTGCTCGGCGAGGTCGACTTCATCATCGCCGTGGAGTCCGCCACGTTCTTCGATCCCCACGTCACCTACGGCATGGCTGCCGCGTTCGAACCCCTCCAGATGTCGGGGCGCCTGCCCTTCGGAGAGCTGGCGCGCCTCACCCTGCTGGGCGCGTCCGAGCGCATGTCGGCGGCCCGTGCCCACCAGGTGGGGCTGGTCTCGGAGCTCGCGTCGGACCTCGACGACCTGCGGGACCGGGCGTCGTGGGCCGCCTCGGCGGTGGCGTCGGCCCCGCCGCTCGCCGTCCAGGGGTCGTTGCGGGCCCTGTGGGCCGGGCGAGAGCTGGGCCGCTCCCAGGCGCTGGCACTCGGGTACGCCTTCGTGGGGCTGGGAAACGACGCCCGGTCGCTGGCCGAGGGTCAGGCGGCGTTCGCGTCGGGGCGCCGGGCCGACTGGCGGTTGCGCTGAGCGACCACGGCCGGAGCGCGGGACCCGCCGCCCGGCACCCCCCACCCCGCCCGACAGGACCGGAGCACTAGCTGGCGCCGTGCGCCGCCACGCCCTCCGGCCCGCCCCGTGCCAACCCGGCGGCGGCGGCGAACCGGGCGGCCCGGGCCCGGTAGCCGCCCTCGCCGTCGGGAGTCGGCGCGGCCGGCGAGAACAGCACGGCCCCACCGGCCGGCACCGAGGCGACCAGTAGCGCCACCGCCTCGTCGATCCCCCGTACCTCCGACGTCACCAGTCCCGGGCGGGCGGCGTCCAGCGCCTCGGCGAACCGGCCCGCGGCCGGCGGTACGGCGGCCACCACCAGCTCTCCCCGGTGCTGCCCGACCGCGGCGGCCAGGGGCCCGAGGTCCACTCCCCGGTCGGCACCCCCGACGATCAGCCCCACCGCCCGGCCGTCGAAGGCGGCCAGGGTGGCGGCCGTGGCCGACGGGTTCGAGGCCAGGGCATCGTCGACGAACACCAGGCCTCCCCGCTCCCCGAGTGGGTGGGACCGAGAGGGAAGGGGGTCGAACCCGTCGAGGGCGGCAGCCACCGCCGGCGGGGGGACCGGACCGGCGAGGAGCACCGCGCCGGTCAGCGCGCCCGCCGCGTTGGTGGCGTTATGGGCGCCCGGGGCCCGGAAGCGCCCGAGGTCGGCCACCTCCTCGCCGTCGAGCACGAGCCGGCTCCCCGCCACCACCACCCGGCCCCCCCCACCGTAGAGGACCCGCCCGGCGAGTCCCGACGTCCGGGCCATCGCCTCGGCGCTCGACGTCGGCACGGCCACCGGGTGGTCGGGGACCGTCGTCACCAGGCGCAGCTTGTCCCGGTAGTACGCCTCGATCCCGCCGTGCCAGTCGAGGTGGTCGGGTGCCAGCATGGTGAGGACGGTGGCCGCGGCGCCCACCGTCACGTCGGCCGCCTGGTAGGAGGACACCTCCACCACGTAGGCGTCGTAGCCGGCGTCGCCGGTCAGCTCGGTGACGGGTGTGCCGATGTTCCCCGCCAGTGCCACCTCGAGGCCGGCGCCCCGGAGGATGGCCGCCGCCAGTGTCGCCGTGGTGCTCTTTCCCTTCGTCCCGGTCACCGCCAGGACCGGGCGCCCGGCCATCTCGGCCAGCCACAGTGCCATCGGTGTCGTCACCTCGACGCCGTGGCGCGCTGCGTCGATCAGCTCGGGCCGGTACCGACACACGCCGGGGGAGCGGACGACCACGTCCACCGATCGCAGGAGCCGCACCTCGGGGAGGACCACGTCGGGGCCGGACGGCCGATCGTCGACCAGGAGCGGGTCGCCGCCGCGCTCGCGCAGCAGGCGGGCGAACGCCGTGCCCTCGCTCCCCGTCCCCCAGACGGCCACCCGCACGCCGGTGAGGTCGTCGGCGATCACCGCCGCCCACCGGGCCCGGCGGCTGACCCGTCGATGAAGCGGGCCACCGCCTCCGCCACCGCGGCATCCGGGAAGTCGAGCGACCGGTCGGCCGTCAGCACGTCGGCCACCGCGTCGTCGCCGGCCACCGCCGCCGCCCGGCCGGCCAGGGCACGTACGACGGCGCTGGAGTCGCCGGACGCGGCCAGCAGGGTGATGGCGGCGGCCGACTCGCGCCGCTCGCCGACGCACTCGAACGGCTTGTCGGCCGGACTGAGCAGCTCGGCGAACCCGGCGATCTCACCGGGGTCGTCGAGCAGGTCGCGTCCGATGATCCCGGCGACGACGTCGCGCCCGGCGAACGGCGCCAGCACGAGGGCGACGAACCGGCACTTCGGGCACGAGCCGCACCACCGCCCGCCGGTCGGCTCGTCCCGGCGGAACGCCGTGTTGCAGCTGCAGAAGGTCCGGTGGTAGCGGCTGGCGCCGGCGAACGCCCGGGCGATGGCGAGCTCCGAGTAGGGGCGCAGGGCCGAACCGTAGGTGAGCGCGGGGTGGATCCCGGTGCGAGCCAGCGAGGCGAGCAGCCGCTCGAAGTCGAGGCTCTTCGAGTACTGGTGGTTCACCGGCGTGCCGTCCACCGTCCGGGTCGCCTCGCTCGCCGATCGCTCGACCGACATGACGACGGTGTCGTAGCCGAACACGAAGGCCCCGGCCAGTGCCACCAACGAGACGATGGCGGTGACGGGGACGTGGCCGTTCAGCGCCCCGGACCGGTTCACGGCGGCGAGCGACGGGTCCAACCGGCGGTGGGCGACGAGGAGCTCGAGCCCGGCCTGACCGGCCAGCTCCACCACCAGGGGGTGGGGATCGACGGCGAAGAGCCGGGGCCGGAGGTCCCGAAGGGCCTCGACCACCACCATCGAGTCCTTGCCGCCACCGACGGGCACGACCAGTCCGGCCCGCGGCCCCGCTCCCGGGCCGGCCACGGGCCCGGACGACCCCGGGGCGTCGATGCGGACCGGGCGGGGCACGGGTAGCCCGTTGGTCACCGCGAACTCCCGCAGGCCGTCGTCGTAGAGGTGGTGGTGGACCTGGCGAGCCTCGGCCGACAGCGCCGTGGGCACCTCGACCACCGGCGGGGCCGCAACCTTGTAGTAGCTGGTGCCGGCGGCGACGTGGAGGTGGGTGAGCGCCCGTGCCAGCCCGGGACCGTCCGCCGGCTCCTCCCAGCCGCCGGGCGGCTCCTCGAACGACACGACCTCCTCGAACGCCAGGCGATCAGCGGTACCCGAGGGCAGGAGCTCGTACCCGAGCCGTGCCGTCCGGGCGGCATCGTCCCAGTCGAGACGGGTCAACCGGAACCGTTGGTAGGCGCGGGGATCGAACGGCCGGGACGTGGACATCGGAGCAGGCATCGTACCGGCGCCGGTGGCGGTCAGCCCCACCTGCCCTCCTCGAGCGCCCGGGCCCGGCGCCGGGCGGCGGCGTCCAGGTGGCCGAGCCCTCGCCCACCCGAGGTCGGTGGTGCCACGGGCCGGTAGCCGGCGCCGACCAGTCGGCCGGCCGACGCCGCCATCGACGCCCGCACGGCGCCCAGGTGGTAGCCCCCTTCGAGGAACAGGACCAGCCGCCCGGGGCCGGGGGCCCACCCTCCCACCAGGGAGGCGAGCTCGGCGAAGTCCCCGTCCGACAGGACCAGGCCGGCCAGGGGGTCAGCCCGGTGGGCGTCGAACCCGGCGGAGACGAGCACCCAGTCGGGGGCGAACGCCTCGACCACGGGGGCGGCGATCTCCTCGAGTCCCCGGCGGAGCACGTCCCCGGTGGCACCGGCGGGCACCGGCAGGTTGACCGTGGTCCCCAGGCCGGCGCCGGCACCCACCTCGTCGGCGGCGCCCGTCCCCGGGTAGAGCGGCCATTCGTGGGTCGAGACGTAGAGGACCCTCGGGTCCTCCCAGAAGATGTCCTGGGTGCCGTTCCCGTGGTGGACGTCCCAGTCGGTCACGAGGACCCGGGCGCCGGTCTCGGCCAGCGAGGCGGCCAGCACGGCCACGTTGTTCACCAGGCAGAACCCCATGGCCTGGCGCCGGGTGGCGTGGTGGCCCGGAGGACGTGCCACCACCACGCCCAGGCCGTCACCCCGACGGCCCAGCTCGGCGGCGACGGCCAGCCCGGCACCGGCCGCCATCCGGGCCGTGTCCCACGAGTCGCCGGTGACGAACGTGTCGGGGTCGATGTGACCGCCACCGGCCGACGCCAGCCGTTCGAGGTGGTCGAGGTGAGCCCGGGAGTGGACGCGCAGCAGGTCCCCGTCGGTGGCCGGGGCCACCTCGACACCTACCAGGTCGGTGTCGAGGTCGAGGTCGCCCAGCCCCTCCATCGCCGCCACCACCCGGTCGGGCCGCTCGGGATGCTCCTCGCCCACGTGGGCGCCGTGACCGATCGGTCCGGCCAGGACCACCGCACTCACCGTGCCACCCACTGCTGCGATGCTCGGCGACCGCTCATCCCTCCATGGTGCCGCGTCCACCAGGTGCGGGCACGCCGTGGTCCCGTGGTCCCGTGGCGGGGTGCCCGGCGGGCGGGAGCCTCCCGGTAGCGTTGGGCCCACCATGGACGCCGCCCCCGACGTCGAGGACCTCCGCGCCGATCCCGGGCCCGGCGATCCCGCCATCCGCACCGTCGGCCTGACGAAGGTCTACCCCGGCGCCGACTTCCGGGCCGTCGACGCGCTGGACCTCGAGGTGCCACCCGGGGAGATCTTCGGGCTCCTCGGACCGAACGGCGCCGGAAAGACGACCACCGCCGGCATGCTCACCACCCGGGTCGTCCCCACCTCGGGGCGCGCCGAGGTGGGGGGCGTGGACGTCGTGGCCCATCCGGCGCTGGCCAAGCAGATCCTCGGCGTGGTCAGCCAGCAGAACACCCTCGACCGCCAGCTCGACGTGTGGGAGAACCTCTACTTCCACGGCCGCCTCTTCGGCATGGGTGCGGGCCGGTCCCGCCAGGTAGCCGACGAGCTGCTCGAGCGGTTCCAGCTGACCAGGTGGGCCCACGCCTCGGTCTACGAGCTGTCGGGCGGCATGGCCCAGCGGCTCATGGTGGCCCGGGCCGTCTTCCATCGGCCCGCCGTGCTCTTCCTCGACGAGCCCACGGCGGGACTGGACCCCCAGAGCCGCCTCGCCCTGTGGGACGTCCTCCACGACCTCAACCGAGACGGACAGACGATCCTGCTCACGACGCACTACATGGAGGAGGCGGACCAGCTCTGCCGCCGGGTCGCCATCATGGACCACGGTCGGATCCTGGCCCTCGACACGCCTGCCGCCCTCAAGCGGGCGGTCGGCGCCGACACCGTGGTGACCGTCCGGACGGCGGGCGACCCCGAGGCGCTGGCCCGCACACTCGCCGGCACCGTCGACGGCGTGCAGGCCGCCCGCACGGTGGCCGGCGCCGTGGTCCTCCAGGTGTCGGGGTCCGACCGGATCCTGCCGCGGGTGGTGACGGCGGCCGAATCAGCCGGCCACCAGGTGCTGGACCTCTCGATCAGCGAGCCGACCCTCGAGACGGTCTTCATCAATCTGACCGGGAAGGACCTGCGCGACTGATGGCCGCCGAGACGGCGGCGGCCGGTCCCGCGCCCATCGCCATCCGGCCCGTCCGGTCGTCGGCGTCGGCGTCGCGCACGGCGCTCGGTGCCCTGCTCCTTCGGGACCTGGTCGTCCTGCGCAAGCACCTCGTCGAGTTCACCGTTCGCACCCTGGTCCAGCCGTTCCTCCTCTGCTTCGTCTTCCTCTTCGTGTTCCCCAAGATCGGTCAAGGCGTGGGTGGCGGCCGCGGTCCGGGGGCCGAATCGGCGTTCGCCACCGTGCTGGTGCCGGGCGTCGTGGGGATCTCGATCATGTTCCAGGGCATCCAGGCAGTCGCCACCCAACTGGCGCAGGAGTTCGGCTTCACCCGGGAGATCGAGGACCGCGTCCAGGCGCCCTGCCCCATCTGGCTGGTGGCCGGAGCCAAGGTCCTCTCGGGGGCGGTACAGGGCATCCTGTCCGCCGTCATCGTCCTGCCCATCGCGTCGGTGGTGCACGCCCCCGGGGTCGAGGCCCACCTCGCCCTCCACTGGTGGGTCGTCCTCACCGTCGTCCCGCTCTCGTGCGTGGCCATGAGCTCCCTCGGCCTGGTGCTGGGGACGACGTTCGAGCCCCGCAACATCGGGCTGATGTTCGGCTTCGTCGTCCTCCCCATCACCTTCCTGGGCGGCACCTACTACCAATGGACCCGGCTGGCCACGGTCACCGTGGGCGGGTTCCCCTGGCTCCAGGCGCTGGTCCTGGTCAACCCGCTCGTCTACGTCAACGAGGGCATGCGGGCTGCGTTCACCGACGCCTCGCACCTGCACCTCTACGTCGTCGAACCGGTGCTGGTCGGCTTCTGTGTCGCGTTCATGGCGCTGGGCCTGCGCAACTTCCGCCGGCGGGTGCTGTCGTGAGCCACCGCCGGCCGGCGGGCGACCGCCCCGGCGCCGGCCGGCGGCTCACAGGTGGCTGAAGCCGCCCGCCTCGCTCGCCGTCATCGACTCGCTCACCGGGTGCGCGCCGAAGTGGGCGATCGCCGCCGCCATGTCGTCCAGGAGGAGGTCGGCCAGGTCCCGGGTCACCCCCATCCGCACCAGCACCCGCTGGACGGCCACGTCGGCCAGCTCCCCGGTGAGTGGGTAGGCCGGCACCTGCCAGCCCCGGACCCGGAGCCGATCGGCCAGGTCGTAGAGGGTGTACCCGGGATCGACGCCCTCGGCCATCCGCCAGGTGACCGCCGGGATACCCACGTCCGGCACGCCGGCGTGGACGATCTCGAACGGGCCGAGCTCGCCGATCCGGCGGGCGAGGTCGGCGCACACGTCGTAGGAGGCTTGGTGGACCCGGGTGTAACCCTCCCGCCCGAGGCGGATGAAGTCGTAGTACTGGGCCACGATCTGGCCCGCCGGCCGGGAGAAGTTGATCTGGAACACGGGCATGTCCCCGCCCAGGTACGACACGTGGAAGACGAGATCGTCGGGGAGGTCGGCGGCGTCGCGCCAGACCACCCACCCGACGCCCAGCGGGGCCAGCCCGAACTTGTGACCCGACGCGCTGATCGACCGGACCCGGGGCACCCGGAAGTCGAACGGCAGGTCAGGGGCGCAGAACGGCGCCACGAAGGCCCCGCTCGCCCCGTCCACGTGCACGTCGACGGAGATCCCCGTGCGGGCCTCGAGGTCGTCGAGGGCGTCTGACAGCTCGGCCACCGGTTCGTAGTGACCCGTGTACGTCACGCCGAACGTGGGGACGACCAGGATGGTGTTCTCGTCGATGCGTTCGAGCATCGACTCGACGTCCAGCCCCAGGCGCCCGGGCGCCATGGGCACCTCGCGTAGCTCGACGTCCCAGTAGCGGGCGAACTTGTGCCAGACCACCTGGACCGGTCCGCACACCAGGTTGGGCCGGTCGTCGGCCAGGCCGGCCGCCCGGCGCCGGGCCCGCCACCGCCACTTGGCCGCCATCCCCGCCAGCATGCACGCCTCCGACGAGCCGATGGCCGAGCAGCCGACCGGATTGCCCTCGGACGGCGCGTTCCACAGGTCGGCGAGCATGTGCACGCACCGGCGCTCGAGCTCCGCCGTCTGGGGGTACTCGTCCTTGTCGATCATGTTCTTGTCGATGGCCAGGTCCATGAGCCGGTGGACCTGGGGCTCCTCCCACGTCTGGCAGAAGGTGGCCAGGTTCTGGCGGGCGTTGCCGTCGAGGAACAGCTCGTCCCCCACCAGTTGGGCGGCGTCCTCCGGCCGGATCTGGGTGGCCGGGAAGGCGTACTTGGGGATCGGGGTCGTCGCCCCTCTGCCGGCGTAGACGGAATCGAGGAGCTGGGAGCGGACGGTCTCCCGGCGGTGCAGGGTCACGGTCTGGCCTCCTGGGTCGTCGGGCTGGCGGCGGGGCGTCGTCGGCGGCGCCCCGACCGGATGTTGTGCCTGGCTGCGCCGGCCAGGTCCCGCACGTGTTCGAGGACGGTGTAGTCCCGCTGTGCCGCATCCTCGGCCAGCGCGCGGTCGAGGTCGAGGCCGCAGCGGGCCAGCAGCACCGAGAAGTCCCGTCGCATCGGCTCGGCCGCCTCGTAGCCGAAGGAGCGGTACAGGCGGGGGAACAGCGCCCGGTACAGCCGGATGCGCTCGTGGAGGCCGGATGCGTGCGACATCGGGTTCTTCCTGCGCTGCAGCACGTAGTCCGGGAGCAGGTCGCCGAACGCCTGACGGAGCACCCACTTCTCCTGGCCGTCGCGCACCTTCAGGTCGATGGGCATGCGCATGGCCAGGCGGACCAGGGAGAGATCGAGGAACGGCACCCGGACCTCGACGCCGTGGCCCATGCTGGTCCGGTCCACGCGCTGGAGCTCCGTGCGGCTCAGGCTGGCCAGGTTGTACTGGAACAGGCGCTGGCGGACGTCGTCGTCGACGTCCTGGTACATGACGTACCCGCCGAACAGCTCGTCCGACCCGTCGCCCGACAGGACCACCTTCACCCCGCACCGGTGGACGTGCGCGAACAGGCGGTTGGAGACCACGGCGTTGATGACGTCCCCGTACTCGGTCAGCTCACCGATCCTGACGGCGGCCCGCACGTCGGCCAGCGAGATCGCCGACGGCGGCAGCTCGAGGACCTCGTGGCGCACGCCCAGGTCGGCAGCCAGCCGGGTGGCGGTCCGGACGTCGTCGCTGTCCGGGGTGCCGACGGTGAAGGCGACGCAGTCCGGATGCATGTCGCGCACGTGTGCCAGGATCAGCGCGCTGTCGAGCCCTCCCGAGAGGTTCACCCCGACCGTCAGGTCGGTGTCGACACGGACACGGATGCTGTCCTCCAGGGCCGATCGGACCAGCTTCATCGCCTCGCCGGCGTCATCGACCGGTGCCTCGCCGTCGCCCAGTCGCAGGAGGTCGACGTAGGGCGCCAACCGGGGCCCGGCGCCGGGCTCGGCCCAGCCGTGGTGCCCCGGGGGGACCTGGGAGATCGGCGCTCCCACGGGAACCAGCGCCTTCACCTCGGACGCCACGTGCAGGCAGCCGTCGGCGGTCGCCCAGTGCAGCGGACGAACCCCCACGGGGTCACGCACCAGGTAGGCACGCCGTTCCCGGCGGTCGACGACGGCGAAGGCGAACTCGCCCCGCAGCCGGTCGACGGCGCCCTCGCCCCACTCGAGGAACGCCTCGAGGACGACCTCGGTGTCGCCCCGGGTGCGGAACCGGTGGCCGAGCCGGTGCAGTTCGGCCCGGAGCTCGTCGTGGTTGAAGACCTCGCCGTTGTAGCAGAGGGCCCACCGACCGTCCTCCGAGCACCAGGGCTGCACGGCGTGCTCCCGGTCCACGATCTTCAGGCGCTGCGTGCCGAGGAGCATCCCCTCGTCGGTCAGCGTCTCCTCGACGTCGCCCCGTGGACGGATGGCCTCGAGCATCCGCTCGAACCGGTCCCGGCGAGCCCCGTCACCCAGGATCAGCGCGATGCCGCACACCGGTCAGCCCGAGCCCCGGCGGTATGCGCCGGCCAGGGCGTCCCGGCTGGCCGGGTTGATGCACACGTGCCACGCCTGACCCTCGTCGATGATGTTGGCCAGCCCGGCGTCCTGGCTGCTCGTGAGGACCTCGCGCAGGGCACCGTCGGTCCCCGACCTGCGGTACCAGTGCACCTCGACGTCCATGGCGAAGCCGGCGCAGTGGGCGCTGGGCAGCAGGGCAGCATAGCCGAGGCTCCGCAACCGGTGCTGGTGGTCGAGGCTGCGGACCAGGCTGGTGACCCACAGCGGCGGAGCGTGGGAGGCCGCCTCCCGGAACGACCCGGCGACCTGGTTGAGGAGGGCCACGCCCTCGGGCCGGGCCCGGGCGAAGCGGAGGCCGGCCGTCCGGGGACGCCGGTCGGGGGCCAGTCGCCGGGCGGCCCAGTCGCGACCCCGGCCGACCAGGCCTGCCGGTTGGCGGTGGTACCGGAACGCCAGCCGGCCGGCGCGCCGCAGTGGCTCGAGGTCCACCAGCTCCGGTGAGCCGTCGACGTCGGCGTCGGTGACGAACATGGGCGACGTGCCCCACCAGATGACGTCGATCTGGGACAGCAGGTGGATCCTGACCAGGGTGGACAGGTCCGCAGCCGCGCTGGGCCGGTTGGCGCGGTAGGCGAGCAGGGCGTCGACCAGGCTGGTGGCAACGGCCTCGGCGCCGGCGGGCACCCGGGCCGCCATCCCCCCGACGACGGGGTCGGCGAGCCAGCTGGCCACCCTCGACTCGACCTTGTCCCGGTCGGTCGGGGTGGCGAGCCCTCCGACCTCGCCGGCGACGTCCTCGACGGCGGCGCGGTAGGCGGCCAGCTCGGCAGCGGTGGGATCGCTCACCGCAGGCGGTCGCACCCGTGTGCGGGCGCCAGCGGCCAGTGGTCACCGGTGGGTCGCCTCACGCCACGACCATAGCAAGCGGCCGGCAGGTCCCCGCCGGATGGCCCGGCCTCTCAGCCGCCGGCCCGGCCGGTGGCGGCCATCGGGACCGCCCAGACCAGGCACGTCCCCCCACCGGCGGCGGGGCCCACGGTGAGCGAGCCCCCGTGGCGCTCGGCCCGGCGCCGCAGGTTGGCCAGTCCCATCCCGCCGCCTCCGGTGGCACCGGGCACCATGCCGACGCCGTCGTCGCACACCGTCAGCTCGAACGACCGCCCGGCACGGGCGGTGACGGTGGCCGAGGTGGCGCGGGCGTGCTTGGCCACGTTGGTGAGCGCCTCGCGCACCACGGCCAGGACGTCGGGGACGAACCCCGCCGTCCCCGGCCCGTCGGCGACCTCGAGATCGAGGTCCGGCTCGAACCCGAGCAGCGGCACCACCTCGGCGACGACGGTGGCCACGGCGGCCCGCAGCCCCCGGTGGTCCGGCGCCTCCTCCAGGTCGAAGATGGTGGCCCGGACGGTGCGGATGGTGGCGTCCAGGTCGTCGACCACCCGGTCGAGCCGCCGGGCCAGATCGGCCCGCTCCACGGCGGCGGCCACGCCCTGGACGGCCAGACCGGCGGCGAACAGCCGCTGGATCACCGTGTCGTGCAGGTCCCGGGCGATGCGGTC
>JAJZAC010000103.1 GCA_021799615.1 Actinomycetes bacterium
CCCTCGGGCCAGGCGAAAGGTGGGGGATCTCGGGGTACTCAGCCTGCGATCAGTGCCGCGCCGCGCCGCTGACCAGGAGAAGCTCTATCTACGCCGTCACTCCAGGAGAGCCACACCCATAAGATATAGGGCGTGTCCGTGGTGATGACCGGACCACGTCCCTGTTCGTTTGCACGCATCGGGCCTCGACCCGACTGAGCCACCCGTGGGACCAATGGAACGACGGGACCCCCGGCACTCGCCGACCAGGTCCGCCTGGTTCCGACATGGCACGGGCCCGCGTCGCAGTTCGCCGTGGTCCCTCGCTCTGGTGCGGGCCGGTGAGCTCGGCGAGGAGGGCCCGCACCCGGGTGTCGATCTCGTCGACGATGCCCCGCACCACCTCGACCGGTTGGCCGGCCGGGTCGGTGAGCTCCCAGCCGACGTAACGGGTCCCCGGGTCCTCGGGGCAGGTGTCGCCGCACCCCATGGTGACGACGACGTCGGCAGCCCGGGGCGCCTCGTCGGTCAGCGGCTTCGGGAGCTCCTGGGTGGGGTCGAGCCCCCGCTCGGCCCGGACGGCCACCACGGCGGGGTTGAGGGAGGTGGCCGGCTCGGAACCGGCCGAGCGCACGTCGACGGCGCCCGCCGCGTCGTGGCCGAGGAGCACCTTGGCGGCGAGGCTGCGCCCGGCGTTGTGGACGCAGGGGAAGAGGACGACGGGCCGGTCATCGGGTCACCTCGTGGAGGTCGGGGGCGGACGGCGCCACGTGCCGTGCCCCCGGGTAGCGGGAGCGGAGGGTGAGCGCCACGTACGCCAGCGCCACCAGCACGGGAACCTCGATCAGTGGCCCGACCACACCGGCGAGCGCCTCGCCGCCGGTGACGCCGAACACGCCGATGGCCATGGCGCGACGGCCAGTTCGACGTTGTTGCCCGCCGCGGTGAACGCCAGGGGGACGGTGCGGTCGTAGGGGAGGCCGAGGGCCCAGCCGAGCACGAAGGACCCCGTCCACGTCAGCGCGAAGTAGGCGATGAGGGGAGGGCCACCCGGGCCACGTCCCCCGGGCGCTGGGTGATGGCGTGCCCCTGGAGGGCGAAGAGGACCACGATGTTGGAGAGCAGCCCGTAGAGGGCGAGGGACGAGACGAGCATGCGCCGGTCCCGGGCCACCGCTCCGAGGCGGCCGTAGCGGACGCGGGCCAGGACCAGGTACATCATCACCAGCAGCCCGATGAAGATGGGTAACGGTGTTCCCGACGTGACCTGCAGGCGGTCCAACCACCGGTCGATGCCGGGAACGGCCCGCCCCATCCCGATCCCGGCCGTCATGGCGGCGAGGATCCACACAGGGAGGAAGCGGTCGACCACCGACAGGCGGGCGACGATGTCGTCGGTGCCCGGCATGCCGGTCAGCGCCGGGTCGGCCCGGCGGTCTGGCTCGGGGAGTGGGATGCCCGGTGACGGCGCACGGGGCCTCGGGGAGGGGGGTGGGTACACTGATGACCGTGGATGTATTGTCGCCGGTCGATACATTGACTGTTACCGATGTGAAGTGTCAGGTCGCCGGGCACGGACGGCGGTGACGGGGGTCCGGACGGCGGCCGGGCCCGGTGGCCGGGGTCGGGGAACGTGGAGGTGATGGCCGTGGTGACGACGAACGTGATGGGCGCCGGTGGTGCACGTGCGGCCGGGATCGACGGGACCGCGACCGGTGGAGCCGCCGGCTGTGGGGTGGCGATCGCCGTCCCCCTGGGTGAGGACGACGCGGCCACGCTGGCCCGGGGCTTCGCCGCGCTGGCCGACCCGGTACGACTGCGCCTGGTGTCGCTGCTGGCCGCAGCGCCAGCCGGCGAGGTGTGCGTGTGCGACGTGGTCGGCCCGCTGGGACGGAGCCAGCCGACCGTCTCCCACCACCTGAAGGTGCTGGGCGAGGCCGGCCTCGTCCATGGGGACCGGCGGGGGAAGTGGGTGTGGTACTCGCTCGATACCGGGCGGCTGGCCCAGTTGGGTGCGTCCGTCACGGAGATCGGCGCAGCACCGGCCTGAGGCCGCCCCGCCCGACGGAGTGGCCCGGGCGGGCGGCGGTAGGATCAGGTGGTGCGTCGCTACTTCACGCCGCGCTGCATCGGCATGCACCTCACCCTGGTGGTCCTGCTGCCGACGTTCGCGGCACTGACGATCTGGCAGTACGACCGGGCCACGAGCGGGAACACCCTCAGCTGGGCCTACACCTTCGAGTGGCCCCTCTTCGGCGGGTACGCCATCTACGTGTGGTGGCAGCTGATCCACGACGATCCCGGCGAGCGCCAGGCGGTGGCCGCTCCCGAAGGGGCAGCCGAGGTCGGTGCGCCGGTCGGCGGGTCCGGCGCCGTCACCACCGCGCAACCCCGCCCCGAGGAGATCCCCGGATGGGCGCTGGGCGAGGGCCGTCGCCGGGGCCCGCGACGCCCGGCGGGCGCGGGCGAGGCTGCTGCGGCGGCGGGGGCTGGCGAGGCTGTGGCGGGGGTGGCAGCGGTCGAGGCTGCGCCGGGCGCCGGGCGACACCTGCCCACCGACGAGGACCCCGAGCTGGCCGCCTACAACCGCTACCTGGCCGAGCTCCGCGCCGCCGACGATGCCGACGCCCGATCGGGCCGCCCGCACCGGGTGGCCCACTGATGGCCCGCCCCCTCGGTGCGTCGATGGCGGGGATCCGGGGCGCCTGGCTGCGCTACCGCATCATGGCCTTCATCGTCGGCAGCGCGCTGCTGCTCCTGGTGTGCGTGGCCATGCCGCTGCAGTACTGGGGACACGAGCCCCTGATGGCCAAGGTCGTCGCCCCCATCCACGGCTACCTCTACATCGTCTACCTGGTCACCGGCGCCGACCTGGCACGGCGGGCCCACTGGCGTCTTGGCCGCATCATCCTGGTCGTCTCGGCCGGGTTCGTCCCCCTGGTCGCCTTCATCGTCGAGCACCGGGTCACCCGGCAGATGCGCGCCGAGGGCGCGCTCGACGAACCGGCCGCGGTAGCGACCGCCAGCGGGGCGGCCTGACCGCAGGGTGAGATCGGCGGCGGCCGGTGACACCAACCTGGTTGTCAGTTCTCGGGGACGGTCGACCGCGAGGCGTCGAAGGCACGGCGGGCCCGCGGACCGCCCGGGGCGGTCCCGGTGGCGATGGCGAGGAGCGTGTAAGCCACGGTGAGGAGGGTGGGTCGGCGCCAGTCGTCCGGGTGGTGCCGGGCCGAGACGAGGGCCAGTACACCGAACACTCCGGTCGCCACCCACCCGGCCGGCGCCACCGGCGTGAGCCCCCATCCGTAGCGGCGAGGGCCGAACCACGCCGTACTGCCGACCAGCGGTGTCATCCTCATGGGGCGATCGTCGCGCCGGCCGGGCTCCTCGGCCAGGGCACTTCGACCGTGTGTGGCGTGCCGAGAGCGCCGGCCGGCGGCTGGCGCCCTCCCGTGCGACGGTCGGTCGGGCCGGGGTGGGCGCCGCCAGCGTGGGAGCGCGCCAACGCCGGAGCGCGCCAACGCCGGAGCGCGCCAGTCCCGGAGCGGGTACTGTCCGGCCGGGACGACGAGCCCGGCGGGCCCACCACCGAGTCGGTGGGGTGCCGCCAGGCATGGGTTGCGCGGCGCCGGCCGCCGGTTGCCGGAGGTGCGGGCTGGCTGTGGCGGCGGCGCTGGCGAGCGACACGAGCGAAGCGCTGCACGAGAACCACGAGAACGAGGAACGAGGTAGGCGGTGGCCGATGCGACGGATGACGCGAGGGGCGGTGACAGGGCGGGCGACCCTCCGGTACCGGCTGCGAGCAGGGGACCGGAGGTGTTCGCCCCGGCCCGTCTGGGGCCGATCTCCCTGCGCAACCGGATCATCAAGGCGGCCACCTTCGAGGGGTCCTCGCCGAAGGGTGTGGTGACGGACCGCCTGGTCGAGTACCACCGGCGGGTAGCCGAGGGTGGGGCGGCCCTGTCGACCGTCGCCTACCTGGCCGTGTCGCCCGAGGGCCGGACCGACCGCCACTGCATCCACCTGGACACCGCCTCCGCCGAGGCGCTGCTGGTCGTCACCGACGCCATCCACGCCGCCGGCGCCCTGGCCTCGGCCCAGATCGGCCACGCTGGCCCGGTGGCCGACGGCCGCTCGAACGGCGCCCCCGTGCTCGGGCCGTCGCGGGCCTTCAGCCCGTTCGGCACGCCCATCCACGGGGTAACCGAGGCCGACATCGAGCGCATCACCGGTGACTACCGGCGGGCTGCGGCGCTGGCCGTCGACGCCGGGTTCGACTGCCTCGAGGTCCATCTGGGCCACAACTACCTGCTCAGCGCGTTCCTCAGCCCCAAGCTGAACCGCCGCCGCGACGGCTACGGGGGTGACCTCGAGGCCCGGTCCCGCTTCCCCCGCCAGGTGGTGCGGGCCGTGCGCGAGGGTGCCGGCGCCGGCGTGGCGGTGACGGCCAAGCTGAACATGGACGACGGCGTGCCCGGTGGGTTCTGGGTCGACGAGAGCGTGGCCTTCGCCAAGATGCTGGCCGCCGACGGCGCGCTCGACGCTCTGGAGCTCACCGGGGGGAGCTCGCTTGCCAACCCGATGTACCTGTTCCGGGGAGACGCCCCCCGGCGCGAGTTCGCCGCCACCCTGCCCGGCCCCCTGCGGCTGGGTTTCAAGGTCGTCGGCCGGCGGTTCATGCCCGACTACCCCTTCGAGGAGGCGTACTTCCTCCCGCTGGCCCGCCAGTTCCTCGGCGAGGTCGACCTGCCGCTCATCCTGCTCGGGGGCGTCACCCGGTTGGCCACCGTCGACGCCGCCCTGGCCGAGGGGTTCGCCTTCGTGGCCATGGCCCGCGCCCTGCTGCGGGAGCCCGACCTGCCCAACCGGATGGCGGCCGGCCAGGCCACCGAGTCGCGCTGCATCCACTGCAACAAGTGCATGCCGACCATCCGCAGCGGCACCCGCTGCGTGCTGGTGGAGCCGGCCTGAGCGTACAGACGCGCGCCGACCACGTGGGCTCGGGGGGAACCACGGAGCTCCGGGGGACTACGCCGGCGGGCTCGTCGCCCAGGACGTACAGGGAACACTGTCTCACCGCGGCTCGATCGGCGTGGAGATCCAGCAAGCGGTGGGCGTCCGCATCTTCCTGCACGTCCCCGGTTTGAGCCATCCGGGCATCGCCGGCGGTGGGATCCACCTCGCAGTCCACCGGCGCGGGCTGTCGGGGGACCTGATCGGTCCGGCCGCAGGCTCGGTCGGCGTCGAGGTGACCAACGTCGGCAACGAGACGTTCCAACGGGTCGCGGTCACGCTACGCATCACTGGCCTGACGGGTGGGAAGATCGGATCGTTTGCACCGGACGTCATCGAGGACCTGTTGCCGGGGTCGTCGGTCACCGCGGAGTTCCGATGGCCGGATGTTCCACACCCCGGCCTCTATCACGTGACGGTCGACGTGCGGACTGCTGGCGGCCGGCCACCCTGCCCAGCGCGGTGGCCACCACGTCGTACGGGGACATACCCCCGACATCGATCCCGCACGCAACGGGCAGGATCCGGGCGGCGGTGACACGTCGCCGTGATCGCCGCCTCAGCCGCGGGCACCACGCTCTCCCTCGGCGGCGTGCAGCGGGCGACGAGCACGGCAACTCCCAACCTGGCCAACCTGACGAACCTGTTCCTCGGAACCTTCGACCAGACGGCCGCGGCGTGGTCCGGGCTGGCAACCGGCGCACCGCATCAGGGCCTCGGCACGCCCGGTGTCACGCCCATGTCGGTGGGGGCGTTTCAGCCGTTCCAGCTCAACGTGGCCGAACCTCTCTGTTCGGCAGCCGGAACTGCAGGTGCGGGCAGGACGGCAGGTGCCTTTGTCAACTGCGGCACCTTCCTGCAGCCACCGTGCCAGGCACAACGGCCGTGGGTCGGTACTCGGCAACGATGCAGATCACCGTCAGCTGAGCGCCGAGGAGGCCGTCGTGGTTGCCGGCCAGCGGGCCGGGGAGCGGGTCGCCACGCGCGGGCACCTGCTTCCGGGCACCGCCGGCAGGGTCGACCGTCTGACGCAACGGGCCGTCGGGTGTCGTGGACCGTCAGGCTGGACTGTCAGGTATGGCTGACGGTGATCCGCGTCGGCTCCTGCTCGGGCGCCGCCGGGCAGGGGATGCGGACCTCGAGGATCCCGTCCGCGTAGCGGGCGGTCACGTCGGCCGGGGACGCGCCGTCGGGGAGGGCGATCTGGCGGTCGAAGTCGCCGTAACGGAACTCGGACCGGTAGCCCTTCTTGTCCTTGTGCTCGGACTTCTCCTCGCGGTGGGCGTGGATGTGGACCATGCCGTCCGCCGTCGTCACCTCGACGTCCTTGTCGGGATCGATGTCGGGGATCTCGGCCCGGACGACCAGCGTGTCGCCCTCCTCGAACTCCTCGACCCGCAGCCACGAGCCCAGGAGCCCGTCGGCATCGAGCATCTGGCGCCAGCGCTCCGGCCAGGCGATCGCCGGCCAGTCGAGCAACTGCCGATCACGGTGGATGAGTGCCATCCCTACCTCCTCTCGTCGTGCCCGACGCCCGCCCGGCGACCTGCCCGAGCGGGCACGGGGACCCGGTGCCCCTCACCCCAAGGATGTGACGGCCGGGCATGGTGCGCTAGGGCCGTGGGTCCCGATACCCTGACGGGCCGGCAGTGGCGATCGTGGGACGGCGTGGTGCCGGACGCCGTGCTGTCCGACCACGGTCCTGTGGTCTGCCGAACCCCTACGCTCGGTGCCACGCACGGGCTGGAGCAGGAACCTGGAGGTGGACGACGTGGCCGACGAGCGTGACGAGGCCCTCACGGCGGAGGAGCAGGACCGACGCAGGCAGGCCGTGCCCCCGCTCCTGCTGTCCACGCCGTTCGTGTCCTGGTTGGGCCTCGAGGTCGTGCGCTACGAGCCCGACGATGTGATGATGCGCCTCCCGTTCCGCCACGAGCTGACCAACGACGGGCAGAACTACCACGGGGGCGTGGTCGCCTCGGTCCTCGACACCACCGGGGGCCTGGCCGCGTTCTCCGCCCACGACTTCGACCGGGGGATGCGGCCGGCCACCGTGTCGCTGGCCGTGCAGTACGTGGCTGCGGCACGCGGGTCGGACCTGCTCTGTACTGCGACCGTCGTCCGCCGGGTGCGGGAGCTCACGTTCTCGGAGGTGACCGCCGCCGATCCGGACGGTCGGGTGCTGGCGCACGCCTTGCAGACCTACCGGATCGCCTGATCGGGCCGGGCGCGACACCGCCCGGGGGGGACCCCGGGCGGTATCGGCGTGCCCCGGTGGTCCGGAGCGGCGAGGTCCTGCTCAGGCGGCCACGGTCGGACCGACCCCGCTGGCGGAGACGACGGGAGCGGTGAGGGCCGCACCGCCGCTCGAGCCGTAGAAGGTGGCGTCGCCGAAGTCGAAGACCCCACCGTCCCTGGCCACCAACCGGTAGCCCATGCCGGACGGCGTGGCATCGATGGCGGTTACCGGGGCATTCAGGTGCTTGCCGCCCATGGAGCCGTGGAAGGTGGCGGAGCCGAAGGCGAACACGCCACCGTCCGCCGCCACCAGCCAGTAACCGCCGTTGTTGGGCGCAGGTGCCATACCGACGACGGGAGCGTTCAGCCTGAGGGCGCCGGTCGACCCGTGGAAGGTGGCGTCACCGAAGGTGAACACGCCGCCGTCCTTGGCCACCAGCCAGTAGCCGTGGCCGTCGCTGGTCGGCGCCATGCCGACGATGGGGGCGTTGAGGTGCTTGCCGCCCATGGAGCCGTAGTAGTGGGCGTCACCGAAGGCGAACACGCCACCGTCGGCGCCCACCAGCCAGTAGCCCTTGCCGGCCGGGTTGGACTGCCCGCCGGGGGGCGCTGCCTCGTAGGGAGTGGCAGCGATGCCCACGATGGGCGCGTTCAGGTGGGTGCCGCCGAGCGAGCCGTGGTAGGTGGCGTCGCCGAAGGAGAACACCCCGCCGTCGCTGGCTGCCATCCAGTACCCGCCCTGGTCGGCGGTGGGGGCGAGGCCGACCACCGGGGCGTTCAGCGGGGTGCCGGCCAGAGACCCGTGGGGCAGTGCCGAACCGAAGGCGTGCACGCTGCCGTCGGAACCGGCGGTCCAGTACCCCGATCCGGGGGCGGGAACCTCGAAGTCGGCGGTCCCGCCGGGGAAGGTGTTCACGGTGTTGGAGCTGGCGGCCGTCGACGTGTCGCCCGCCCGCCAGATGCCGTAGAACTCCTGGCTGATTGTGTTCCCGGTGATGGTCGTCCCGGAGAGCACCGGGGTGACCGGCGCCGGGATCTGGCTGGCGGCCACGATGATGCCCGCCGGCCTCGGGGGTCCGTCGACGGAGCCCCAGTCGTCGCCCGAGAGGGTGTTGGACGTGAGCTGGACGCCGCTCACCGTGTCGAA
>JAJZAC010000023.1 GCA_021799615.1 Actinomycetes bacterium
CTCCGGCTCCGGCTCGGGCTCGGGGACGACCTCGTCCACCACGGGCTCCGGCTCCGGCTCCGGCTCCGGCTCGGGCTCGGGGACGACCTCGTCCACCACGGGCTCCGGCTCCGGCTCCGGCTCGGGCTCGGGGACGACCTCGTCCACCACGGGCTCGGGCTCTGAGAGCACGTCGGCGGCGGGCTCGGGTTCGCCGTCGTCCAGCACGGGAACTGGCTCGGGCTCGGGCTCGACCGTGCCGAAGAGGGCGTCAGCCAAGCCGTGTGACCCGGGCCCGTCGTCGTCGAACGCGGCCGCATCGTCGAAGGTCGGCATCTCGAACGACGGTGCCGGCGGCTCGACGGGTGCCGGGGGTGCGCTGGCGAAGAGCTCCTCGAGGTTGAGCTCGCCGCCGAATGCCGGCACCGGCTCGCCGGCCGGCGCGGACGGCTCGAACGAGGCCGCGCCATCGGTCGGCATGCCGAACGAGTCCGTCGCAGGGACCACCGGCGGCAGCTCGGCCTCGGGAACGGCGGGCGGCGTCTGTGCCGCGACATCCCCAGGGAACGGCCAGCCGGGCTGGGTCGCTCCCGGGTCAGGCGGGGGCGGGGGCGGGGGCGGGGGAAATCCGGGCATGTCCTCGGCGAGGGGGATGGACGGCACCGGGGGCGGTTCGGGCTCGAAGACATCGTGGTCCGGGTCGGGGAATCCCATCCCCATCGCCGCAGCCATGAACATGTTGTCGACACCCACCACGTCGTCATCGTCGTCGTCGTCGAGCTCGTCGACCGGTGCCAGCTGGGACGGGTCAGCGGACCCGGGCTCGGTGGGAACGGCGACGGGCGGCGGCTGGGAGAGCTGGCCGACACGGGCCCGGTCCTCGTCCGAGATGTTGAGGGTGAGCTGAGGGATCGCCTCGATCGCCAACCCGAAGTCGTCCAGTTCGGCGTTGACGGCATCGAGGACCGCCGGAGCGACCGATGCTTGGACCGCTTCGAGCGCCAGCACGCCGTAGTGCTGGATGAGCGCGGGCAGGCCCGCCTGCACGGCAGCCACCACCCGCTGGGCCACCCAGGGCTGGAGGTCGTCGTCGCTCGCCACGTCGGACCCGGGCTCTTCCAGCTTGCTGACGAGGAACCACGGTTCGGCCACCCGGTACACGAACTCGCCGTAACCACGAACCGTGACCGTCGCCCCGGTGAACGGATCGGTGAACTCGCCGAACGAACCCCCGAACGGGGCGCTGACCCCATCCCGGGTGGAGACGTAGTAGAGCTCGGCGCCGTAGTAGGAGTCGTCGACCAAGAGGTCCACGAGCCAGTCGAGACCGATCGACGAGCCCTCGTCGAGCGGCCACCTACCCGGCGCCAAGGGGGCCCCGACCGGCTCGCCACGGCTGGTGAAGATGGCGACCGCGTCAGGGTCGACCCGGACCTCCGCGTACTTCCGGATCTGGGAGTCGGGCCACTTGAGGACGACCTTGGTTCGGAACTGCTCGGGCCAGTCGACGACCAGCCGCTCAGGAGCATGTCCGGTTTGGCTGAAGAGTTCTGGCATCGTCCCCACCCCCTGTGTATCGGCACGACACACAACGCCTACACAGGGAAATTGGCTTACCACATAGAGTGGCTAATCACCCACTCATAATAGTGGCATCTGTTGCAGCCCGTCCATCGCGATCGGGTTACCGGGGAACAGTGCAGCTAGAGGCGGTCGACCACGGCCGAGGCGAACTCCGAGCACTTGACTTCGGTAGCCCCCTCCATCTGCCGGGCGAAGTCGTAGGTGACGACCTTGTCGGCGATAGTGGCCTCGAGCGCCCGGACGATGTCGTCGGCCGCCGCCTGCCAGCCCAGGTGCTCGTACATGAGCACCCCGGACAGGAGTACCGATCCCGGATTGACCTTGTCCATCCCCGCGTACTTCGGCGCCGTGCCGTGTGTCGCCTCGAAGATGCCGTGGCCGGTGACGTAGTTGATGTTGGCTCCGGGGGCGATACCGATGCCTCCGACCTGGGCGGCGAGGGCGTCAGACAGGTAGTCGCCGTTCAGGTTGGTGGTGGCGATCACGTCGAACTCGTCCGGCCGGGTGAGGACCTGCTGGAGGGTGATGTCGGCGATGGCGTCCTTCACCAGCAGCTTGCCACCGGGCTTACCGTCGCAGTCGTCCCATCCGACCGCCCGGTCGGCGAACTCCTCGCGGACCAGTTCGTAGCCCCAGTTACGGAACGCACCCTCGGTGAACTTCTGGATGTTTCCCTTGTGGACCATGGTGACGCTGGCGCGGCCGCGCTGGAGCGCGTACTCGATCGACGCCCGGATCAGTCGCTTGGAGCCGAACTCGGAGATCGGCTTGATCCCGATCCCGGAGCCGTCGCGGATCTCCCAGCCCATCTGGTCCCGGAGGAACGCGGAGAGCTTGGCCGCCCCGGGCGATCCCGCCTCGACCTCGAGCCCGGCGTAGATGTCCTCGGTGTTCTCACGGAAGATGACCATGTCGACCTTCTCCGGGTGGCGTACCGGGGACGGGACCCCGGTGAACCAACGGACCGGTCGCAGGCAGACGTAGAGATCGAGGATCTGCCGGAGGGCGACGTTGAGGGACCGGATGCCGCCCCCGATCGGCGTGGTGAGGGGCCCCTTGATCCCGATGAGGTGGGTGCGGAACGTATCGACCGTCTCCTCGGGCAGCCAGTTCCCCGTCTCGTCGAAGGCCTTCTGACCGGCCAGCACTTCCTTCCAGCTGACGGTCTTGCCGTGCTTCGCCGCTGCCGCGTCCAGCACCAGCTTGGCCGCGGGCCAGATGTCGACCCCCGTACCGTCGCCCTCGATGAACGGGATGATCGGCTCGTCGGGCACGCGCAGGGTGCCGTCCGCGTCCATGGAAATCAGGTCAGCCATGGAGTCGAGCCTACTGCCGCCCACCGGGGGCACCGCCAACTGACGACGCCTCACCTGGCGCTGGTCGCCGGCGGGATCAATCGCCCGGGCGGGCCCTGCCGAGACCGAGGGCCTCGTAGATCTCGCGGGTCGCCTTGGACCGGTTGAGCGTGTAGAAGTGCAGCCCAGGAACGCCGGAGGCCAGGAGCTTCTCGCACAGCTCGGTGGCCACGGCCACGCCTTCGTGACGGACGCCCTCGGGGCCCCCGGACCGGTCGGCAGCTTCGAGTCGCTCGACCATCCACTCGGGCACGGCGGCACCCATCCCGGCCATGCGGGGAACCGACGCGAGCGACGTCACCGGCATGATCCCCGGAAGGACGGGCTTGTCCACGCCGCGGGCCCGGAGGTCGTCGACGAGCCCGACGTACTCTGCCGCCTCGAAGAAGAACTGGGTGATGGCGAAGTCGGCCAACCGGAGCTTCTCGGCCAGCCGGTCACGGTCGGAGGCGAGATCGGGCGAGGCGGGATGACCCGCCGGCTGTGCCGCCACCCCGATGGAGAATCCACCGATGGCCCGGGCCAGTTCGACCAGCTCGATGGCATGGACGAGCTCGCCGGGAGCAGCACCCGGATCCGCCGGTGGGTCGCCACCCAGGGCCATGAGGTTCTCCACACCCGCCTTGCGATAGGAGACGAGGATGTCGGCGAGCTCCAGGCGGGTGTGGGCCACGCAGATGAGGTGGGCCATGGGGGTGAGCGCCGTGGTGCGCAGCATGCCGGTGACCAGGTCGAAGGTTCGTTGCCGCGACTCGGCGCCACCTCGGTAGGTGACGGAGACGAACGAGGGAGCGAGTGGTTCGAGGTCGCGCAGGGTCCGGACCAGGGTGGCCTGCTCGGCATCGGTCTTCGGCGGGAAGAACTCGAACGAGTAGGTCGGCCCGCCTGCCAGCAGGTCGGCGATACGCGTCATGGGATCGACAGCCTACGACGTTGGCCGATACCGACGGGGGCCTCCGCCGGGCACCGGCTCAGCCGGCGGGCGGACCCGGTGGGCGGGTAGCCGGGTGGCGGGTAGCCCCCTGTGCCCATGTCCCCCCAGCGGCGACCGGTCCCACCTGACGGGACCCACCGAGGCCGAGGATGGGTGCGAAGATCGGGTTGAGGAGGATGAGCCCGACGGCGAGCCCGCCCGACTTCCCGAAGGATTTCGACAGGTCGACCGTCAAGACGATCAGGAGCACGATGTTCACGAACGGGATGAAATAGAGGATGAGCCACCAGCCCGGCCGACCGACCGCCTTCAGGAGGACGTAGATGCTGTAGATGGGGATGATCGCCGCCCAGCCCGGGCTGCCCGGCCTCGGTGAAGATCCGCCACTACGCGGCGATCAGGAGGACGGTGACGGCCAGATCGACGACGAGACCGACGGCCGCACCGGCACCCCCTCCCGAGCTGGTCGACTGGCACGAACAACCGTATGTCGCAGCGGTCAACTGCGGCATGGCCCGCCCTCCCTGTCGCCGGCCCTCCGGCCTGATGGGTGGATACCGCACCTCCGGCTGCCGGCCACGCGGAGGGCCATCCAGGCCGGTGGGCCTGCGCTAGCCTTCGCTCGGCGTTGACGGGGGGAGGTTCCGCGATGACCGTGTCCGCATTCGAGCTCGAGCTGCCGGTGCTCGACATCGTTGGCTTGGAGCGCGACGAGGCGTTGGCGGCGGCCTCGGCCGTCCGGGAGCAGCACTGGTTGGCCCGCTCCCCGCTCGGGTTCGCCGTCACCCGCTATCGCGACGCGGTGGCGGTCCTGCGCGACCGCCGCTTCCACTCGGCACTCTCCCAGATCCCCCGCATGGCCGGCGTCGACGCCAGCGGCTACTTCGCCAACCGCCGGCCCTCCATCCTCTCCATGGAGGGTGACGAGCACGCCCGGCTGCGACGCCTCGTCGCGCCTGCCTTCACCCCGGCATCGGCCGACCGCCTCCGCCCCGTCATGCGGGCCGTGGTCGCCGGGTTGGTCGACGCGGTGGTCCCCGCCGGCCGGTGCGATCTGGTGGCGGACGTGTGCGAGCCCTACCCCATCCCCATCATCTGCGAGCTGCTTGGTGCGCCCAAGGCCGACTGGCGGCGATTCTCGGCGTGGGCGACCGACATCTTCAGGATCTTCAACCAGGACCTGGAGCGGGACCTGCCCGCCATCGCACGGGCCTCGGACGAGCTCGGCACCTACGTGCGGGCCATGATCGAGGAACGGCGGTCGTCGCCCGCCGACGACCTGCTGAGCGACCTCATCGCCGTCGAGGAGGCGGGCGACCGGCTCGACACCGACGAGATGGCCATGCTGGCGGAAGCCGTGCTCATGGCCGGGACCGACACCACCCGAAACCAGCTGGCCTGCTCGATGGCCCTCCTGGCCAGCCATCCCGACCAGTGGGAGCTCCTCCGGGCCAGCCCCGAGCTGGCGCCCCGTGCCGTCGAGGAGACCATGCGCTATCTCGGTGCGGTCCGGGGCACGGTCCGGTTCGCATCGGAAGACATCACCTACCGGGACGTCACCTTCCCGGCCGGCACGCTGGTGAGCGTGGCGGTGGCCGCCGCCAACCGCGATCCGGAGGTGGTGGACGAGCCGGACACCTTCGACCTGACGCGGGAGCGGGCGAACACCCATCTCACGTTCGGGTCCGGCATCCACCACTGCCTGGGCGCGGCCCTGGCCCGTGCCGAACTGTCCGAGGCCCTGGTGGTCCTGGCCGAGCGCATGCCGGCGCTCGCCTTCGACGGGCCCGTGACCTGGAAGCCGTCGACGTTCGGCATCTGGGGGCCGGCGACCCTGCCGTTACGCTTCGCCTGACCCGCCTGACCCGCCTGACCCGCCGGACCCTTCCGGAGGCGTACCGGTCGGTTCAGGCCGAACGCTCGGCGGCCCGCACCGCGTTGCGCAGGAGCATGGCCCGGGTCATCGGGCCCACGCCGCCGATGCGGGGGGTGATCCACCCGGCCACGTCGGCCACCGCCTCGTCCACGTCGGACAACAGGCGCTTGCCCTCCCACGACGTCCCGGCACCCACCACCGCAGCTCCTGGCTTGACCATGCCCGGCGTCACCAGCCCGGCGCGCCCGGCCGCGGCCACCACCACGTCGCCCTGGCGGACCAGCCCGGCCAGGTCGTCCACGCCGGTGTGGACCACGGTCACCGCCGCATTGCAGCCGGGCCGCTTCATGGCCAGCAGCAGCGCCAGCGGCCGGCCGATGGTGAGCCCGCGCCCGATCACCACCACGTGCTTCCCCTCGACCGGGACATCAAAGGCGTGGAGCAGCTCGACGATACCGGCAGGTGTGCATGGCAGCGGGCCTGGAGCACCCATCACCAGCCTGCCCAGGTTGACCGGGTGGAGGCCGTCGACGTCCTTGGCCGGGTCGACGGCGAGCAGCACCCGTTCCTCGTCGAGCCCGGCCGGGAGCGGGAGCTGGACGAGGTAGGCGTGGACGGCGGGGTCGGCGTTGAACCGCGCCACCACCGCCTCGAGCTCCTCCTGGCTGACGTCGGCCGGCAGGTGCTCGTGGAACGAGGTGATCCCCACCTCGGCGCAGTCGGCATGCTTCATGGCCACGTACCGGGCTGACGGGCCGTCGTCCCCCACGAGGATGGTGCCGAGGCCAACGGTCGTACCCGCCGAGGCCAGCCGGGCGACACGGTCGGTGACCTCGGCGCGCACCCGGGCCGCCAGGGACTCGCCGTCGAGCAGGGCTGCCGTCATCGCATCTCCTCGGTCTCGTGCAGGCGTCGCCTGCGTTCCACCAGACCCGTCACGCCGCGTCAGTGCCGGAAGTGGCGCTCGCCGCCGGCCATGACCATGGCGATCCCGGCCTCGTCGGCCGCCGCCACCACCTCGGCGTCGCGGATGGACCCACCCGGCTGGACCACGGCGGCCACGCCGGCCTGGGCCAGGACCAGCAGGCCGTCGGGGAACGGGAAGAACGCGTCCGACGCAGCCGCCCCGCCACGGGCCCGCTCCCCCGCCTTGCCCACCGCCAGCTCGGCCGCCACCACGCGGGACTGCTGACCGGCACCCACACCCACCGCCTGTCCCCCGTGGACCACGGCGATGGCGTTGGACGTGGTGCGGGCACACACCCGCCACGCCAGGGCGAGGTCCCGCCATTCGGCGTCGGTCGGTACCCGCTTCGTCGCCACCGCCCACGTCGCCGGGTCGGCGACGAACAGGTCCGGCCCCTGGACCAGGACGGTGTTGCCCAGGGCACGCAGCTGGCGCTCGACCGGCTCCGGCGGGCCGGCCGAGAGGAGACGGGTGGCCTTGCGCTTGGCCACCAGGCGCTCGACGGCCGCCGGCTCGAAGCCCGATGCCACGATGACGTCGGCCTGCGGTCCCTCGGCGACGGCGTCGGCCACCTCGGCGGTGACGGTGCCACCCACGGCCACGATCCCGCCGAACGCGGAGGTCGGGTCGGCCTCGAGTGCGAGGCGGTAGGCGGTGACCAGGTCGCCGGCCACGGCCGCCCCGCACGGGTTGGCGTGCTTGATGATGGCCACGGCCACCTCGTCCCCGGTGCCGGGTGGGCCGCCGACGCCGGCCAGCTCGTGGACCAGCCGCCAGGCGGCATCGGCGTCGAACAGGTTGAGATAGGAGAGGGCGGACCCGGCGTGCTGGACCACGCCGTCCCACCACGAGGGGTGCCCGGCGATCCGGTACCGGGCGCCGTGCTGGTGCGGGTTCTCCCCGTAACGGAGCGAACCGGCCCGTTCCAGGGTGAGATGCAGGGTCGGGGGCAACAGGGCCAGGTCGTCCGGCTCGTCCTCCCCGGCGGCGACGCCCAGGGCGCCGGCCGGCGCGCCGCTGTCGAACCAGGCCACGATGGCCGCGTCGTACGCCGCGGTGTGGGCGAACGCCTGGCGGGCCAGCCGCACCCGGGTCGACGGGGCCAGGGCCCCGGCACGCCGGAGCTCGTGGAGGACCGTCTCGTAGTCGGCAGGGTCGACCACCACCCCCACGTGTGCGTGGTTCTTCGCCGCCGCCCGCACCATGGTGGGACCGCCCACGTCGATGAGCTCGACCGACGGGTCGGAAGTGAACGGATAGAGGTTGCACACGACGAGGTCGATGAGCCCGATCCCCCGCGCCTCCACGTCGGCGCGGTGGGCCGGGTCGTCACGGTCGGCCAGGATGCCCCCGTGGATCGAGGGGTGGAGGGTCTTGACCCGGCCCCCGAGCATCTCGGGGGCACCGGTGAGGTCGGCCACCTCCACGTGGGCGATCCCGGCATCGGCCAGGGCCGCCGAGGTGCCACCGCTCGACACCAGCTCCCAGCCCAGCTCGGTCAGTCCCCGGGCCAGCTCCACCAGCCCCGTCTTGTCGTACACGGACAGCAACGCGCGCATCTCCACCTCCGGTGGTGATCCTGGTGCATGGAGGGAGGCCGCCGCCAGCCCGTCGACGAACGCCCGGATCGTCGCCGGGTACAGGACCCGCTCGACCCGCTTGATGCGCTCGTGGAGTGCGTCCACCGTGTCGCCGGGAAGCACAGGAACGGCCTGCTGGGCGAGGATCGGACCGGCGTCCATCTCCAGGGTCGCCACGTGGACGGTGGTCCCCGTCTCGGCCACGCCGGCGGCCAGAGCCTCCTCCACCGCGTGCCAGCCGGGGAACGCGGGGAGCAGTGCCGGGTGGGTGTTGAGGATCCGCCCGGGGAACGCCCCATGGACGGGAGCGTCGAGCACCGTGCCGAAGCCCGCCATCACCACCACGTCGATGCCCCGGTCCACCAGGGCCCCCGTCAACGCGGCGGTGAACGCCGTGCGGTCGAACGACGGGCCGAACCCGCCGTGGTCGGCCCGGTCGACGAGAACGGCCTCGATCCCGGCGTCGCGTGCGATGTCGAGCGCGGCGCACGGGCGGTCGGCCACCACCACGACGACCGGGAGCGACGCGTCGAGGATGGCCTGCAGGATCGAACCGGTACCCGAGGCGAGCACGGCGATGCGGGCGTCCCCGGCTGCGCCTGTCCCACCTCGGTCCACGGGCGAACGCTACCAAGGCGGCGCGCGCCCCCGATCGGGTGCCGGCGGGCACGCCGGCAGCGTGCCAGGGCGCCGTCGTCACCGCGACGCCGGCCCGGCGGCGCAGTCCGGTACCGGCTGGCACCGGATCGCCGTGGCGGGACGAGGGGGCGGGACACGCCGGTCCGGTCGCGCCGGACCGGCGTCCCGCACTGCGAGCGTCGGGGCGGACCGGTCCGACGCAGCGCTTCCGGCCTGCCCTCCGGATCCTGCGCTGCGCCGGCCGGCCCCCCTGCCCCCGGCCCACCCCTCGCACCAGTTCCATCGGCACGATCGCATCCCGACCAAAGGGGTCAGAGTGACAATCCTGCGTGTCTGATATCGGTGCCGCCGCGCCAGCCGGTCGGTGCGCCCGGGCGTCAGGCGCCGAATGCGCGCAGCAGTGCCAGGTCGAGCTGGTCGAGGCTGTCCAGCTCGGCGTCGCAGAAGCCCCAGGCCGGGGCGCCGGCGGCCGACGGCTCGGGCACGACCACGACCCGCATGCGGGCCGCCTTGGCGGCGATGGCGCCGTTGAACGAATCCTCGACGGCCAGGCACGCCACCGGGGCGACGCCCATTTTCGCCGCCGTGGACAGGAAGGCCGCCGGATGCGGCTTACCCGCCGCCTCCCACTCGGCCGAGTGCCAGGCGGTCACGTCGCCCCCGATCCCCAGCCGCTTCAGGGCGGCCTCGATGACCACCGCGTACGACCCCGAGCAGACGCCCACGGCCAGGCCCTCGTGGCGGCACCGGGCCACGGCCTCGACCGCGCCGGGCATGGGGCGCCCCGCGGCGGCCACGAGCTCGGCGACCCGGGCCGTGACGGCGTGCGCCACCGCCGCCGGGGACGCCCCCTCCCAGGGCCGCCGCTCCCACCAGTGGGCCACGGCGGCGTCGATGCGCAGGCCCATGGTCTGGCGGGCCTCGTCCTCGGTCAGGACGACGCCAACCGAGCCGAACACCTCGATCTCCGCCTGCCGCCACAACGGCTCGGAATCGATGAGCAGGCCGTCCAGGTCGAAGATGACCGCCTCGAGCGCCCGACCGGCGTGGGCCGACGCCGAAGGGACCCGGGGTGAGGGCCGCTGGTCGGGGGGGACCGCGCTCAGCCGAGCTTCCGGACGATCTCGACCATCGCCTCGCCGGCCTCGGTCGGGTTCTGGGCCACGGTGACGCCGGCGGCGGCCAGCGCGTCCATCTTGGCCTGTGCCGTTCCCTTGGAGCCGGAGATGATGGCACCAGCGTGGCCCATCTTGCGCCCCGCGGGGGCGGTCACGCCGGCGATGTAGGAGACGACCGGCTTCGTCATGGACGAGCCGATGAACTCGGCGGCCTCCTCCTCGGCCGAGCCGCCAATTTCCCCGATCATCATGACGGCGCGGGTGTCGGGGTCCGCCTCGAAGGCGGTCAGGCAGTCGATGAAGCTGGTCCCCGGCACCGGGTCACCGCCGATGCCGACACACGTGGTCTGCCCCACGCCCTGCTGCGAGAGCTCGTGGAGCGCCTGGTAGGTCAGGGTCCCCGACCGGCTCACGATCCCGACGGGGCCACCGGGAAGCGCGATGTCACCGGAGGTGATGCCGATGTTGCACTTCCCCGGCGAGATGATCCCGGGGCAGTTGGGGCCGAGCAGGCGGGTGCCGGGGAACTCGCGGACCAGCCGGTTGTAGACGAGGGCCTCGTCCTGGGCGGGGATGCCCTCGGTGATGCACACCACGAAGGGGATGCCGGCCTCGGCGGCTTCGATGATGGCGGCGGCGGCGAACCTGGGCGGCACCGAGATGAACGACGCGTTCGCACCGGTGGCCTCGACGGCCTCGGCCACGGTGGCGTACACCGGGATCCCCTCGATCTCCTCGCCGCCCCGGTTCGGGTTGGTCCCGGCCACGACCTTCGTCCCGTAGTCTCGGTTGCGCAGCCCGTGGTACAGGCCCTGGCTGGTGGGACTGATGCCCTGGACGACGACGGTGGTGCGCTCGTCGACGAAGATGCTCATCGGGGGCCTCCTGCAAGCTCGACGGCACGCCGGGCTGCGGCGACCATGGTGGGTTCGGCGACCAGACGGTCGGACAGGTGGGGGGCCAGGATCTCGCGCCCGGCTTCGGCGTTGGTCCCGTCCAGTCGGAGGACGATGGGCGAGGCGATGTCGACCCGGGACAGGGCCTCGACGACGCCCTTCGCCACCTCGTCCACCCGGGTGATCCCCCCGAAGATGTTGACGAAGATGGACTTGACCGACGGATCGGAGTTGATGACCTCGAGCGCGGCGGCCATGACATCGGCGCTGGCACCACCGCCGATGTCGAGGAAGTTGGCCGCCGAACCACCGACCTGGTTGACCACGTCGAGGGTGCTCATGGCCAGTCCGGCCCCGTTGGCGATGATCCCGACCGAGCCCTCGAGGCCGATGTAGTTGAGACCGCGCTCGCGAGCCCGGGCTTCACGGACGTCCTCGGTGTCGGTCGCCGCGTACTCCTCCCATTCGGGGTGACGGAACGCGGCGTTGTCGTCCAGGGTCACCTTGGCGTCGAGGGCGTGCACCGTGCCCTCGGTCGTCAGGATCAGCGGGTTGATCTCCGCCAGGTCGCAGTCGCCCTCGACATAGCACCGGTAGAGGTCGACCAGCAGGGCCGCGGCCTGGCCGCGGGCCTTCTCGTCGAGGCCGGCCGCGTCCACCCATCGGCGTGCGGCGGCGGCGTCCAGACCCTCGGTCGGGTCGATGTGCACCATGGCGATGGCGTCCGGATCGGTGGCTGCGACCTCCTCGATGTCGACGCCACCCTTCGCCGAGAGCATGCCGAGGTGCTTCTTGGCCGCACGGTCCAGGGTGAAGCTGGCGTAGTACTCGCGGGCGATGTCCGAGGCGTGCTCCACCCACAGGCGCTTGACCACGTGGCCCTTGATGTCGAGCCCCAGGATGTTCCCGGCATGGGTGCGGACCTCGGCGGCGTCGGCGGCCAGCTTCACGCCGCCGGCCTTGCCCCGACCTCCCACCTTCACCTGCGCCTTGACCACCACCGGGTAGCCGGCCCGCTCCGCCTGCTCGACGGCTTCGTCCACCGTGTCGGCCACCCCGCCGGCCGAGGTGGGGATGCCGAAGCGGGCGAAGTACTGCTTGCCCTGGTACTCGAAGAGATCCACGGGATCCTGTTCCTCTCTGTCTGCGCCTGCCGGCGACGCCCGGACGCGCTCTGCGTCCCTGCTGCTCTGTCCTGTACTCCTGGTTGCCCTGTGCTCTGGCGCCCGCGGTCCCCCCGGGCCGTGTCGCCCGCCCCGGTGGTCCGGCGACGCCGCTAGCTCCCGGCGCCCTCCTCGCGGGCATCGAGCGTCTCGGCCAGCCAGGTGCCGATGGCCGGCAGGGACGATCCGGGGGTGAAGACCTCCGCCACCCCGGCCTCCTTCAGCACGGCGATGTCCGCCTCGGGGATGATCCCGCCCACCATCACCAGCACGTCGTCGAGGCCGGCGGCCCGCAGGCCCTCCACCACCCGGGGCACCAGGGTGAGGTGGGCCCCCGACAGGAGCGACAGGCCCACGGCGTCGGCGTCCTCCTGGACGGCCGCCTGGACGACCTGTTCGGGCGTCTGGTGCAGCCCGGTGTAGATGACCTCGAACCCGGCATCGCGCAGGGCCCGGGCGATCACCTTGGCCCCGCGGTCGTGCCCGTCGAGGCCGGGCTTGGCCACGACCACTCGGTAGGGTCGTTTCACGGGGGCTGATACTAAACGCTGCCCGGGTGGGCGGCGCCAGACGGGCAGGTGGGCCGCCCGCCACACCCGCCGTGCTACGGTCGGACGGCCCGTGAGGAACGACCCTGATCCGAGAGCGGAGGACGCCGTGACCACACCGGCGGGCACTGCGCCACGCCCACCGGGACGAACGCCCGGTGCGGGCTCCCCGCAGGCGCCCGCCCGCCGGGCGTCGCTGGCCGTCGGCATGGTCCGCGTCGCCCGTCCCCACCAGTGGATCAAGAACCTCCTCGTCTTCGTGGCGCCCGGGGCCGCCGGAGCGCTCCTCCACGGCGACGTGCTGGTGCACGCGCTGGAGGCGTTCGGGGTGTTCTGCGTGGCCGCCTCGGGCTCCTACTTCCTGAACGACGCCATCGACGCCGAGGCGGACCGTCGTCACCCCCGCAAGGCCAGCCGGCCGGTGGCCTCGGGCCTCGTGCCCGTGTGGCTGGCCCTCACCACGGGTGCGGCGCTCCTGGCCGGCTCCCTGGTCCTGGCGGCGGTGGTCGCCGGCTGGCACCTCACCGTGGTGATGCTCGTCTACGCGGCGGTGAACGTCTGCTATTCGCTCGGGCTCAAGCACGAGCCGATCTTGGACCTTGCCGCGGTGAGCTCGGGGTTCGTCCTCCGTGCCATCGCCGGGGGCGTGGCCACGCGGGTGCCGCTGACCGACTGGTTCGTGATCGTCGCCGCCTTCGGCTCCCTCCTCATCGTGACGGGCAAGCGGTCGGGCGAGCAACGGCTCCTGACCGCCGCCGACACCGACCATGCCGCAGTGCGGACGACGCTCGGCCTCTACACCTCGTCGTTCCTCCAGACGGTGCGCACCATGTCGGCGGCCGTCACGGTCACCGCCTACTGCCTGTGGGCGTTCGACCGGGCCGCCCACGCCCACCCGGGCCACGACCCCATCTGGTTCCAGCTCACCATCGTGCCCTTCGTCCTCGGCCTGCTCCACGTAGTGCGAGACCTCGACGCCGGCCACGGGCACGCACCCGAGGACCTGGCCATCCACGACCACCGGCTCCAGCTCTACGGGCTGGCGTGGGTGGTCCTGTTCGCAGCCGGGATCTACGGATGACGGCCGTCCCGCCGCCGATCCGGCAGGTCCTGACCGGCTGGGGGCGGACGGCCCCCTCCGCAGCGGACGTGGTGCGGGCGGTCGACCCCGGTACCGTCGACCGCCTCCTCGACCCCGCCCGGCGGGACGCCGCCGGGCGGGGGATCATCGCCCGGGGCATGGGGCGCAGCTACGGCGACGCGGCCCAGAACGCCGGTGGCATCGTGGTCGATGCGACCTGGCTCGACGGCGTCATCCAGGCCGACCTGGACACCGGCCTGGTCACGGTGGGCGCCGGGACCAGCCTCCACTCGCTGATGGAGGAATTCGTCCCGCTCGGCTGGTTCGTCCCCGTGACGCCGGGGACGCGCCTGGTCACGGTGGGCGGCGCCATCGCCGCCGACGTCCACGGAAAGAACCACCATCGCGACGGGAGCTTCTGCTCCCACGTGGCCCGCATGCGCCTGGTCACGCCCACCGGCGTGGTCGAGGTCTCACCCGAGCTCGACCCCGACCTGTTCTGGGCCACGGCGGGGGGCATGGGCCTGACCGGTGTCGTCACCGAGGCGACGCTCCGGATGATCCCGGTGGAGACGAGCTACATCCTCGTCGACACCGAGCGGGCCCACGACCTCGAAGACGCCATGGACCGGATGCTGACCGGCGACGACGGGTACCACTATTCGGTGGCGTGGATCGACTGCCAGTCGACCGGGTCCCGGCTGGGACGCTCCGTCCTCACCCGGGGCGACCACGCCCGCATGGACGACCTCCCGGCACGCCTGCGTTCGCGGCCCGACCGGGCCCGCGCCTTCTCGCCCCGCACGCTGGCGAACGTGCCGCTCACCCCGCCGGGCGGCCTGCTCAACCCGGCCACCGTCGGCGCGTTCAACGAGCTCTGGTACCGCAAGGCCCCCCGTCACCAGGTGGGCAAGCCCCAGCACATGGCCGCCTTCTTCCATCCCCTCGACGGTGTCGGCGCCTGGAACCGCCTCTACGGGCCCCGCGGCTTCCTCCAGTACCAGTTCGTGGTGGGCGACGAGCACGGCGACGCGGTGCGCCGGGTCATCGAGCGTCTGACCCGCGACCGGCTGGCGTCGTTCCTCGCCGTGCTGAAGCGGTTCGGCCCCGGCGATCCCGGTCCCCTGTCGTTCCCGGCACCGGGGTGGACACTCGCCCTCGACCTCCCGGTCGGCAACCCGGCGCTGCCCGCGCTGCTCGACGATCTCGACGCCGAGGTCCTGGGTGCCGGCGGGCACCTGTACCTGGCCAAGGACTCCCGGCTGGCGCCCGAGACGTTCCGGACGATGTACCCCCGCGTCGACGACTTCCTGGCCGTCCGGGCACGCGTCGACCCCGAGGGGGTGCTGCGCTCCGACCTCGGGCGGCGCCTCGGCCTGTGCGCTGACACCGCCCCCCCACCGTCACCGCCCCGGACCCGTGCCCGGACCCGTCGGAAACCGGCACCCCCCCCGACGGCACCCACCCGGCCCGCCGCGCCCAGCGACGGTGGGCGGACCACCGAACATGAGGAGCACACGGCACGATGATCAACGCAGTGGGACGACCGCAGTCGATCCTGGTGCTCGGGGGGGCCTCCGAGCTGGCCGGCGCCGTCGTCGCCCACCTGGTGCCCGAGCGGTGCCGGACGGTGGTCCTGGCCGGGCGGGAAGGGCCGCGCCTTGACGCCGCCGTCGAGGCGGCGCGATCCCTCGGCGCCGAGGCGACCGCCGTCCAGTTCGACGTGAACGAGGTGGCGGGGCACGCCGCCTTCGCTGCCGACGTCTTCGAGCGGTTCGGGGACTTCGACGTGGTGCTGGCGGCAGCCGGCGTGCTCGGCAACCAGGAGGTCGATGAGCACGACCCGGCCGCAGCCGCCGCCGTCATGCAGGCCAACTACACGGGCCTGGCCGCCGCCCTCCTTGCCGTCGCCGACCGCATGCGTCACCAGGGGCACGGCCGCCTGGTCGTCCTGTCGTCGGTCGCCGGCCTGCGGGCCCGGCGGGCCAACTTCGTCTACGGGTCGTCCAAGGCCGGTCTCGACGCCTTCGCCCAGGGGCTGGGGGACGCCCTCGTCGGCACGGGCGTGGGCGTCACCATCGTCCGGCCCGGTTTCGTCGTCGGCCGGATGACCGACGGCATGGCGCCGGCGCCGTTCGCCACCACCCCGGAACAGGTGGGGGCGGCCGTCAGCCGGGCCATCACCGCCGGTGCGCCCGTCGTCTACGTCCCATCGGTCCTCCGCTGGGTGTTCCTGGTCATGCGCCACCTTCCCCGGGCCGTGTGGCGGCGGCTCCCGGGCTGACGGGGCGCTGACGCGACCGATGCGCCGGTTCCGTGCCCGGCGGCGTCCGGCGGCGGTGGCACTGGCGGCGGTGGCACTGGCGGCGGTGGCACTGGCGGCGGTGGCGGGAGGCTCGGCCGCCGCCGGGACGTCGGCGCTGCCAGCGCCCCGCGTGCTGGCCCCCCGCACCCAGCCCCAGACCTTCCAACCGGCCACCGCCGTGCTCCCCGACACCGCCACCGGCGGGTACTGGCTGGTGACGACGTCTGGCGGCGTCTTCTCCTTCGACGCCCCCTTCCACGGGTCGGCCGGGACGTACACCCTGGTCCAGCCGGTCGTGACTGGCACGTCGGTCCCCGGCGGCGGGGGCTACTGGCTGGCGGCGGCCGACGGGGCCGTCTTCTCCTTCGGCGATGCCGCCTTCCACGGGTCGATGGGCGGGCGCATGATCGGTGCCCCGGTCGTCGGCATGGCCGCCACGCCCAACGGCGGGGGCTACTGGCTCGCCGGAGCTGCGGGTGCCGTGTTCTCCTTCGGCGACGCTGCTGCCCTCGGTTCGATGGCCACCATGCACCTCAACCGACCGGTCGTCGGCATGGCGGCCACCCCCGACGGCCACGGTTACTGGCTGGTGGCGGCGGACGGGGGGGTGTTCACCTTCGGCGACGCCCACTTCTTCGGCTCGACCGGGTCGCTGGTGCTGAACCAGCCCATCGTCGGCATGGCGGCCACCCCCGACGGCCACGGCTACTGGCTGGTGGCGGCGGACGGGGGGGTGTTCGCCTTCGGCGATGCCGCCTTCTTCGGCTCCATGGGCGGTCGGCCCCTGAACAAGCCGGTCGTCGCCGTGGCCGCCACCCCGGACGGGGGCGGCTACCGCCTCCTCGGCGCCGACGGCGGGGTGTTCGACTTCGGCGATGCCGCCTACCACGGGTCGATCTCGCTCCAGCCGCTACCGGTGCCGTCGCCGGTGCCGGCCCCCCTGTCGCACCGACCGGCCGTCGCGGTGGTCCCCGACCGCGTCACCGGCGGGTACCAGGTGGCCGACGCCGGTGGTCAGGCCTACCCCTTCGGGGCACCGACCCTGGGTGGGACCGGGGGGCAGAGCCCGTCGCCCGTCGTCGGCGCTGCCGCCGCCCCCGGCCACGGCTACTGGCTGGTGGCGGCGGACGGGGGGGTGTTCGCCTTCGGCGATGCCACGACATGGGGCTCGGCAGCCGGCCACCCCCTGGCCGCCCCGGTGGTGGGCATGGCGGCCACCCCCGACGGCGGGGGCTACTGGCTGGTGGCGGCGGACGGGGGGGTGTTCGCCTTCGGCGATGCCGCCTTCGCCGGCTCCCTCGGCGGGCATCCGATCAACGCCCCGGTCGTCGGGATCGCCTCGACCGTCGACGGGCGCGGCTACTGGCTGGTGGCGGCGGACGGGGGGGTGTTCGCCTTCGGCGATGCCGCCTTCGCCGGCTCCCTCGGCGGGCATCCGGGTTCGAGCCCGACCGTGGCACTGGTGGCCGACCAGGTGACGGGGGGCTACTGGCTGGTGGCGGCGTCGGGCGCGGTGACGGGGTTCGACGCGCCGGAGCTGGCACCGGCGGGCGGCGCGCTCACCGGTGCCGCCGTCGCCGCTGCAGCCACGCCCGACGACGGGGGGCTGTGGCTTCTCGGTGCCGCCGGCGGCGTGGCCGCCCGCGGTGACGCCACCTGGCTCGGCTCGCTCGACGTGCAGGTCCTGCCCCTGGCCGGCAAGGTCGTGGCGCTCGACCCCGGCCACGACGGCGGGAACGCCGGGGCGCCGGGGATCATCGACCAGCCGATCGACGGCGGGGGGTTCACCGAGCCGTGCGACACGGCCGGCACGGAGACGGCCACCGGCTACCCCGAGCATGCCTTCAACTTCGACGTGGCCCAACGCCTGGCTGCCATCCTCCGCTCCGAGGGGGCGACCGTGGTGCTGACCCGAACCACCGACACGGGTGTGGGCCCATGTGTGAACGTGCGGGCCGCAATCGGCAACGCCGCCCACGCCGACGCCGCCGTCTCCATCCACGCCGACGGAGGGCCGGTGACGGGGAGCGGTTTCGACGTGATCGAGCCGCTTCCCGTGATCAGCTCCATCAGCGACAACACGTCCATCGTCGCTCCCTCGGCAGCGCTGGCCGTCGACATCCGCAACGCCTTCCAGGCCGACACCGGCGAGCCACCGGCCAATTACGTCGGCACCGACGGGATCGACGCCCGGAGCGACCTCGGAGGGCTCAACCTGTCGACCGTCCCGAAGGTGCTGATCGAGTGCGCCAACATGCGCAACGGCGGCGACGCCGCCAACGTGGAGAGCGCATCGTGGCGCCAGGCGGCAGCCCAGGGCCTGGCCGACGGGATCACCGCCTTCCTGACCTCCTGACCCGGCGGGGCTCGGCTGACCCGGCGGGACTCGGCTGACCCGGCGGGACTTGGCTGACCCGGCGGGACTTGGCTGACCGGGCGGGACTCGGCTGACCCGGCGGGACCGTCAGGCCCGCTTGAGGGGCGCCATGCGCAGCAGCAGCTGCTTGGTGCCGAGCCCGGGAAAAGCCACGGCCGCCTCGGCGTCGTCGCCGTCACCCCGCGTCTCCACCACGGTTCCCTCGCCCCAGGTCCCGTGGACGACCCGGTCGCCGGCCACCAGGCCCAGTGACTGGGCACCGGTCGAGCGGGGCTCCCGCCGCCCCGCACCGGGGTTCCCCGTGCCGAAGGAGCTCCTGCCCGGCGTGCCGCCTGCAGACGTTCCGGCGAGGTCCCGCCTGCCGCCCCCGAACCGGCCGCCGGTCGACCCCCACACCGAGGACACGTCCTGGACCAGCTCGTCCGGGAGCTCGGCCAGGAACCGGCTGGCCATGTTGGCGGTGGTCGACCCCCACAGGGTCCGGTTCCAGGCGTGGGTGACGGCCAGGTGGCGTTCCGCCCGCGTGAGCCCGACGTAGCAGAGCCGGCGCTCCTCCTCGAGCTCGACCGGGTCGCCGAGGGCGCGCGCGTGGGGGAAGATCCCGTCCTCCATCCCCACGATGAAGACGGCCGGGAACTCCAGGCCCTTGGCGATGTGGAGGGTCATGAGCGAGACCTTCGACCCGTCGCCGTCGAGGTCGTCGGCATCCGCCACCAGCGAGGCGGCCTCGAGGAACTCGGCGAGCGACCGGTAGGCGGACGCCACGCCGGCCAGCTCGTCCACGTTCTCGACCCGCCCCAGCGCCTCGATGCTGCCGTCGGCCAGCAGTGCGCTGCGGAAGCCGGTCCGATCGGCCACCTCCACCACCAGCGCTCCGGGACCGAGGAGATCGCCCGGGGTGGCCGCCTCGACCGGCGTGGTGCCCGGCGCACCCGGTGGCCCGGCGGCGTCGAGCAGGTCGGGCTCCAGGCCGTCGCCTTCGTCGGGGGCAGGGGCCATGCGGGCCCGGAGGTCGTCGAGGAGCGCGGCCAGTTCGGCCAGGGCGCCGGCGGCCTTGGCCCCCACCCCCGCCTCGGCGGCCCGGGCCACGGCGGTGCCGAACGGCACGCCCCCGGCCGCCGCCCACGAGGCCAACCTGGCCACGGACGTCTCCCCCACCCCGCGTTTGGGGACGTTCACGATCCGCCGCCAGCTCACCTCGTCGTCCGGGTTGACCAGCACCCGCAGGTAGGCAAGCAGGTCGCGGACCTCCCGGCGGTCGTAGAACTTGGTCCCGCCCACCACCCGGTAGGGGACCTCGGCCCGGACCAGGGCCTCCTCCAGCGCCCGGCTCTGGGCGTTGGTGCGGTAGAAGACGGCGACGTCACCGTGGGCCAGCCCGACGTCGCGCACCAGGCGGCGGATCTCCCCCGCCACCCAGGCGGCCTCGTCGTCCTCGTCCTCGGCGCGGTAGCGGACGATGCGCTCGCCCGTCCCCCGGTCCGTCCACAGCTGCTTCGGCTTGCGGGACAGGTTGTTGGCGATCACCGCGTTGGCCGCGTCCAGAATGGTCTGGGTCGACCGGAAGTTCTGGTCCAGGGTGATGGTGGTGGCGTCGGGGAAGGCCTCCTCGAAGTCGAGGATGTTGGTGATGTCCGCCCCCCGGAACCGGTAGACGGACTGGTCGCTGTCGCCCACGACGGCGATGTTGCGGTGCTCGCCCGCCAGCAGCACGGCCAGCGAGTTCTGGACGGCGTTGGTGTCCTGGTACTCGTCGATCAGGACGTGGGCGAAGCGTTCCCGGTAGTGGGCCAGGACGTCGGGGTGCTCCTCGAACAGCCGGACGGCGTTGGCCAGCAGGTCGTCGAAGTCCATGGCGTTGGCCGCCACCATCCGCCGCTGGTACTCGTCCCACACGTCGGCGATGCGGCGGTCGAAGATGGTGGCCGCCTCGTCGCGGTAGTCCCGGGGACCGAGCCCGCGGGACTTGGCCTGGCTGATCTGACCGAGCACGGCGCGGGGCGTCATCCGCTTGGTGTCGACATCCAGTTCCTTGCTCACCATCTCCACCAGACGGCGGGCGTCCGCGTCGTCGTAGATGGTGAAGGACCCCCGGTAGCCCAGCCGGTCCCCCTGGGCCCGCAGGATCCGTACGCACGCCGAGTGGAAGGTGGACACCCAGCTGCGCCCGGCCGCCGGCCCGGCCAGCTCGGCAACCCGGCGGCGCATCTCGTCCGCCGCCTTGTTGGTGAAGGTGATGGCCAGGATCTGCCACGGCGCGGCGTCGCCCGTGGCGACCAGGTGGGCGATGCGGCGGGTGAGCACCCGCGTCTTGCCCGAGCCGGCCCCGGCCACGATGAGCAGCGGCCCGCCACGGTGCTCGACGGCGCGCCGCTGCGGATCGGTCAGACCGGCAACGAGGTCGTCGGGTCCCGCCAGCGCGGTCACTCCCACTCGATGGTCCCGGGTGGCTTCGACGTCACGTCGAGGACCACCCGGTTGACCCCGTCCACCTCGTTGATGATGCGCGAGGAGATGCGCTCGACCAGGTCGTAGGGGAGGCGCGCCCAGTCGGCCGTCATGGCGTCGTCGCTGGTGACGGCGCGGATGACCACCGGGTAGGCGTAGGTGCGGCCGTCGCCCATGACCCCGACCGTCCGCACGGCGGGGAGCACGGCGAAGCTCTGCCACAGCTCGCGGTAGAGGCCGGCCCGGCGCACCTCCTCCACCACCACGGCGTCGGCCGCCCGCAGGATCGTCGCCCGCTCGGGGGTGACCTCCCCGACGATGCGGACGGCCAGACCGGGCCCGGGGAACGGCTGGCGCCACACGATCTCGTGGGGGAGGCCCAGCTCCTCGCCGACGGCACGGACCTCGTCCTTGAACAGGAGGCGGAGGGGCTCGACGAGGTCGAAGGCCAGGTCGTCGGGGAGACCCCCCACGTTGTGATGGGACTTGATGGTGGCGGCCTGGGCCGATCCGGACTCGATCACGTCCGGGTACAGCGTCCCCTGTACGAGGAACCCGGCCTCGCCGGCATGCTCGCCCGAGCTGACGAGGTCCCGGGCCACCTCCTCGAAGATCCGGATGAAGAGCTCGCCGATGATCTTGCGCTTGCGTTCGGGGTCGGTGACGCCAGCCAGGGCGGCGAAGAACCGGTCGGCCGCCTTCACGTGGACCAGGTCCATGTGGAACTGGCGCCGGAACGTCTCCTCGACCTGCGCCCCCTCGTCGGCCCGCATCAGGCCGGTGTCGACGAAGACGCAGGTCAACTGGTCGCCGATCGCCTTGTGCACCAGCGCGGCCGCCACCGCGGAGTCCACCCCGCCCGACAGGGCGCACAGCACCTTGGCCGTGCCCACCTGGGCCCGGACCGCCTCGACCTCCGTCTCGATGATCGACGTGTGGGTCCACGCCGGCGGCGCCTCGCACGCGTCGGCGAGGAACCGCTCGAAGACCTCGCCGCCGCGGTCCGTGTGGACGACCTCGGGGTGGAACTGGACGCCGTAGATCCGTCGGACCGGGTCGTGGAACGCCGCCACCGGCGCATCGGGGCACGACGCGGTGGCGACGAACCCGGGCGGCACCGCGGTGATGGCGTCGGCGTGGCTCATCCACACCTCGGACGCCGCCGGCCAGTCGGCGAGCAGCGGCGACGGCGACGACTGTGTGAGGACCGTGCGCCCGTACTCGCCCCGGCCCGTCCGGGCCACCTCGCCGCCGAGCTGGCGGGCGATGAGCTGGGCGCCGTAGCAGATGCCGAGGATCGGCACGCCGAGGTCGTAGACGGCCGGGTCGATCCCGGGGGCGGGGTCCTCGTTCACCGACTTGGGCCCGCCCGAGAAGATGATCCCCCGGGGCTGGCGGGCGGCCAGGTCGGCCACCGTCGACGTGTGGCTCACGATCTCCGAGTAGACGTGGGCCTCGCGCACCCGGCGGGCGATCAGCTGGGCGTACTGGGCGCCGAAGTCGACGACCAGGATGGGCCCCTCGGTCGGGGCGGGCAGCGGACCGCCCGTCACCGTCGGCGCCCGCTCGGAAGTGCCGGGCTCAATGGCCCATGCCGACGCCCTGGGCCCGCTGGAGGTCCTTGCCCTCCGTCTGGAGGGCGGGCGCCACCATGACCTCGGCCTTCTGGAACTCCTTGACCGTCTCGTAACCGCAGGTGGCCATGGCCGTCCGCAGGGCACCGAAGAGGTTCATCCGACCGTCGTTCTCGTGGGCCGGGCCGAGGAGGATCTCGCGCAGCGTGCCGCGGGTGGTCGTCTTCACCCGGGCCCCGCGGGGCAGCGTCGGGTGGAAGGTGGCCATCCCCCAGTGGTAGCCGCGTGCGGGCGCCTCGACCGCCGACGACAGCGGCGAGCCGAGCATGACGGCATCGGCGCCACAGGCGATGGCCTTGGCGATGTCGCCACCCTTCGACATCCCGCCGTCGGCGATGACCTGGCAGTAGACGCCGGTCTCGTCCAGGTGGCGCATGCGGGCGCCGGCCACGTCGGCGATGGCGGTGGCCTGGGGGACGCCGATGCCGAGCACGCCACGGGTGGTACAGGCGTTGCCGGGCCCGACCCCGACCAGCACGCCGACCGCTCCGGTGCGCATGAGGTGGAGGCCGGCCTGGTACGAGGCACATCCGCCCACGATGACCGGGATCTCGAACTCGCGGATGAACCGCTTCAGGTTGAGGGGCTCCACCGTCTTCGACACGTGCTCGGCCGACACCACCGTGCCCTGGATGACCAGCAGGTCGAGCTCGGCGGCCAGGATGGCCGGCGCGAACGCCTCCGTCTTCTGGGGGGTGACCGAGGCGGCGGTGGTGATGCCGGCCGCCTTCATCTCACGGATCCGCTCGGTGACCAGCTCGAGCTTGACGGGCTCCGCGTACATCTGCTGCATACGGGCGGTGGCCTTCTCGGCGGGGAGCTCGCGGATCTCGTCGAACAGGGAGGTGGGATCGTCGTACCTGGTCCACAGCCCCTCGAGGTTGAGGACGCCGAGGCCGCCCAGGCGGCCGATCTCGATGGCGGTGGCCGGGCTGACCACGCCGTCCATGGCCGAGGCGAGCAGGGGGAGCTCGAACCGGTAGGCGTCGATCTCCCAGCTGATGTCGACGTCCTCGGGGTCTCGGGTCCGGCGGCTGGGGACGATGGCGATGTCGTCGAACCCGTACGCCCTCCGTCCAGACTTGAAGATGCCGATCTCGATCTCAGCCACGTGCGTGTCCTCCGGCCCGGTGATGGTTGCTCCGACGGCCGGACGTCGCGTCCTCCGACACGTCCGCTGCGCCTGGCCCGCCTCCCACGATACCGCCTGGCGACCCGGGGCTGGCCCCAACGCCCGGCGCCCTCGGGCGTCGGTGCCGGACCGTCCCCCGCTGGGCGCCGTGGCACCGTCCCACACGGGCAGCCGCTGGCCCCGGCCACCGATCGGGCCTGCCCGCTCGATAATCTCTGCCACGCGCACGCCGGGAACGCTCCCGCCCTGCGCACGAGGACGGGTGGCTGGGCGTGCAGGTGTCGACAGTCGGAGAAGCGGTGGCCGAGGAGCCGCGGGGCGCCGCCGCGCAGCGGACGGGACGCGTTCGGTTCCCGGCCGTGGTGGCCGTCGGGACGCTGGCGGCGACCGCCATGGTGGTCACCAGCACCCGGATCGGGTCGGGGCTCCATGACGCCCCGGCGCCGTGGTGGTTCTCCCTGCCGGGCGGGGTCAGCCCGTGGGCCCAGGTGGCGTTCTACGTGCCGACGGTGGCGTTCGTCGCGGCATGGTTCGCGCTCGGCCGGCAGGTCCGGGTCGCCGGTCTCGGACCGGTCCGGCGGTGGGTCGTGTTCGGCGCCTGGTCGCTCCCCTTCGTGGTCGGGCCCCCGATCTTCAGTCGTGACATCTACGCCTACATTGCCCAGGGACTGATCGCGCACGGGGGCCGCAATCCCTACCTGGTGAACCCGGGAGCGCTCCACGACCCGACACTGTTCAACTCGATCGCGATGGTCTGGCGGCACACCGCGTCGCCCTACGGACCGCTCTTCCTCGCACTCATGCGGGCCATCGCGGGCGTCGCCGGGCACTCCACGATCGGCCAGGTGATCGTCTTCCGCCTGCCGAACGTCGCCGGACTCGTGGTCGTGGGGATCTTCCTGCCGCGTCTCGCCCGCCGGCTGGGCGCGGACCCGGCCATGGCCTTCTGGCTGGGCGTGCTGAGCCCGCTGATGCTCTTCGGCTTCGTCTCCTCCGGCCACAACGACGGGCTGATGCTCGGACTGCTGGTGGCGGGGGTCGCCGTTGCGAAGGACGGCCGCTTCGTCCTCGGGATCGCCATCGTGACCCTGGCGGCACTGGTGAAGGCCCCGGCCGGGTTGGCCCTCGCCTTCCTGCTGGTGCACCGGTGGCGCGCCGAGCCGTCCACGCCGCGATGGCGGATCCTGGCCGATGGGATCGCCCTCCCCGTGGTGCTGAGCGTCGCGGTGACCGCGGCGGTCGGCGACGGGTGGACATGGCTGGAGCCGTCCACCTACGGGATCCCCGGCAAGGTCCACGTCATCGCCACCCCGTCCGTCGCCATCGCCAACGCGCTCCACGGGCTTCTGGCAGCGGTTGGCCTGCACGTGACCGCGCACACCGTGATCTCGGGGACCCAGGCGGCCGTGGCGCTCGCTGCGCTCGGTGGGTGCGCCTGGCTGTGGTGGAACACCGGGAGGTTGGAGGTGGTCCGGGCGACGGGGTTCGCGCTGGCGTTCGTGGTGCTGGGGAGCCAGGCGTTCTGGCCCTGGTACGCGTCGTGGGGACTGGTCCTGCTCGCCGCCACGACGATGCAGCGCAGCCGCGTGCTCGCCGTCGTGGCCGGGGTGGGGATGCTCATCGTGGGTCCCGGCGGCGTGCCGGAGCTCTCGGGATGGATGACCTACGTACTGGCGCCGGCGGAGCTCCTCGCGCTGGGGTACCTGCTCCGCCACGGGCGCCTCGTCGGGCTCCTCGAGGGGCGACATGGCTGAGCCGGGCAGGACCACCGTGCTGGCGGGGCCGGGTGCGCCGGAGGAGGACGGCCGGAGCCGGGACGCCACCGAGCCCGGTCGACCTCGGCTCGGCGCCTGGTTGCTCGGGGTGGCCGGGCACCCGGCCACGATCGTCCGGTCGTACCTGTTCTGGCCGGCGATCGCCTACGTCGTCGCGCGGGTGGCCACGTTCGGGGCCGTCGCCATCGCAAGCGCGTGGACCGGGCGCGGGATCGGCAGCACCCTCAACAAGTGGGACGGCACCTGGTTCCTGCGCGCCGCCGACACGGGCTGGCCGCGGCACCTGCCCATGTCGGGGGGCCACGTGCTCGCCAACCCGATCGCGTTCTTCCCCGTCTACCCGGGGCTGATCCGTCTCGTCGACCACCTCGTCCCGCTCTCGCCGCTCACCGTCGAGCTCCTCCTCACCGCGATGACCGGCCTCAGCGGCACGCTGGCCATCGCCGGGCTGGCCCGGCGAACCTGGGGCAGGGAGGTGGGCCGGCGGGCGGGCGTGCTCATCGCCGTGTTCCCGGGCTCGTTCATCTTCAGCCTCGGCTACTCCGAGGGCATCACCTTGACCTGCACCGCCCTCGGGCTGCTGGCGCTGATCGAGCGCCGCTGGTGGGTGGCGGGCCTGCTCGGGCTCGTGGCCACCGCCACCACGCCGGTGGCGCTCGCGTTCGCCGCCAGCTGCCTGGTGGCATCGGGCGTGGCCATCCGCTCGAGACGGGAGTGGCGCTCGCTCGCGGCACCGGCCCTCGCCCCCCTCGGGATGGTGGCGTACCTGGTGTGGATCTGGCGGCACACGGGCAACCTGATGGCGTGGCGCCTGACCGAGCGTGACGGATGGCACAGCGGGCCGTCGATCGTCTACCCGTTCAGGGTCCTGTGGCGGTTCCTGTCCGATCCGCTCGCCCCCACGCTGACCGGGCAGATTCTCGTGGCAGGCACCGTCGTCACGGTGATCGGTGTGGTCCGAGCGGTCCGCCAGCGCCAACCGCTCCCCGTCCTCGCCTACGGGATCGCCGCGGCCCTGCTCGCCGCCTGCTCGGCACCGGTCGGGCTCCGGCCCCGCTTCATCCTGCTGGCGTTCCCGATCGTGGTGTCGTTCGCCATCGGCGTGTCCCGGCGAACCTATGCGTTCCTCGTCGCGGCCTCCGCGCTGGCGCTGGTGGCGATGACGGCACTGGAGCTGACCTCGTGGGCTGTGTTCCCGTGAGCGGGCGACCCGCGTGGTCGTGGCGATCGACCGATCCCGCGACGTAGCACCCAGATCGCCACCAGGGCGAGGAACACGACCATCATGAAGAAGTAGGCGTTCCCGAGCACCTGCTGCCATCCGTCGAGCGAGAGCTCCCGCCCGTTCCCGTAGGGCACGCGGAACACCGGGCTCCACCACAGTACGGCGAAGACGGCGAACGACCACAGGCGTCCGAGGCGAGGCCGGGTCGGCGCGAAGGTCATCCAGACCAGCAGCGGGACGACCCACACCAGGTGATGGACCCAGGTGATCGGTGAGACGAGGTCGCCCGTCGCCGAGACGACCACGAGCGCCAGGAGCGCGTCCTCACGGACGACGCGTGCGGCGAGCACGAGGCCGAGGCCTGCGACGATCGCGGCCAGCACGTCGATCGGCACCGTCGGGAGCTGGCGGCCGGCGAGTCGGTCGAGGGCGCCGAGCAGGCTCTGGTTGGAGATGTAGAACACACTTCCCATGCGGCTCGAGTCGTCGACGTACCGGGTCCAGTACTGCCAGGACCCGTGGGGGTTCACCGCGAAACCCAGGACGACGCATCCGACGAACGTGGCGAGCCCCGTCACCGCGGTCCGGACCCGGCGGGTCACGAGGAGATAGAGCACGTAGATGAGGGGAACGAGCTTCACCGCGGCCGCGACCCCGAGGAGGTAGCCCTGGGGCACCGCGCGACCCCGCACGTGCAGCGGGGGTCCGAGGTCCACCCAGACGAGGACGGCGAGGACCAGGTTCACCTGGCCGAAGGAGTTCGTCAGGTTGACCGGGTTCAGCAGGAAGGCCGGATAGGAGAGGACGAGCGCCACCATCAGGCGACGCCGTAGGTCCAACGACGGGACGGCCATGCGGAGGGAGAGCGCGATGAGCGCCACCAGGCACCCGACGTTGACCGTCGAGACGATGACCTGGGCGGCGGCATCGGAGACCAGGCTGAGCGGGAGGAAGGCGATGGCGGCGAAGGGCGGATAGGTGAAGGGGAGGTGGATGGCCGAGTGCTGGAGACCGAGCGAGTAGAGCGCTGGATCGCTGACGTGCTCGGCTCCCATGAGGTAGACACGCAGATCGAGCTGGTTCAGGTCGATGCCCTGGCGGACGATCATCGCGTCGACCGTGAACGCCAGCGACAGGGCGGCGACCGCCCACCCGATCCGGGGCCACCACGCCGGCAGACGCGCCATGGTGCCGGCCGTTCGGATCGCCGGGCGCTCGTCACCGCCGGTCTCGAGGGGCATTGCCGCATCGTAGGCGGACACCGGGCCCCCGAGCCGTCGTGTCGGGGGCGCGCGCGTCATGCCGGCCACCACTCGACCCCACGTTGGCCCGGCCTGGTGGTGACCCGTGCCGCGCCGGCCCACGGGGTCCGGGCGGTCACCCACCGGAGCCCGGACGGGCGCCCGTCGGCTGCCGCATCGCCGGCATGGCCGGCGGATCGCGAGGGCGCCGGGCCCGTTCCCTACGGGATCTCGTAGCGACCCGCGCCCGGTCGTCCGACGGGCGGGGCGACGTCGAGGGCCACCGCGAGCAGCTCCACCAGGACCCGGGCGGTCGCACCCCAGATGATCTCCCCGGCGGCCTCGAAGAACCAGACCGGGTACTCGCCGCCGGGACGCCCGTCGAGCCCGGGCCGGCCGGGCACGGCCCACCACTCCTCGGCGAACACCCCGTCAGCCAACAGGTCGGCCAGGGCCAGGTCGAACACCCGCTCAACCTCGGTCGGCTGGGGAACCAGGGTGGGCCGGGCGGGGAGGGTGGCGACCACCGGCGTCATCACCGTGTTGGAGCCGACGGTGGGGAGCGAGGTGAGGTGGCGGACCACCCGCACCGATGCCGGGTCCAGCCCCACCTCCTCGCTGGCCTCGCGCCGTGCGGCGTCCTCGATGCCCTCCTCCGCGTCGAGCCTGCCCCCGGGGAACGCCACCTCGGCCCGGTGGGACCGCAGGTGGGCAGCCCGGACGGTCAGGACGACGCGGGTCTCGCCCGCCTCCTCGAACAGGGGGACGAGCACGGCGGCGCGGGTGCCGTCCACGTCGCTCCCGTTGATGCCGCGCACCACGGCCACCTCGGCGGTGTCGAGCCCGGCGGCGGGGCGGTAGGCGGCCAACCGGGCCGTGACCCGGGCCAGGTCCAGCCCGTGGCGGGCGGCCGGGGCCAGGTGGCCCCACGGGGGCGGCCCGCCGGGCCGGTGGACGGCGGGCCGGCGGATGACCTGCCGGGCGGTTCCTTCGGAGGCGAGCGGCATCGCCCTCCAGGGTACGGCCCGGCCGCCGCCGATCGGGCGGCGGAGGTGGTCCCGACCCCCCGAGGCGCGTCCCGGTAGCGTGGTCCCGGTGGCGCCGGCACCCGGAGACCCCCGGTCGCACCGGGACCGGAGGGTCCGCCGACCCGGGGCTGGCCCGGGGGAGTCGAGCGAGGGAGGGACCATGTACGAACAGCCCCAGGCGCCGGTGGCGGCCGTGCCCATCACCACCGCGCTCGAGTTCCCCGAGTGGCGGATCGAGCGGAGCCTCGGCATGGTCTTCGGCGTGGTGGTGCGGTCCATGGGCGCCATCAAGGGGATCGGTGCCGGGTTCAAGGCCATGGCCGGCGGCGAGGTCAAGCAGTACACGCGCCTGGTGGAGGACAGCCGGCGCCACGCCCTCGACCGCATGATCGAGAACGCCCGCGTGCTCGGGGCCAACGGCATCGTCCAGATGCGCTTCGACTCGTCGGAGATGGGACAGTCGCTGACCGAGATCGTCGCCTACGGCACCGCCGTGGTCCTCGGACCCCGGGCGTGAGCGGGCAGCCCGGGCCACGGTGATGGGCGTGGTGCTGGCGCTCGTCGCGCTGGTCGTCGCGGGGTTCGTCGTGGCCAGCATCTTCGTCCGGCGCCACGCCGAGTCCGACCGGCCCCAGCCGGGGTGGCGACCCACCGACGAACTGTTCAACGACCCGTCGACGGACCGGGTCATGCGGGTGTGGCTCGATCCCGCCGGTGAGCGGCACTACGTGGCCGAGGCGCGTCGCAAGACGGCCTGAGCGGAGCCGGGGCGCCACGCCGGCTCCGGCGCGCTGCTCCCCGGGCGACCCGGTCACCCGGCGGCCGGCGGTCCGGTGTCGAGCCAGTCGAGGTCGAGGTCGTCGACCCCCGGACAGCCGAGCAGGGTGAGGGTGCGGGTCAGGTCGGCCCGCAGGACGTCGAGCAGGCGTTCGACGCCGGCCGTCCCGGCGACGGCCAGCGCGTACAGGTAGGGGCGGCCGACGAGCACGGCGGCCGCCCCCATCGCCATCGCCTTGACCACGTCGCTGCCCCGGCGCACTCCGCTGTCGAGGAGCACCGGCACGGACCGGGCCACCTCGGCCACCACGTCGGGCAGGACGTCGAGGGTGGCAGGAGCACCGTCGAGCTGGCGGCCGCCATGGTTGGAGACCACGATGCCCCCCGCCCCGGCGTCGAGGGCGCACCGGGCGTCGGCCGCGCCCAGCACCCCCTTCACCACCACCGGGCCGTCCCACCGGTCGGCCATGGCGGCGATGTCGTCCCACGTGAACGGCGACCCGCCGGCCGCCACCAACCCCACGGTGGGGCCACCGGGATCCGGGTTGCGACGGTCGGCCAGGGCGGACCGTCCCATGCGGAGCGCCCACCCCGGCCGGGCGGCCACCTGGCCGGCCAGACGGACCGCCCCACGCGGTCGCACCCGCATCGATCCCGTGAAGCCGTTGCGGCGGTCCCGCTCCCGGTTGCCGAGGGCCGGTGTGTCCACCGTGACCATGAGGACCTCGTAGCCGGCAGCGGCGGCACGGTCGATGAGCGGCTCCCACTCGGCCCGGCCCCCGGGCGCGTACAGCTGGTACCAGAGGGGACGGTCACCACCCCCGAGGGAGGCGGCCACGCGCTCGGGGGAGGCTCCGGCCACCGCGCTCAGCACGGCGACGGTCCGCCGCGACCGGGCGGCCCGGGCCACCCCGGCGGCTCCGTCGGGGTGCAGCGCGGTCACGAGCCCGCACGGGGCGAGGAGCACCGGCAGGGAGAGGGCGCGGCCGAACAGCTCGATGCCGAGGCGCGGCTCACCGGCGGCGGCCGCCATGCGGGGCCGGAACCCGACGGCGCGGAACGCCGCCTCGTTGCGCGCCCGGGTCAGCTCGTCGTCGGCGGCACCGTCGACGTAGTCGAAGAGGGCACGGGGGACGGCCCGTGCCGCAAGCCGGCGCGCCTCGGCCACACTGGTGATGCGGGACGGGTCCACGGTTGCCTCCTCGTGGGTGCAGCTGGAGCGGGCGGGTCCTTCGGACCCGCCCATTCGACCGCACGGAGGGTCGCCGGCGCAATCGTCCCGGGACGCGGGTCGCGGCCGGTCCCCGGGGGCGGAGACGACCGGAGGGCGGAGACGACGATGGCCGGGCCCCCGGGGGCCCGGCCATCGCATCACACGGAGCGCCCGGTGGGCGCCGTGCCCGTGCTCACATCATGCCGCCCATGCCGCCCATGCCCCCGCCCATCGCTGCGGCAGCGGCGGCGGCGGCGGCCGGATCGGCCTTCTCCGGCTTGTCGGCCACCAGGGCCTCGGTGGTGAGCAGCAGCCCGGCGATCGACGCCGCGTTCTGCAGCGCCGACCGGGTCACCTTTGCCGGGTCGATGACGCCGGCCTTGACGAGGTCCTCGAACTCGCCGGTGGCGGCGTTCAGGCCGATGGAGCCGGTCTCCGCCTCCACCTGGCGCACCGACACCGAGCCCTCGAGGCCGGCATTGTTGGCGATGCAGCGCAGCGGCTCGGCCAGCGCCTTGGCCACGATCGACGCTCCCGTCGACTCGTCACCCACGAGGGAGGCGACGACCTCGAGCACCGCGGCACGGGAGCGCACCAGCGCGGTACCACCGCCGGCGACGATGCCTTCCTCCACCGCGGCACGGGTGGCGGAGAGCGCGTCCTCGATCCGGTGCTTCTTCTCCTTCAGCTCGACCTCGGTGGCCGCGCCGACCTTGACCACCGCCACTCCCCCGGCCAGCTTGGCCAGCCGCTCCTGGAGCTTCTCGCGGTCCCAGTCGGAGTCGGTCTCGTCGATCTCGCGCTTGAGCTGGGCGATCCGGCCCTTCACGTCGTCGTCGCTGCCGGCGCCCTCGACGATGGTGGTGTCGTCCTTGGTGACGATCACCCGCCGGGCCCGGCCCAGCAGGTCGACGGTGGTGTTCTCCAGCTTGAGGCCGATCTCCTCGGAGATGACCTGGCCACCGGTGAGGACGGCCATGTCCTGGAGCATGGCCTTGCGGCGCTCGCCGAAGCCGGGTGCCTTCACCGCGATCGAGGTGAAGGTGCCGCGGATCTTGTTGACCACCAGGGTGGCCAGTGCCTCGCCGTCGACGTCCTCGGCCACGATCAGCAGGGGTTTGCCCGTCTGCATGACCTTCTCCAGCACGGGGACGAGATCGTGGACGGCGCTGATCTTCGAGTTGGTGAAGAGGATCAGCGGCTCGTCGAGGACGGCCTCCTGGCGCTCGGCGTCGGTCACGAAGTACGGGGACAGGTAGCCCTTGTCGAACTGCATGCCCTCGGTGAACTCGAGCTCGATGCCGAAGGTGTTCGACTCCTCGACGGTGACGGTGCCGTCCTTGCCCACCTTGTCGATGGCATCGGCCAGCACCTCGCCGATGGCGGTGTCGGCGGCCGAGATGGACGCCACCTGGGCGATCTCGGTCTTGGAGTCGATCTCCTTCGCCTGCTCCTTGATGGACCCGACGGCGGCGGCCACCGCCTTGTCGATGCCCTTGCGCAGCCCGAGCGGGTTGGCGCCGGCGGCCACGTTGCGCAGGCCCTCGCGGATGAGGGCCTGGGCCAGCACGGTGGCGGTGGTGGTGCCGTCACCGGCGACGTCGTTGGTCTTGGTGGCCACCTCCTTCACCAGCTGGGCGCCCATGTTCTCGAAGACGTCCTCCAGCTCCACCTCGCGGGCGATGGAGACGCCGTCGTTGGTGATGGTGGGGGCGCCGAACTTCTTCTCGATCACGACGTTGCGGCCCTTCGGGCCGATGGTGACCTTGACCGTGTCGGCCAGCTTGTTCACGCCGGCCTCGAGGCCGCGGCGGGCGGCCTCGTCGAACTTGAGGATCTTGGGCATTACTTGCCCACCTTCGCCAGGACGTCACGGCTGGTCAGGATGAGGAGGTCCTCGCCGTCGACGGTGATCTCGGTCCCGCCGTACTTGGAGTAGACGACGGTGTCGCCCACAGCGATGTCGAGCGGGATGAGCTCGCCGGTGGTCTCGGCACGCCGGCCCGGGCCCACGGCCAGGACCTCGCCCTGCTGGGGCTTCTCCTTGGCGGTGTCGGGAATCACCAGGCCGGACGCCGTGGTCTCCTCCGACTCGCCGGGACGGACGACGATACGGTCGTCGAGGGGATGCAGACTCATGTGGATCTGGCCTCCTGTGGTCGCGTTTGGCACTCCATGGTTCCGAGTGCCAACGATAGCGGCCCTGCGGCCCCTTGGCAAAC
>JAJZAC010000104.1 GCA_021799615.1 Actinomycetes bacterium
CGGCCGCCTCGTCGTCGGGCTCGCCGGTCGGCCCGGCCGCCTCGTCGTCGGGCTCGCCGGCCGCCGGGCGCCGGTGGGAACGGGCACTCCCCCGCCGCGAGCCGGCCCGTGGCCTGGCGGGCGCCCGGTCGCGAGCCGACTGGAGCAGGTCGAACCCCTCGGCGTGCCCGAGGTCCACCCGCGGCGACGGGGCGACCACGTCGGGAGGCAGCCACGTCGACGTCCTACCCAGGGTGTCGATGCCCGGGAGGCCGTCACACACCAGGCTCGTCAGGTACCCGCTCAGCCGCGACCGGGGCATGGACCGGTGCCGCATCCACCAGTCCCCCGAGGCATGGACCATCCCGACCATGCCGTAGGCCCACGCCTCGGCCGGCCCGGAGTCGGCGCCGCCGGCCCGCAGCCCCTCACCCAGGACGACGGCGATGCGCCGGCTGATCTGGCCCACGAAGTCGTCGATGGTCACCGCCGACGCACCGTCCGACGAGGCCCGACCGACGAGGAACCGGTAGACCTCGGGCTCGCTCTCGACGAACTGCAGGTAGGCGTCGATGGCGGCGGCAACCAGCTCCCGGGGGGTCACGTCGGCCCGCAATGCCTCGTCGACGGCCGCGCTGAGGAGGGAGAAGGCGAACGTGGAGATGGCGTCGGCCAGGCCGGACCGGTCGCCGAAGTGGCGGTAGAGGATCGGCTTGGTCACACCCGCTGCCGCCGCCATCTGGTCCATGGACGCTCCCGGCCCGTCACGGCGGATGACCTCGATGGCCGCGCCCAGGAGCTGGAGGCGACGGTCGGCCCGCCTCGCCTGCCGCACGTCTCGGGTCGACCGCACCATGTTACTCACCGTAACGTTACTTGGGGTAACAGTCAACCCGGCCCGATGAGCCCCAACCCGACCGGGCCCGGCCCGGCCTGGACGAGGGCCACCTCCCCCCCCGGGCTCAGCCGCGAAGCCGGCGGAGCTCGGCGGCGACCGCCTTGCCGTTGGCCTTGCCCTGGGTCGCCTTCATGACCAACCCGGTGAAGAAGCCGGCCAGCTTGTCGTCGCCGTCGCGGTAGCGCGCCCACTCGTCAGGGTGGTCGGCCACCAGCCCGGCCACGGTGGACACCAGGTCGTCTTCGGCCATGGCCTCGAACCCCTTGGACGCGGCGATGGCGGCCGGATCGCCACCGGTGTGCAGCAGCTCGCTCAGCACCGCCTTGACCTGGGTGGCGCTGAGCGAGCCCGACGCCTCCATGCCGAGGAGGCCGGCGAACGCCACCGGGTCGAGCTTCCGGGCCAGATCGGGGTCGGTGGCCGCCTCGTTGGCCGACCGGGCCAGCACGAGAGGGGCGGCCACGCCGGCAGCCACCGTCTCGACCACCAGGTCGTCCAGCCCGAGATCGACCACCGTCGCGATCTGGTCCAGCTGCGCCGGCGTCGGCGCTGCGCCGCCTCCCGGGGTGTCCCCGGTCCCCGCGCCGTCGGTCGTCAGCAGCTCCTCGAGACGGCGGCGGCGTGCCGCCGGGAGCATCCCCAGGGTGTCGGCCACCGCGGTGACCCACTGGGCGTCGGGCACGACCGGGACCAGGTCGGGTTCGAGGAAGTAGCGGTAGTCGGTGGCCTCTTCCTTGGAGCGCAGGGCGATCGTCCGGCCGGCGTCCTCGTCCCAGTGGCGGGTCTGCTGGACCACCCGCTCGCCCGCTTCGAGCAGCTCCACCTGGCGGCGGGCCTCGTACTCGACGGCGCGGGCCAGCGATCGCAGGGAATTCAGGTTCTTGATCTCGCACCGGGTGCCGAGCGGGTCGTCGGGCGACCGCCGCACCGACACGTTGGCGTCGACCCGCATCGACCCCTCCTCCATCCGGCCGTCCGACGCGCCGGTGGCGACGAGGACGGCACGCAGCTCGGCCGCGTAGGCCCGGGCCTGGGTGGCCGACCGGATGTCGGGAGCGCTGACGATCTCCACCAGTGGCACGCCCGACCGGTTGTAGTCGACCAGCGAGTGGTCCGAGCCGTGGATCCGCCCCGTGCCGCCGGCGTGGGTCGTCTTGCCGGTGTCCTCCTCCAGGTGCGCCCGCACGATCCCCACCACCGAACCGTCGGGCAGCTCGAGGTGGCCGTCGACGTTGATCGGCTCGTCGTACTGGCTGATCTGGTAGTCCTTCGGCATGTCCGGGTAGAAGTAGTTCTTCCGGTGGAACGTCGACGGGCGGATCTCGCACCCGAGCGCGGTGCCGATGGCCATGGCCAGCTCCACCGCCTGCTGGTTCAGCACCGGCAGCGAGCCCGGCAGTCCCAGGCAGACGGGGCACACGTTGGTGTTCGGCTCGTCGCCGAACACGTTGGGACAGCCGCAGAACAGCTTGGTGGCCGTCTTCAGCTCGCAGTGGACCTCGAGGCCCACCACCATCTCCCACCCGGCCGGCAGGTCGGTCGCCGCCATCACGCCACCCCCCCGGCAGCGCCGCCCGTGCCCGCCGGGGCACCGGCCTCGAGCACGGCCGCCGCCCGGAACAGCAGGCTCTCGCCCAGTGCGGGGGCCAGCAATTGGGCCCCGACCGGCAGCCCGTCGTCGCCCGTCCCGAACGGGAGGCTGATGGCCGGGTGCCCGGCCAGGTTCGACGGGATGGTGCACACGTCGGACAGGTACATGGCCAGCGGGTCGTCGAGGCGTTCGCCGAGCGGGAACGCGGTGGTGGGCGAGGTCGGGCCGAGCAGCACGTCGCACTGGTGGTAGGCCCGCTCGAACCCCTCGACGATGCGGGTCCTGACCCGCAGGGCCTGGCCGTAGTAGGCGTCGTAGTAGCCGGCGCTGAGTGCATAGGTCCCGAGCATGATCCGCCGTTTCACCTCGGCGCCGAACCCGGCCGTGCGGGTGGCCACGTTCATCGAGGCGGCGTCGGGTGCGTCCACCCGCAGCCCGTAGCGGACGCCGTCGTAGCGGGCCAGGTTGGACGACGCCTCGGCCGGTGCGATCAGGTAGTAGGCGGACAGGCCCAGGCGCACCTCGGGGACCGAGATCTCCTCGACGTGGGCACCGGCCGCCGCGCACACGTCGGCGGCGGCGGTGATGCGCGCCACCACGTCGGGGTCGGCCCCCTCGAGCAGCTCCCGCACGACGCCCACGGTCAGGCCCTCGATCCCGTCGCCGAGCACCGAGACCACCCTCGGCGTCGGCCGGTCCAACGAGGTCGAGTCGGCCGGGTCGTGGCCGCCGATGACGTCGAACATGCCGGCGGCGTCGGCCACCGTGGTGGCGAAGGGGCCGATCTGGTCGAGCGAGCTGGCGAAGGCCACCAGCCCGTAGCGCGACACCGTCCCGTAGGTGGGCTTCATCCCGACCACCCCGCACAGCGCGGCCGGCTGCCGGATCGACCCGCCGGTGTCGGAGCCGAGGGCCAGGGGTGCGAACCCGGCGGCCACGGCGGCCGCCGACCCGCCCGAGGAACCGCCGGGGACCCGGGACGGATCGCGGGGGTTCCGGGTCGGCCCGGTCGCCGACGTCTCGGTGGACGACCCCATGGCGAACTCGTCCATGTTCGTCTTGCCCACCACCACCGCGCCGGCCCGGTCCAGCCGGGTGACCACGGTGGCGTCGTAGGGCGGGCGCCAACCGGCGAGGATCCGCGACGAGCACGTGGTCTCGATGCCACGGGTGCACAGGTTGTCCTTCAGCGCCACCGGCACGCCGGCCAGCGGACCTGGGTCCTCCCCCGCCGCCACCATCCGGTCGATCTCCGCCGCCCGCTGCCGGGCCGAGTCCGCCAGCACCAGGTTGAAGCAGTGGAGCTCGGGCTCGCGCTCGGCGATGGCGGCAAGCGACGCCTCCACGACGTCGACCGCCCGACGCCGGCCGGCGCGGACGTCGTCGGCCAGGTCGAACGCCGGCGATGCCGGCGAACCGGTCGAGCTCACGGAGCCTCCCCCATGATGGAGGGCACGCGGAACCGGTCGTCTTCCACCGAGGGGGCGGCGACCAGGACCTCGGTCCGGTCCAGGCACGGCCGGGGCTCGTCCGGCCGCAGCACGTTGGTGAGAGCCAGCGCGTGCGACGTGGGAGGTACCCCGGCGAGGTCGAGGGCGGCCACGTCGGCGGCGTGCCCGAGGACGGCGCCCAGCTGCTCGGTGAACATGTCCAGCTCGGCCTCGGACAGTTCCAGGCGCGCCAGCTCGGCCACGTGGGCCACGTCGTCCCGGGTGATGGTGTAGCGGCCCGGCATCAGCGCCCGGCTCCCGATGCCCCGGCCCTGTTCACGACCCCAGCACCTGCCGGGCGAAGGCCACGACGCGCTCCTCGATGACGGGAGCGTCCCAGTCGAGGGTGGCCACATGGAAGCTGCGCTCGAGCCACACCCGCTCCACCGGACCGCCGGCCGACTGCTCCAGCAGGTCGCCCGACGCCGGCTCCACCACGTGGTCGTCCCTGCTGGAGAGGAGCAGGACCGGGCAGGTGATCTCGGGAAGGCTGGCCTCGAGTGCCGCCACCCCGTCGAACAGGGACAGGGCCGCTTCGAGTGGGGTGCCCTCGTAGGCCGACTCGACGGCGCCCGGCTTGGCGATGTCGGACCCGATGCCGGGCGCCACCTCCGTCCCGCTGTCGAGCAGGTCTCGGATGGCCGACCGGAACGCGTCGTCAGGCGCCTTGACCAGCGGGTTCACCACGGCGATCCCGGCGATCTCGGGGTGGCGGGCGGCCAGCCAGCACGAGAGCGTCCCGCCCATCGACAGGCCGGCGACCATGGTGCGCTCGCACCGTCCGGCCAGGCGCTGCCAGGCCGCTTCCGCACCGGCCGACCAATCGGACCAGCGGGTGGGGAGCATGTCCTCCACCGCCGTACCGTGCCCGGGGAGCAGGGGCAGCTCGACGGCGAAGCCGGCACCGGCCAGCGCCTCGGCCACACCCCGCATCGACGTGGGGTTGCCGGTGAAGCCGTGGAGGACGAGGACGCCGGCGTCACCGTCGCCCGACGACCACGGTTCGGCACCTGGGAGCATGGGAGCAGTCACGGTCGGGCATGCTACCGGCACGCCGGCCGTGGCGAGATAGCGTTCCGGGCTGGTAAGCAGTGATCCTCCATCCCGAGGGGGGCCGGAGCCGATGGTGCAAGGAGCCGAACAGACGATGCCGACCTACGAGTTCCTCAGTGAAGAGTGGCTGGTGGAGGCGCGGTCGATCCGCGCCGAGTACGAAGGCAAGGTCGGCCCCGTCGCCCACCAGGTCCGCATGAACCTCGTCATCACGGAGGTCCCCTTCGGCGAGGGCGCCGTCCACGCCCACATGGACACCTCGGGCGGCGAGCTGGTGCTCGACACGGGCCACATCGACCCCGTCGACCTGAACGTCACCCTCGAGTACGCGGTGGCCAAGGCCATCTTGATCGAGGGCAACCCGCAAGCCGGCATGCAGGCGTTCATGTCCGGGAAGATCCGGGTCGACGGCGACATCAGCAAGCTCATGGCCATGCAGACGGGCGTGCCCGACCCGTCGGCGGCCGAGGTGGCGGCCCGGCTCAAGGCCATCACCGCCTGACCCGACCTCTCGCCGAGCCGGCGTCGCCGGCGGGTTGGCTCGCCGGTTACTACCGCCGGATCACGCCCGGTCCGGCATCGGGCGCCGCGTCGCCGCGCCCCGCTCCTGGCCCGGACCTCGTCCCGTCACGTCCGGCGATCGGTGCGGCCCGACCGGCCGCCCGACCCGCCGCCCGGCCCGCTCCCGGGGCCCACCTCGAGTGCCCCAGCCTCGGCCACGGCCGCCTCGAGCGCTCCCGCCTCGCCGGCCGACATCGCCGCCCCGGCGTCGAAGCGGCCGCGGCCGGGTCGGGGGGTGTTGCGGACGAACGCCCCCGAGATCGCCGCCACCACCGCGGCGGCGGCCCCGACCAGGTAGGCGCGATGGAACGACGTGGGCACCCCGCCGACGTCGTGCCCGCTCGCCTGGACGGTGACCATCACCTGGATCCCGGCCACCACGCCGATCTGGGTGATGAGGAGCTGGGCCGCGCTCATCACCCCGAGCTCGTCCTCGCGGAACTCGTTGGCCGCCGACGCCGCCGCCGACGGGGTGGCGATGCCGATCCCCACACCCGACAGTGCGAGGGCGGTGAGGACCAGCACCATCGACGGTTGGGCGCCGAACCGGGTGAAGAGCACCATCGAGGTGGCCAGGACGGCCGAGCCGATCACGGCGGACAGCCGCTCCCCCACCACCGCCGCCGCGTACCCGGCCACCGGTGCCACCAGCGAGAACAGCAGGGGCCTGGCCGTCGACACCAGGCCGGCCCGGGTCTCGCTGTAGCCGTAGACGTTCTCCATGAGGATGGGGAACAGGAAGAAGCCGCCCATGTAGGCGAAGTTCGTCGTCGCCTGGGTCACCACGCCGAAGGTGAAGTTCCGCGTGCGGAAGTAGCGGAGCGGGACGAGGGGCCGGGGGGCGACACGTTCGTGCAGGACGAACCACACCGCCGACACCGCCGACAGGCCGGCGAGGGCCACCGTCGGCGGTGCCGACCACCCCCACGACGGTGCCTGGTCGAGGGCCAGCAGGCCTGCCGTCACCGCCACCGCCAGGGCCACCGAACCCCGCCAGTCGAGCTCGGACAGCGCACCCGACACCGTGGTGGGCGCGCCGGGCGCGCCCCCCGTCGGCAGCACCAGGGTGGCGATCACCAGGGCCACGGCCATGAGCGGCAGCTCGAACCAGAAGAGCGCCCGCCACCCCAGGTACTGGATGACCGGCGCCCCGACGGTGATGCCCAGCACCGGGCCGCCGGCGCCCACCAGGGACCACCAGCCCATCGCCTTCACCCGTTCCTCGGAGGAGAAGACCCGGAGCACGAGGGCCATCGAGGTGGCGCCGGTGGCCGCACCCTGGACGCCGTCGAGCGCCCGGGCCAGGATGAGCACGCCCGCCGTGGGCGCGGTGGCGGTGAGCACCACGCTGAGGGCGGCGCCGGCCAGGCCCCACAGGTAGAGGGTGCGGTGGCCCCAGACGTCCCCCAGCTTGCCGAGCACGGGCGCGGCAACCCCGAAGGCCAGCAACGGCGCCGTCGACGTCCACGTCAAGGTGGACGTGGTGGTGTGGAGCTGCCGGGCGACCTGGGGCAGCGCCACCACGAACACGGTGAAGGTGATGTTGACCGACAGCAGGCCGGCCAGCACGGCCCACAGGACCCACCACCGGTAGCGGGGCGAGGCCAGCAGGCGGGCCCGGCGTCGGGCGAACGCGGTCGTGGGCGCGGCGCTCCCCCGGCCGGGCCAGTCGCCCGTCCCCCCCGAGTCCGCCACGTGGATCAGCCTTCCAGCCGGTGCATCTCCGCCTGGAGCTCCTCCACCGTCCAGCGGGCGTCCTTCTCGAGGGTCTCGGTCATGGTCCACGGCTGGAACAGGCGGATCTGCCCGCCCTGGACGAAGAAGACCTTGCCGGTGGCCGGGCACGACTCGGTGGCCAGGTAGGCCACCAGCGGCGACACGTTGGCCGGGTCCCAGCTGTCGAAGACCGAGGGATCGGTGGGCGCCTGGACGATGTCGGACAGGCCCGGGGTCTGCACGGTCATCCGGGTCCGCGCCGCGGGGGCGATGGCGTTCACACGGACGCCGTAGCGGACGAGCTCGCTGGCGGCGATGACGGTGAAGGCGGCGATGCCGGCCTTGGCCGCGCCGTAGTTGGCCTGCCCGGGGTTGCCGAGGAGGCCGGAGGTCGACGACGTGTTGACGACCGCGGCGTGCACCTCGTGGCCGGCCTTGGTCTGCTCCCGCCAATAGGCCGCCGCGTGGCGGGTGGGGACGAAATGGCCCTTCAGGTGGACGTGGATCACCGCGTCCCACTCCTCCTCGCTCATGTTGACCAGCACCCGGTCGCGGAGGATCCCGGCGTTGTTCACCAGCACGTGCAGGTCCCCGAAGTGCTCGACGGCCGTGTCGACCAGGCGCTTGCCGCCCTCCCAGTCGGTGATGTCGTCGTGGTTGGCCACCGCCTGGCCGCCGGCGGCGACGATCTCGTCGACCACGCTCTGCGCCGCGGTCACGTCTCCCCCCGCCCCCTCGAGGGACCCACCCAGGTCGTTCACCACGACCTTGGCGCCTTCGGCCGCGAAGAGCAGTGCGTGCTCGCGCCCGATGCCCCGACCGGCCCCGGTGATGATGGCTACCCGTCCGTCAAGCGTCCCCATGTCGTGCTCCCCCTTCGTCGTCCGTGGTCCGGCTCGCGGTCCCCGCCCCGACCGGGCGGCCGGTGCGCTGCCGGGACCCGGCGCCTCCGTCTGCGGCGACCTGGCGCCGGCCGGCCTGCGCCCACGTTGGCCTAGCCGCCCGCTGCAGGTCAAACCGGGCTTCGGGCAGTGCCGCCGCCATGCGGCTGACGGTCCGCCGGGGACCGGC
>JAJZAC010000105.1 GCA_021799615.1 Actinomycetes bacterium
GGTGTTCTCCTTCGGCGATGCCACCTTCCACGGCTCCACCGGCGCCCTGCACCTCAACAAGCCGGTGGTCGGCATGGCCGCCACCCCTGATGGGGGCGGCTACTGGCTGGTGGCGTCCGACGGCGGGGTGTTCTCCTTCGGGGACGCCACCTTCCACGGCTCCACCGGCGCCCTGCACCTCAACAAGCCGGTGGTCGGCATGGCCGCCACCCCGGATGGGGGTGGCTACTGGCTGGTGGCGGCCGACGGCGGGGTGTTCGCCTTCGGGGACGCCCAGTTCCGTGGTTCCACCGGCGCCAACCCGCCGGCAGAGCCGGTGGTGGGGATCGTCGGGAGCTGACAGGCACCCCGGTCCGTGGGCATCGACGGGGACGCGCGCCCCCGTCGGCGCCGACGGGACATCCGTGGTGCATGCCTGCAACGGCCAGCGGGTGCGCCCGCCGGCTTGCTCAGGCGAGCTCGTCCGGTGGGAGCAGGAGGATCCCGCCGGCCACGCTGCCCAGCCGCACGGTCAGCTCGTCGGCGTCGAGCGGGCTGTGGTAGAGGAGCACCGAATGGATGGCGGAGATCGCCGCGTGGACCCGCAACCGGGCCTGTTGGGGCGTGACGTCCGGGTGGGCCATGAGCAGCAGGTCGATCCACAGGTCGACGGAGCGCCGCCGCTTCCGTCTCTGCAGAAGCACCCCGTGGCAAGCAGTGCAGCTCCGCAGAGACGGCCCGCCGGGCTCGGGGCCGTCGCCGAGCAGGTCGGAGATCGGGTCCTCGGCCACACTCGCGTTGCCGGCACGAGCCGGGTGGCGGCGGTGTCGGTGACAGCCCCGGTGGTGGGATCGACACCCACGTGACTCGTGTAGCCGTCGAACCCCCCGGGACTGGGTCTGGTGGCCATGCCGGGTCGCGGGATCGGCCGTCGAGATAGGCCCGGCAGGCGCAGGCGTCCACGGCCCGTGAGCCGACGAGGTCAGCCTGGGCGGCCTCGTCGTCCCAGCCGATCTGGGGCGTGGCCGCGTTCGCATCGTCGTCGCCGTTCGTGGCGCGGCGCAGGTGCTCGCGCATGTCGACGAGGACGGTGTGCGAGAAGCTCGCCCAGCCGTTCGCGTCGGAGCCGCCGACACCGGCCGCGTAGCGCCAGGGGTCGTCGGAGCGGGAGCGTTCCCGTGCCGCTCGGTCCGACAACCCCTCCAGGCGCCGGAGCACCATGACCGTTGCCAGCACCGACGGGGGAACCGAGCGGCGTCCCATGTGCTCGTCGACCAGGTCGGCGAATGCCTCGTCGGGGAAGAGCCGGTCACGCGCTCTGGCGGGGAACGAACAGATGGAGCGCTCCGGAAGCGCCTCGGCGCAGAATCTCCCCCCGACGTCGTCGGGCAGACCCCCTTGCTTGTCGGCCACGCCGAGCGTCATCAGCGCGCCACGATCGGGGGCCGACAACGCTGGAGCTCGCTCGGGCCTGGACGCCGATCGCGGATCGAGATCGGCGCGGATGGCTCAAGCCCACTAGCCTCTCCCGCAGGAGGGCGGGCTGACGTGGCTCCAGCGGTGTCGGCCGGCCCACCTGCAGCAGTTCCGGCCGGGCGGCGAAGGGGCCCGGCCAGAGGAGGAGGGGGCGGCCGTGGACGTGGCGTTCGACGTGATCGTCGTGGGTGCCGGGTACGGCGGCGCCAGTTGCGCGGCGCTTCTGGCGGAGCGGGGGCGGCGCGTCCTGGTCGTCGACAAGAACCCGCAGCCGGGCGGCAAAGCCATGAGCCTGCGGCGCGCCGGCAGCACGTACGAGATGTGGCCGATCGTGGGGGGTCCCGCCACCGGTTCCCGCATCGAGGAGCTCATGGCCGTGCTCGGTGCCGGTGACGGTGCAGCGATGGTCACACCGGAACGCACCGGCGAGCTCCGGTTCATCGACTCGGACGGGTCGGTGTTCGCCACGCCGCTTGGAGCGCTGCCCACGTCCGCAACCGCTGCGCCCGATCATCCGGAGATCGGCCAGGACGAGCTCGGGTCGGCGTTCGAGATGGCAATCGCCATGGTGGAGGCAACCGACGACCAGCTCGCCGCTCTCGACACCACCGACATCGCCTCGTGGATGGCCGGGTTCGGCATCGGGCGCGTCCTGAACGCCCATCAGATGGCGGTCCTGAACCTGCTGTTCGTCGCTCCCGTCGACCGCATCCCGGCGTCGGAGGCGATCCGGACGCTCCGTGACTTCAGCATGAAGGGGGCGGGCCGGTACCACGCGGGCGGGTACGCCCGCCCTGCCGAAGTGGCCGTCGACTACGTGGCCGCACACGGCGGTGAGTACCGGCCCCGGACGAAGGTCGACCGGATCGCCGTCGAAGGGGGGAGGGCGACCGGCGTCGTCATCGATGGCGAGCTCGTCACGGCTCGGGCAGTGGTCTCGAACGCGGGAATCCAGCCGACGGTGCTGGCGCTCGTGGGTGCCGAGCACTTCCCTGACGACTACGTGGGACGCGTGTCCACGCTCGAGCCGTCGTGGTCGTTCGTCGGCGCCCGGTACTTCCTCGACGCACCGGTCATCGACGTGCCGATGGTCGTGCAGTTCTCGGACGAGTCCTGGTGGGACGACGAGCGGTTCCGTGCCGCAGAGACCGGGCGGTGGCCGGACCATCCGCTGCTCTTCACCGTCGTACCGTCGCTCTACGACGCGTCGCTGGCACCGGATACCGACCACCAGGTGGTGCTGGCCGGCACCATGTCGTCGCCTGACCTGTCGTCGCCGATGGGCGCCGAAGCCATCCGGCGCGTCGACGACGAGATGCGGTGGACGTGGCCGGGCATCGAAGGCCACATCGTGAAACGCGAGGTGTTCACGGCCGCCAACGTCTCGGCAGCGTCCAGGGCGTCCGTCGTGCCGGGCCAGGGGGGCGAGTGCATCGGCATCGCACAGGTGATCGGGCAGTGCGGGTCCTCGAAGCCGGCAGTCGCCGCGCCGCTGGAGGGGCTGTACTTCGTCGGGTGCGATGCGGGCGGTTACGGATGCGGCACGCATCAGGCGGTCGAGTCGGGTTTCACCGTGGCCGATCTCGTGGACGCCGCGCTCGCCTGATCCGAGCGCGTCGCCGCCGGCGCCGGCGTGTGCCGATCCCGCCGGCCGATCCCGCAGGCCGACCTGGCGATGCTCCTCCTCTACTGGCCGGAGGCCGGTGACCCGCCCGAGTACCTGCAGATCCGGGTGAGCGCTCCGGTGTCGGCCCTCGCCGGGTTCCCCACCCGGCGGGATCTCGTCGAACGCTACGCGGCCCCACGGGCATCGAGGTCGCCGACCTCCCGTGGTACATGGCGTCCGCCTTCTTCAAGGTCGGCGTGATCCTGCAGGACGTCGTCGCCCGGGCCGAAGGTGGCCGGATGTTCGTCCCGGGGTTCGACGACGTGGGGAGCCGGGTCGCACCGCTCATGGCCCGAGCCGACCAGGCGCTGCGCACGGGTACGGTCTGAGCCGGCGGGGCGCCGGGGACGCACCTGGCCCCACGGGCCCGCCGGGTCCGGCAGCGCCCGGAGAACGATCGCCGGCGGCACCGGGCCGAGCTCAGTCGGCCCGGAGCGACGTCGCCTGGAAGGCGACCTCCCGGTCGTCGAGCGACAGCGTGACCAGCGGTTCGACGCGTCGGTGCTGGGCGGCGTGCAACGTCACGATGGTGCCCCAGGCCAGGAAGCGCACCGCATGGCCGCCGACGCGCATCGGGCCCTCGGTCACCGATACCCCGACCACGCCCGAACCGCCTGCGGCACGAGCCGCACCCTGCATGCGTCCCATGGCCGCCTCGCGCGCGGCGTACATGGCCTCGGTGAGGTTGGTCAGCTCCACGTTCTGGGTGGCCTGGCGGAGGGCGGTCATGCCCGGGCGATAGGGAGCGTAGATGTGGGAGGCGCCGAAGGCGATGCCCAGTGGGCCCCAGCCGGCATGGTCGAGGAGGACGAAGTCACGGGCGGACAGATCGGACACGAACGGGCCGGCCGCCGCCGTCTTCGCGGTGGCTCGCCCGGAGCCCTTGGCACTCCCCGAGCTCCCCGAGCTCCCGGGGTGGGCCGGCCCGGCCGTCTTGCGGATGGCGGTGCCGATGAGCTGGACCGATGTCGTGTGGTGGAGCTGTTCGAGCACGATCTGCACGCCGACCACGCCAGTGGCGCCGTGTTGCGCGCACGCCTGGCGGAGGCGGGCGACCGCCGCGTTGAAGGCACCGGTGGCCGATCCGGTGAGGATGGTGATCTCGCCCGAACCCCATCCCCACCAGCCGGTGGGGATGCTGTGGATGGCGTAGCCGGCGACGAGGGCCACCGGTTCCCACCCTGCCGAATGCAGGAGGAGCACCTCGTCGATGGACAGATCGGAGGTGGTCCCCGCCCCGGTCGGGCCACCGGCGTGCGGGGCCGACAGTGCGGCCATGCCGGCCCGCACTTCCGCGGCGACGTCGACCCGCGACGAGGGGGCGAGCACGGCCGGGGTGGTCCCGCCCGGGATGGTGGTCTCGTCGGGTGTCATCGGGCCAGGCTCACCGTCGGTCGGGGCCGGTCCATCGGGTCGAAGGGGCGGAACCGCCGGACCCTGCTGCCGTGCAGCGTGCACTCGATGACGCGGTCGCCCTGGCCGCCCTCGCGGGTGGTGCACTCCATGGAGGCGCCGTGGAGGATGTCGCCCTCGAGCGAGGCGGCGATGCGGGCGTTGGCCAGGTCCACGGCGCTCTGGACCGCTGCCGAGACCTGGGTGATCTCGCCGGGCTGGTAGCTGTAGCCCTGCCCCTCGCTGGCCCACACGGTCACGCACGAGGCGTAGACGCCCACGGCCACCAGCGTGGAGACGACCGACACCGGCATGAACCCTGCCTCGAACAGCTTCACCAGGCGCTGGCCAGACAGGTAGGTGCTGAACGGCGTGGCCGGGGCCTGGGCACCGGCGATCCGGACGGCGGTGCCGGTCAGGTGGAACTCGTGGACGGTGCCGCCGAACATGGGGCGCAGGGTGTTGGTCACGCCGATCACCCCGTGGGCGCCCGCCTCGCGGGCCTCGTCGAGCATGCGGGCGAACGCCCGCCCGAACCCCGCCGACCATGCGGCCTCGCTGGGGACGATCTCGTAATTGGCACCCCAGGGCCGGTGGTCGTTGCCACCCATGAAGTACCCGTGGGGACAGTTCCACCGCTGGTAGTACCCGTCGAACCCGGCCGGCATGCCGCCGCCGCCGAACAGGCCGGTGGAGCCGCCCATCATCGACATGCTCCGCCAGGCGTTGGTGTAGTTGGCCAGGCGCATGGCGTCGAAACCCTGGACGAAGCCGACCGGCTCCATGCCCATCTCGAGGCAGGCCGCGAAGTCGGCAACCGAGAGATCGGAGCTGAACGTGCCCGATCCCAGGCGCCCGGCAGCGGTGGCCGGCACCTGGGCCGGCGGCTCGCCGGACGGGTCGACATCGGCCTCGGCATCGATCCCGGCGGCCGCACCGATCCCGGGTGCTCCCGCGGCACCGGCGGCACCGGCCCCACCGGCGGCCCCACCGGCGGCCCCACCGGCGGCCCCACCGGCGGCCCCACCGATCCCGGCGGGCCGTCCTCCGAGTGTGGGCACGTCGACCCGGCCGGGCTGTGCCGGCTCGGGCCCGGCGGTGACGACCGGGTCGAGGGGAATGCCCGCCGCCAAGGGCGTGGCCACGGGCGCGTCCAACTGGGGCTCGACCCCGGGCTCAGTCCCGGGTCCAGGCGGCCGCCCGGCGCCGCCGGGGATGAACGAGGTGTCCGGGCCGGTGCCGCCGGGCACGGCCGAGGTGTCCGGGCCGGTGCCGCCGGGCACGGCCGAGGTGTCCGGGCCGGTGCCGCCGGGCACGGCCGTGTCGCCGCCCTCCGAGGTCCCGCGGGAGCCGGGTCCGGGACCGCTGTCGGGGTCTCCACCCCGCTCGTCGGTCACTGGTCCAGCGAGACGATCGTGGCCGGCCGGGGCAGGGTGACCTCGCCGGCCGTCTTCGTGACCGCCGTGCCGAGGGCCAGGAACTCGATGGTGTGGTCGCCCCACTGATGGGACTTCTCCTCGAGGCGGACGCCGACGATCCCGGTGGCGCCGAGGTGCTCGGCCTCGTCCTGCATGCGGGTCATGGCCAGCTCCCGGGCGTCGTAGAGGGCCTGGGTGAAGTTCGGCAGCTCCACGTTCTGCCCCATCGACCCGAGCGCCTGGCCCAGGCCGCGATGGGCGATGTGGTACACGCAGTTGCCCATGACCAGCCCCTGGGGGACGTGGCCGGTCTGCATCACCGTCCAGAAGTCCTGGCCCGAGAGGTCCGAGGTGAACGGCTTGCCGTCCCGGTTCCGGTAGGAGTTGCCGTCCTCGGCTTTGATCGCCGTGCCCATGGCGATGAACTCGGCGGCGTCGTTGCCCCACTCGTAGTAGTTGACGTCGAGGCGGACGCCGACCACGCCGTCGGCGCCCAGCTGGTCGGCCTCCTCCTCCATGCGGGTCATGGCCAGCTCCCGGGCGTTGTACATGGCCTCCGACAGCTTGTTCAGCTCCTGGGAGGAGCCCCACTTCCGCATCTGGACGCCGATGTGGTAGATCGAGCTGCCCATCACGAAGCCGAGCGGGTGGAACCCGGCCTCCTTCACCAGCAGGAACTCGTTGACCGACAGGTCCGAGGTGAAGAGCCCGGACCGGAGCTCCTCCAGCCGGTGGGCGGCGTCGGAGGGCAGCCCCTCGGTCGACCCCGCCGGTGACGGCGGGGTCGGTGGCGCCGGGGGTTGCGGCGGCTGCTGGGTCATGGGGTCCCTCCGATCACCATCTGCTCGAGTGCGGTGCGTGTCACCTGGCTGTGGGCAGCCTCCGCCTGGAGTGCGCCGAGCAGGGTGCGCAGCCAGGCGTTCATGTCGACCTGTTCGGACCGGATGCGGATGCCGCCAGAACCGTGGGACACGGTGCAGCGCACCGCACCGTGCTCGACGGTGGCGGCCAGGACGTTGTCGCCCAGGGTGACGGTGACCCCGGACAGCTCCCGCCCCTTCGCCCTGCGCAGCAGCCCGCCCCCGGCGTACTGGACCTGGAGCCGGGCGCCGAGGGCGTCGCGCAGCTGGTCCACCAGCGCGTGCAGGAGGATCGACGTGTCGGTGCTGTCGGCCCGGATGGAGGCCACGGCGAGATCGAGGTCGAAGTCGCTGCCGGTGCCGGCCAGGCTGCCGGTGCCGCCTGCGGCCACCAGGTCGGCCGTGCTGCCCGCGCCGGGGATCGGGTCGCCTGCGCCTGCGCCTGCGCCTGCGCCTGCGCCTGCGCCGGGGATCGGGTCGCCGGTGCCCGGAGGTGCGTCGCCCGTGTCGGGCGTGCGATCGCCCGCCACGGTCGTCACCCGTTCGAGGTGCTGGCCGGCGAGGCGCTCGATCCGCTCGCCCCCGCGTCGTTCTCGCCGTCGCTGCCGTTACCGGTCCCGCCGGCCGCCGGCAGCGTGGCCGCCGGTGCTCCGGCAGCCAGCTCGGCCTTCATCTGGGCCAGCTCGTCGCTCACCTGCGAGCTGGCGCCCACCTCGTCGAGCTGCTTCTGGATGTCGTCGGAGCCACCGCCGACGTCCTCCAGGGCGCCGGACGCCAGCAGCTCGTCGAGGGCGCCGGCACGGGCCTGCATGTTCTGGATCTTGTCCTGGGCCCGCTGCAGGGCGGCACCGGAGTCGGAGAACGTGTCGGAGATCCCGGCCACGCTCTCGTTCACGGACGCCGAAGCCTGGGCCGCGGCGTACTGGGCCTTCATGGTCTCCTTCTGGGTCCGGAACTGGTTGACCCGGGCCTGGAGCGCCTGGAGGGTGGCGGTCAGCTTCTCCTCCTGCTCCCCGAGCTGCTGGTGCTGGGGCTCCATGTCGTCGATCTCGGCCTGGGCGGTCGCCTTGCGGGCCAGCGCCTCCTTGGCCAGGTCCTCCCGGTTGGCGGCCAGCGCCTGGCGGGCCTGGTCGGTCAGGTGGTCGATCGAGTGGTGGAGCTGGTCCTCCTGGAGCTCGATCCGCTTGCGGGAGGCGGCGATGGTGGCCAGCGCCTGGCGGACCTTCGTGATCTGCTCGAGCATCTGCTGGTACGAGAGGTCCAGCATCTCGTCGGGCTTCTCGGCCTTGTCGAGAGCCTTGTTGGCCTTGGCCTGGAAGATCTCACCGGCTCGCTTCAACATTCCCATTGGGGGTGGCCTCCTGGGGCTCGGTCGGACGGCGGCGGATACGACTGGTCCGACCGGCGTGCACCTCCCACCGGCCGGCGAGCCTTCCCGCCTGGTCCCTTTGTAGCGCACGCGGGCCGGCTGTGCCGGGCGGGGGCTGCCGGCTGTGCCGGGCGGGGGCTGCCGGCTGTGCCGGGCGGGGCGGGGC
>JAJZAC010000106.1 GCA_021799615.1 Actinomycetes bacterium
GGTGGTGGACGCGGCCGAGTCGGCCGTCGCCCGCGTGGCGGCCGGGACGGCGGCCGTCCCGCTGGCGGCGCTGGGGGCCGACGGGCGCGAGGTGACCGGTGGCGACCTGGCCGCCATGGTGCGGCGGCTGGCGGCCACCGAGGTGGTGGACCGGGGCGCCCGACGGGTGCTCCTGGTCCCCCCAGACCACACCCGCCCCCACGGGCGGGCGGCCGAGATCGCCGGCCTGGTGGCGGCGGCCGTCGAGGAAGCCGGCGGGACGGTGGTGGTCGCCCCCGCCTACGGGACCCATGCGCCGCGGGATGGCGCCTCGGCCGACGAGCTCGTCCACCGGTGGCGGGACGGCACCGTGCGGCTGGGCGAGATCGGCGCCGAGGAGGTGGCGGCGGTGTCGGGCGGTCTGGCCGGCGACCCCGTGCCCGTCGAGGTGGCCGGGTTTCTCCTCGACGGCTGGGACCTGGTCGTGTCGATCGGCCAGGTGGTGCCCCACGAGGTGGTGGGGATGGCCAACTTCACCAAGAACCTGGTGGTGGGGCTGGGGGGTGCGGGGACGATCGGGTCGTCCCACCTGCTGGCCGCCCGGTGCGGCATGGAGTCGATCATGGGGCGGTCGGCCACCCCGGTCCGGGACGTCATCGATGCCGCGTTCGACCGGTTCCTCGCTCACCGGGTGCCGGTGCTGTGGGTATTGACCGTGGTGGAGGACACGCGGGGCGGACCCGCCCTGCGGGGGGTGTTCGCCGGCCGGGACGGCACAGGTTCTTCGGGGGGTGCCGCCTACCGGGCCGCCGCTGCCGCCGCCGCACGGTGGAACGTCACCGTGGTCGACGAGCCCCTGGACCGGGTGGTGTGCTGGCTCGACCCGGCAGCGGCCCGGACCACCTGGCTCGGGAACAAGGCCGTCTACCGCACCCGTATGGCCCTGGCCGACGGGGGCGAACTGGTGGTGCTGGCCCCCGGGGTGTCGGCCTTCGGCGAGGACCCCGCCGTCGACGCCCTCATCCGGCGGCACGGCTACCGGGGCACCGAGGCGACCCTGGCCGCCCTGGCCACCGACCCGGAGCTGGCCGCCGAACCGGGGGCGGCCGCCCACCTGATCCACGGCAGCACCGACGGTCGCTTCAGCGTGGTCTACTGCACCGACCCGGCGACCGGCGGGCTCACGCCCGCCGAGATCGAGGGAGCCGGCTACGCCTGGCGGGCGCTCGGCCCCGAGCTGGCCCACCTGGGGGTGGGGGCCGCCACTCCCACCGGCCAACGTCGCGACAGCGCCGGCGAGCCCTTCTTCCATGTGGCCGACCCCGCCCTCGGGTTGTGGGCCACCGCCGCCTCGCTCGACAGGGTGTGACCGGGGCTGGCCGGGCCCTGGGCGGCTAGCCCCGCTGCACCGCTCCGCCCGCCGTCCCCCGCCGCAGTCGCTCGGGCAGGTGCATGGTGACGAGCAGGTCGGTCAGGTTGGCTGGCACCGCTCCGGGAGTGAGGAGCGAGCCCACCACCATGGCGGCGAAGGCGACGGGCACCGTCCAGATGGCGGGCTCGCCCAGCAGGAGGGCCGGCCACCCGCTGCTGCCGAAGCCGGCCAGCGAGGCCACCACGGCCAGCGAGGACGCTCCTCCGCCGAGGGCCAGTCCCCACATCGCCCCGACTCGGGTCAGGCGTGGCCACCAGATCCCGAGCAGGAGGAGCGGGCAGAAGGAAGAGGCGGCCACGGCGAACGCCCACCCCACCAGCACGTTGATGGGGACCGATGCCACCAGCAGCCCGGCCACGGTGACGAGCATGCCGAGCACCAGGGCCGACAGGCGGAACGCCCGGACACCCCGGCCCATGATGTCGTGGGACAGCGCGCCGGCCATGGCGATGAGCAGGCCCGACGACGTGGAGAGAAAGGCGGCGAACGCCCCGGCGGCCACCAGCGCGGCCAGGAGCTCGCCGCCGAGCCCGGCCACCATGATCCGCGGCAGTGCCAGCACCACCGAGTCGGTCTGCCCGGTCAGGTAGAGGGCGGGTGCCTCCATCCGGCCCAGCACGGCGAACACCGCCGGGAACAGGTAGAAGGTCGACACCAGCAGCAGGACGAATGCCGTGGTCCGGCGAGCCGCCTGGCCGTCGCGGTTCGTGTAGAAGCGGACCAGGATGTGGGGCAGGCCCATGGCGCCGAAGACGGTGGCCAGGAGCACGCCGTAGGTGGCGGCCAGCGGGTGCCCCCGGCCTCCGTCCAGGCGGAGGAGGGGCGAGGACCACGAGCTGCCGCTGCCGGTGGCGGACGACACGGCCGGCGCCGCGCTCCCGGCCGGGAACCGGAGCGACGTTCCCGCCGCGACGGTGTGGTTTCCCGGGTGGAGGGTGAGGGCACCGTTCGCCCTCCCCCCGTCGACGGTGCCGGAAGCGACCACGGTGACGGGCCGGGCCACGTCGACGCGGGTGGTGTCGGGGAACCGGACGACGGTGGTGTGGGCGAAGGAGGCCGGCGCCGGGCCGTCCACCGAGCCGAGCGGGGGGTGTGCCACCGCCAGCACGAGGACGATGGCGGGCACGGCGATCGCCGTCACCTTGATCCAGTACAGGAAGGCCTGGACGACGGTGATGCCCTTCATGCCGCCGCTGGCGATGCCGGCGGTGACCACGACACCGAGGACGACGACGCCGACCCAGTAGGGCCCACCCAGCGTGGCCTGCAGGGTGATGCCCGCCCCGTTGAACTGGGGGATCAGGTAGAAGCCGCAGATGACGAGCACCATGACGGTCGCCCACCGGCGCAGCCGGGGCGACGCCAGCCGGCCCTCGGCGAAGTCGGGGATGGTGTAGGCGCCGAAACGCCGCAGGGGTGCGGCCACGGTAGCCAGCAGGACGAGGTAGCCGGCGGCGTAGCCCACCGCGTACCAGAGCGCTCCCAGGCCGTCGAGCATGGCCAGGCCGGCGATCCCGAGGAACGAGGCCGCCGACAGGTACTCGCCGGAGATCGCCGACGCGTTGAGCAGTGGCGGCACCTGGCGGGCGGCGACCATGAAGTCGGCCGGTGTCCGGGCCACCCGCATGCCCCGCATGCCGATGACCGCGGTGGCCACCGTGATGAGGACCACGGCGCCGACCGACAGGGGAGCGGTCACGTCAGCGGTCGTCCAGCAGTTCGCCGAACCGGCGCTCCACCCGCTCGGCCCGCCGCACGTACCAGAAGCCGAGGACGACGAGCGGCGGGTAGATGCCGCCCCCGAGGACGAGGAGGGTGAGCGGGATCCCGGCCACCTGGTCCCGGGCCAGGCTCGGGACGAGCACCGCCAGCAGGGGATAGAGGGCGAGGAGGAGGATGGCCGGGCCCAGCACGCTCACCGTGGCCCCCAGCTGCGCCCGCATCAGCGAACCGAGGAGCGCCCGGCCGTAGTCGTCCTGGCGCAGGAGGTCGTCCCGGCCCGGCGCGCCGGTGCGGTCGGCCGGCCGTCGGGCCGGGGCCCGCACCGCCTGGCGCGCCGGCGTCTGGCCCGGGAGGGGGACGGTCTCCGCCGGGACGGGCGGCACCGGGGGGGCGCTCATCGTTGGTGCCCCAAGGTGCCGCCCAGCAGCCGGTGCCGGAGCTCGGTGGCGTGCCGGCGGCTCACGGGCAGCAGCGTGTCGCCGACCTTCACCGACGTCCGGGCACCCTCGGTGCGCACCTCGCGGACCTCGGCGAGGTCGACGAGGTAGCCGCGGTGGACCCGGACGAAGCCGTGGGGCAGCCACTGCTCCTCGAAGGCGACCATGGGGATGCGCACCAGGTGGCGCGACCCGTCCTTGGTGTGGACCCGCACGTAGTCGCCCGACGCCTCGACCCATGCCACCTCGTCCCGCCGGACCATCCGGGTCGTGGTCCCGACGTCCACGGCGATCACGTCGAGGCGACCCCCGGTGGTGCCGGCGGGTGGTCTCGGCGAGGGAGGCACCGCCCGTTCGAGCAGGGAGGCGAGCCGGTCGGCGGTGACGGGCTTCAACAGGTAGTCGACGGCCCCCACACCGAACGCGTCGACGGCGTGCTCCTCGTGGGCGGTCACGAACGCGATCGCCGGCGGCGCGGCGAACCGTGCCAGGATCGTGGCCAGTTCCAGGCCGTCGAGCCCGGGCATGCGCACGTCCAGCAGGACGAGGTCGAAAGGGCGGTCCCGCAGGAGCCGGAGCGCCTCGGTGGCATTGGAGGCGGCGTGCGCCGTCGCCACCCTCGGGTCGGTACGCAGCAGGTAGACCAGCTCGTCGAGGGACGGTGCCTCGTCGTCCACGGCCAGGACGGACAGCCCGCCGACCGGCGCTCCCAAGGCCGACCCGCCGGTGTCGCCCGTCACGACGCCGACACCGCCACCTGGAACTTGGGGATGCGCACGGTGACCTTGGTCCCGGCGGCGATCCCCGTCTCCACCACCAGGCCGAACTCCTCGCCGAACACCGTGCGCAGGCGCTCGTCCACGTTGTGGAGGCCGACGGCGTCGCCGTCCTCCCGCCCGGAAAGGACCCGCCGCACCCGCTCCGGGTCGGCGCCGGCACCGTCGTCCTCGACGGTGATCACCGCGTCGTTGCCGGCGTCGTGGGCGGCGATCGACAGGTGACCGGTCCGACCGCTCGGCTCCAACCCGTGACGGACCGCGTTCTCGACCAGGGGCTGGAGGATGAGCGAAGGCACCCGGACCGAGAGCACCTCGGGGGCCACGCGCAGGGTCACGGCCAGCCGGTCACCGAATCGGGCCCGCTCCAGCTCGAGGTAGGTGTCGACCAGCCGGAGCTCCTCGGCCACGGTGACGAACTGGTCGCGACCCCGGAAGCTGTAGCGGGTGAAGTCGGCGAACTGGACGAGCAGCTCGCGGGCCCGGTCGGGATCGGTCCGCACGAAGGACTCGATGGCGGTGATGGCGTTGTAGATGAAGTGCGGTGAGATCTGCGCCCGCAGGAACCGCAGCTCTGCCTGGGCGGCGCGCCGGCGGGAGCGGTCGAGCTCGGCCAGCTCGAGCTGGGTGGTGATGAACTGGGCCACCTCGCTGGCCAGCCGCAGGAGGCCGGCCGGGGCCGACGGCCCGGCCGCGACCAGGGCGCCCACCACCGTGCCGTCGACGGCCAGGGGCACCACCACCGCGGCCTGGAGGGTGCAGGTGGCACCGCGGGCGCAGGCGAGGTCGGCGGCTGCCAGCACCTGGGGTTCGCCGGTGCCCACCGCTCTGGCGACCGGGTCCTCGAGCAGCGCCTGGTGGGCCTCGTCGACACCGTCGGTGGCGATGACGCCGGCCAGGTCGGCCAGCACCACTCCCGGGGTGCCGAGCAGGGACTGGAGGTGGGCGGTCGCCTTCCCCGAACTGGCGCCGTTGAGCCCGCTCCGCAGGGCCGGCGCCAGGAGGTTGGCCGTCCGCAGGGTGGCGTACCCGGCCCGCTGGGCGGGCGTTCCCAGCCGGCGCTCGCCGCGTACGACGAAGCCCAGGACCACGCCCAGCAGCACGACCACGCCGGCAACGGCAAGCCACAGCAGCTCTGTCACGATCTCCTTACCACTGGCACCGGTCCGGCACGGGCGGCAACAGCCCACAGCGGCGAGGCGCCCCCCATCGGGCGAGCTCTACGTCGGGGCCAGCATGCCACAGGGGATCGGCCGGCATTCGGGCGACCCGCTCCCGGCCCGACGACCCGCTCCCGCTCCCCCACCCGCCGCGCCGGTGGCCCGCTCGTCGTCCGCAGCCGACCGTTCGTCGTGTCAGCGGTGCCGCTCGCATAGTTACCGGCGGGTTCCCTTGCCAGCCCGCCGGCGCGTCTGCACGATCAGGCCAGGAAGGCAGTTCGTCCAGGGGAGGGAACATCATGAGCAACGACGTATCGTCGGGCGCCACCGCTGCACCACCGGCCCACAAGGTGGCCGATCCGGGACCGCTGGGGCTGGCCGCGTTCGCCATGACCACGTTCGCGTTGAGCGTCTCGAACGCCAACATCTGGGGGCCGGCGGTGAACGCTGCCCTCGCGCTCGCACTCGTCTACGGCGGTACCGCCCAGATCTTCGCCGGCATGTGGGAGTTCGCCCGCCGCAACACGTTCGGCGCCCTCGCCTTCACCTCGTACGGAGCCTTCTGGATCTCCTTCTACGTGCTGGTGAAGTTCATCATGCCGGGGGTGGCCAAGGCGGACGCGCCCACCGTGGTCGGGGTGTTCCTGCTGGGGTGGACCATCTTCACCGCCTACATGCTCATCTCGACGTTCCGGCTGTCGGTCATCCTTGCCGTCGTCTTCGTCCTGCTGACCGTGACCTTCGTCCTGCTGACCGTGGGCAACTTCCAGTCCTCGGTGGGGCTGGTGAAGGCGGGCGGCTGGTTCGGGATCGCCACCGCGGCGGCGGCGTGGTATGCCTCGTTCGCCGGCGTGACGAACGAGACGTTCGGCAAGGTGGTCCTGCCCACCGGCCCGCTCGGCCGGTGAGCCGGCATACCACCGGACCACAGCGGCGCCGCACGACCGATCCGCATCCGGGAACAACCCAGGGGGAAGGACCACCACGATGACCGACACCAACGCTGCGAACTCGGGACCCGCGCTCTCAGCGCTGCTCCACGAGACCCGCCAGTTCCCGCCGCCGCCCGAGTTCGCAGCGCAGGCCAACGCCCAGCCGTCGATCTACGACGAGGCGGCAGCCGACCGGTTGGGGTGGTGGGAGCGGCAGGCCGAGCACCTGCAGTGGGACCAGCGGTGGGAGCGTGTCCTCGACTGGGACCTGCCGTTCGCCAAATGGTTCGTCGGGGGGAAGCTCAACGCCTCGGTGAACTGCGTCGACCGCCACGTCGCCGCCGGGATCGGTGACCGCGTGGCCTTCCATTGGGTGGGTGAACCCGAGGGGGACACGCGCGACATCACCTACGCGGACCTGAAGGACATGGTCTGCCAGGCGGCGAACGCCCTCGTCGAACTGGGCGTGGAGGCGGGTGACCGCGTCGCCATCTACATGCCGATGATCCCCGAGGCGGTGGTGGCCATGCTGGCCTGCGCTCGCCTGGGCGCCCCCCATTCCGTCATCTTCGGCGGCTTCTCCGCCGACGCGCTGGCCAGCCGGATCCTCGACGCCGACGCCCGGGTGGTCATCACCGCCGACGGTGGGTGGCGCCGTGGTTCGATCTCGCCGCTCAAGCCGGCGGTCGACGCCGCCCTCGAACAGTGCCCCGACGTGCGGTCGGTCCTCGTCGTCAACCGGACGGGGCAGGGCGTCGACTGGCTCGAGGGCCGGGACCACTGGTGGCACGACCTGGTGGACCGCCAGCCGACGACCCACGAGCCGGAGTCGTTCGACGCCGAGCAGCCGCTGTACATCATGTACACCAGCGGCACCACGGCGAAGCCCAAGGGGATCCTCCACACCACGGGCGGCTACCTGGTCCACACGTCCACCACCCACCGGCTGGTCTTCGACATCAAGCCGGAGAAGGACGTGTTCTGGACGGCGGCCGATATCGGCTGGGTGACCGGCCACAGCTACATCGTCTACGGGCCTTTGGCCAACGGGGCCACCTCCGTCATGTTCGAGGGCACACCCGATGCCGGCGGCCAGGACCGGTGGTGGCGGATCGTCGAGGACTACAAGGTGACGATCCTCTACACGGCGCCCACCACCATCCGCACCCTGATGAAGTGGGGCGAGGAGCTCCCCGCCGCCCACGACCTGTCCAGCCTGCGCCTCCTCGGGTCGGTGGGCGAGCCCATCAACCCCGAGGCGTGGATGTGGTACCGGACCAACATCGGCCGGGACCGGTGCCCGATCGTCGACACCTGGTGGCAGACGGAGACGGGTGGCATCCTCATCTCGCCCCTCCCGGGGATCACCGCAACCAAGCCGGGGGCGGCCATGCGACCCCTGCCTGGCATCGGCGCCAAGGTGGTCGACAACGAGGGCAACGAGGTGGGCAACGGCGAGGGCGGCTACCTCGTGCTGACCGATCCGTGGCCGGGCATGCTCCGTGGGATCTGGGGCGACCCCGAGCGCTACCGCGAGACCTACTGGAGCCGGTTCCCCGGCTACTACTTCGCGGGCGACGGCGCCAAGCTCGACGACGACGGCGACCTGTGGCTGCTGGGCCGGGTCGACGACGTGATGAACGTGTCGGGCCACCGGATCTCGACCGCCGAGATCGAGCACGCGCTGGTCGGCCACCCCCGGGTGGCCGAAGCGGCCGTGGTCGGGGCGAGCGACGCCACCACCGGCCAGGCCGTGGTGGCGTTCGTGACCGTCAAGGGGGAGGTCGAAGGGGAAGAGGGCGAGGCCCTCGTGCGCGAGCTGCGCGACCACGTGGCCACGGTCATCTCCCCCATCGCCACGCC
>JAJZAC010000024.1 GCA_021799615.1 Actinomycetes bacterium
CACCGACGTGCCGCCGGCCACGGGCCCCGCCGCGGGCGACACCGAGGACACCGCCGGGACGTAGGTGTACCGGTCCCCCGAGTTGGTGGCCGAGGTGCCGCCGGGACTGGTCACCACCACGTCGACGATCCCGGTGGCAGATCGCGCCGGTGCGACGAACGTCACCGACGTCGACGTGGTCGAGAGGATGGTGGCGGGCGCACCGCCGACAGAGACCGAGGTGACCGGGGTGAGGCCCGTGCCGGTGGCCACCACCGTCGTCCCACCCGATGCCGGGCCCGTCGACGGGGCGAGCGACGTCACCGTCGGCACCGGATCGTAGGTATACCGGTCGCCGGTCACGATCGGACTGGTCCCACTGGAGTCGGTGACGGTCACGTCCACCGTGCCGGCCGCCTCGGCCGGGGCCGTGGCGGTGATGGTGGTGGCGCTGACGATGGAGAACGACGGCGACGCCACCGAGCCGAAGTCGACGGCGGTGGCATTGCTGAACCCGGCACCGGTCACCGTCACCGATGTGCCGCCGGCCACGGGCCCCGCCGCGGGCGACACCGAGGTGACCTGCGGGCCGGGCAGGTACGTGAAGACGTCGGCCGGCACCGACGCGCTGGTCCCGCCCGGGCCGCTGACCCGCACGGCCACCGGTCCGGCGGCGGCCGCCGCCGGCACGGTCACCGTGATCGACGTCGAGGTGACGCCGGTGATGGTCGCGGAGGTGGTGCCGAAGCGCACGGCGGTGGCTCCGCCGAAGCCGGTCCCCGAGATGGTCACGGTGAACCCGCCGGCGGTGGTGCCACTGGCCGGGTTGAGTCCCGTCACCACCGGGCACGGCGTCGCCAGTTCGGCCACGATGGCGCCGCCCACCGGCGATCCCCACCCCGATGCCAGGTCGTAGTTGGGCGTCGCCGGGAAGTCACCCCCGTTGACCCCCAGCATGTCGTTGTTCCCGGTGGTGACGTCGTTGGTGGCGCATCCTTCGCCGGCGGTCACCACCCGGTTCCACGGGCCCGTCCCCGACGTGGCCCCGATGGCCTGGTCGGCCACCGCCGCCAGGGCCGCCCACAGGGGGGCCGCGGCGCTGGTACCCCCGATCACCGTCCAACCGCCGTTGTAGTAGGTGACGTACCCGTTCGCCGGGTCGGCCGAGGCGGTGACATCGGGCACCTCGCGACACCCGGTGGTCCCCGTGCCGCTGGGCACCGGACAGGCCGTCGCCGACGTGAACGGGTTCTGCACCCCAGGACCCGACTGCCACGACGGCATGGTGAACACGGTCGACACCCCGCCGCCGCCGGCGCCGCTCCCCCGGTTCCACACTGTCTCGGCCGGCGGGAAGCTCGGCGAGGTCAGGTCGGTCCCCCCCACGCCGGTGACGTCGGGCTGGACGGCGGGGTCGTCGACGGCCAGTGCCGAGTCCGTGCTCCCCTGGCCGTAGCAGTCCTCGGACCCCGAGTCACCGGCGGCGGCGAACACCGACTGGCCCTGGGCCGCCGCCTGGGCGAAGAGGAACGCCTCCTGCATCATCTCGTAGTCCGCCGAGGAAGCGGACCCGTAGTCGGCCTCGCACTGACCCCAGCTGGTGGTGATCACCTGCGTGGTGTCGGCCGTGATCATGGCGTTGTACGTGTTGTAGGCACCGGTGGAATTGTTGGGCCCGGTGTAGACGGTGATGGCGGCACCGGGCGCCAGCCCGGCCACGTCCTCGATGTCGAGGGCGGCTTCACCCGCACCAGCTCCCGTGCCGGCGCCGCCGTCCACCTTCACGTTGGTGATGGTGTTGGTCAGGCCGTAGCAGCTGAAGTAGGACTGGATGTCACTCGGCAGGTACGGCTCGAGCTCGTAGACGCCCACGGTGATCCCCGCGCCCGTCCACCCCTTCCCGTACAGGCCGGAGAAGCCATAGGCGCCGGCCAGCTGGTCGGCGGTGTACGCGGCATTCGAGGTCGCCATGGAGGTGGCCGCGCCGCAGGGGGTGGGGCCGGACGTGTGCGGGCTCACCGACCGGGGGGCGGCGGCGGCCGGTGACGTCGTGGCCGGCAGGGGGCCAGGCGCCCGGGCGAGCAGGGGATGCGGGCGGGCCAGGTCGTTCAGGCCGACGACGCCGCCGACCACACCGGCCAGCCCCACCGGTACTCGGGGTGCGGCCGTCGTCATGTGGGCGTGACGGCCCGACGGCATGGTGACGCCGACCAGGTGGCTGCCCAGCGCGCCGTCGAGCCGGCCGGCCGAGGCCGTCACCGGGATGGCCAGGCCGTTCGAGGTGGTGGGTCCCGGACGGAGTCCCTGGGTGGCCAACCACGAGCGGACGGCGGCGATCTCGGACGGCGCAGGACCGAAGACCGAGGCGAACTGGCCGCGGGCCAGGTAGTGCCGGTACTGCGGGCTGCCCGGTGTCGACACGTCGTGGACGAACGCAGCCAGGGCGGCAGGGTCCCGAGGCTGGAGGGTCACGTCCACCGAGAGCTTCGTCGCCGGGGGGAGGGCGCCGCTGACCCTCGCACCCGACGGCAGGCGGGGCACGCTGCCGGCGATGGGCACCGTCGCCGTGACCGCTCCCGCCGTCGGCGCGGCCACCGGGAGGATCGCCGCCACCGTCCCGGCCACCACGGCCGCCGCCACGCTCACCGCGCCGACGCGGCGCGACCGGCCGCTTCGGACTGCCTGCCCAACAGCCCTGTCCATCTCCGCAGTATGCCTCACCGCCGCCCGCCCTCCGATCCGCGATCCCCCGGCGACCGACCGGCCCGCCACGCGGCCAGCCGCTCGGCCACCGCCGCCTCGTGGCCGCGGTCGCTCGGCTCGTAGTACACCGATCCCTCCAGCTCGGCCGGCCGGTACTGCTGGTCGACGTGGGCACCGGGCTCGTCGTGCGGGTAGACGTACCCCTCGCCGTGGCCGAGCCGGGCCGCGCCCCGGTAGTGGGCGTCGCGCAGGTGGGCGGGGACGTCCCCCCGCGGACCGGTGCGGGCATCGGTCTGCGCCCGTCCGAGGGCCACGGTCACCCGGTTCGACTTGGGCGCGCAGGCCAGGTGCACCACCGCTTGAGCCAGGTTCAGCTGGGCCTCGGGCAGGCCGACGAACTCCACGGCGCGGGCGGCGGCGTCCGCCACCACCAGGGCCAGCGGGTCCGCCTCCCCCACGTCCTCGCTGGCCAGGATGACCAGACGGCGGGCGATGAAGCGGGCGTCCTCGCCGGCTTCGAGCATGCGGGCCAACCAGTACAGGCCGGCGTCGGGGTCCGAGCCGCGGATCGCCTTGATGAACGCGCTCACCTGGTCGTAGTGGGCGTCGTCGCCGTAGTGGGTGAGGCGGGCGTGCCGGGCCCGTTCGACGTCGGCCAGCGTGACGTGCGGTGGCGCCTCCCCGCCACCGGCCGGCGTCCCCTGCCGCGACCGGGCCAGGGCGATCGCCACCTCGAGCGTGGTGAGGGCGGCCCGGGCATCGCCGTCGGCCACCCCCGCCAGCGCCAACCGGGCGTCGGCGTCGGCCGTGGCCTCTTCGGCCGCCAGCCCCCGTTGCACCACGGCGTCGAGCTCCTCGGGCGAGAGCGGCTCCAGCCGCCACAGGGTCGAGCGCGACAGCAGGGGGGCGTTCACCTCGAAGTACGGGTTCTCCGTGGTGGCCCCGATGAGCACGATCAGCCCCTCCTCCACCGCCGGCAGCAGGGCATCCTGTTGGGCCCGGTTGAAGCGGTGGACCTCGTCGAGGAAGAGGATGGTGCCCTGGCCGCGCTCCCCCAGGCGCCGGCGGGCCTCGTCGATGACGGAACGGACGTCCTTGACGCCGGCGGTGACAGCCGACAGGGGGACGAAGGCCTTGGACGTGGCCGATGCGACGACGGACGCCAGGGTCGTCTTGCCGGTGCCGGGCGGACCCCACAGGATGGCCGACGTGAGGCGGTCGGTCTCGATCAGCGCCCGCAGCGGGGCGCCGGGCCCCACCAGATGGGCCTGACCGACGATCTCGTCGAGGGTGTGCGGCCGCAGCCGAGCGGCCAGCGGCGCCCGGGCCGCCAGGCGCTCCGCCGCCGCCTGGCCGAAGAGGTCGTCGGCCACCGGGTCAGCTCGGGGGCGGCAGCGCCCGCAGGCCGAGGGCGGCGAGGGTGCCCGGGGCCAGCGGGCGCGGGGCACCGGTCATGGGGTCGGCACCCGACTGCGTCTTCGGGAAGGCGATGACCTCCCGGATGTTCTCCTCCCCGGCCAGGATGGCCACCAGCCGGTCGACACCGACGGCGAACCCGGCGTGGGGCGGGGCACCGGCCCGGAAGGCGCCGGTGAGGAACCCGAACCGGGCCTCGGCCTCCTCGTCGGTGATCCCGAGGGCCCGGAACACCCGGCCCTGGATGTCGGCCCGGTGGATCCGGACGCTGCCCGATCCCAGTTCCCACCCGTTCAGCACGAGGTCGTAGGCCTGGGAGCGGACGGCCAGGGGGTCGGACTCGAGCAGGCCGAGGTCGTCGGGATGGGGCATGGTGAACGGATGGTGGGCCGCCTGGGGACGGCCCTCGTCGTCGACCCCGTCGAACAGGGGGAAGTCGACCACCCATACGTAGCGGAACGGCCCCTCGCCGACGGGCCGCCCGCCGATCTCCACCCGCAGGGTGCCGAGCACGGTGCAGGCCGTCCGGTGCTCGTCGGCCACTACCAGCACCAGGTCGCCCGGTCCGGCGCCCGTCGCCGCCACCAGGCCCGCCCGCTCGCCGTCGGCCAGGAACCGGTCGAGCGGGGAGTCGAGCGCCCCTCCGTCGCCCACCCGGAACCAGGCCAGCCCCTTGGCACCCAACGCCTTGGCCCGGTCCGTCCACCCGTCGAGCCGGCTCCGGCTGGTCTGCGCACCGCCGGCGACGACGAGCGCCTTCACCGCCGGGGCGGCGAACGCCTTCACCCCGGTGCCGGCGAAGACGTCCGACAGGTCGGCCAGCTCCATGCCGAAGCGCAGGTCGGGCTTGTCCGTGCCGAACCGGTCGAGGGCCTCGGCCCAGGTCATGCGGGCCACCGGCGGGACCGGCTCGCCGGTGACCGCCTCGACGGCCCGGGTCACCGCGGCCGAGACGGCGTCGAGGACGTCGTCCTGGCCCACGAACGACGCCTCCAGGTCGAGCTGGGTGAACTCGAATTGCCGGTCGGCCCGCAGGTCCTCGTCGCGCAGGCACCGGGCCACCTGGTAGTAGCGGTCCATGCCGGCCACCATGAGCAGTTGCTTGGCCAACTGCGGGCTCTGGGGGAGCACGTAGAAGGACCCGTGGTGGAGCCGGCTGGGCACGGCGAACTCGCGGGCACCCTCGGGGGTGGGTGCCCACAGGAGGGGGGTCTCCACCTCGCAGAAGCCCTGGGCGTCCATCGACGCCCGCAGGGCCCCGAGCACCGTCGCCCGCAACCGCAGGTTGCGCTGCATGCGGGGGCGCCGCAGGTCCACGTAGCGGTAGCGGAGGCGGACGGCCTCGTCGGCGTCCACCCGGTCGTCGACGGCGAACGGGGGCGGCTCGGCAGCCGACAGCACCTCGACCTCGCAGTCGCCCAGCTCCACCTCGCCGGTGGCCAGGTCCGGGTTGGTGGTGCCCTCGGGTCGGTGCCGCACGGTCCCCGACACGGCCACCACGTACTCGCTGCGCACGTCGACGGTGCCGGGGACGACGCACTGGACGATCCCGGTGTGGTCACGCACGTCGACGAAGGCCAGGTGCTCGCCGTGCTCGCGGCGCTTGGCCACCCAGCCGCACACGCGCACCTGACTGCCGACGTGCGACGCGTCGAGCCGGCCGCACAGGTGGGTCCGCATGGCCGTCGCCTGCCCGGCGCCAGTGGTGGTGTCGTTCACGTCAGCTCCTCGTCGTGGTGTCGTTCCTCGCCGGCGCCACCCCGCCGGCTGCCGTCGACCGCGTGCGCGGCCGGGATCGCCGACCGCAGCGCCTCGGCCACCTGGTCCCGGGCGACCTGACGCTGGTCGCCGCCGGCCCGCAGGGGCCGCACGGTCACCGTCCCCGCCGCCAGCTCGTCGGGGCCCACGATGAGCGCCACCGCGGCGCCGGAGCGGTCCGCCGCCTTCAGCTGGGCCTTCATCGAGCGCCCGTCGAACGCCCGCTCGACCCGGAACCCGGCGCCGCGCAGGGCGATCGACAGGTCGCGGGCCTCCGCCCCCCCGGTGACGTCGACCACGAAGGCGTGGGGCCGGGGCGGATCCACCGGGAAGACCCCTTCGGCGTCGCACGCCAGCAACAGGCGCTCCACGCCGATGCCGAACCCGATCCCGGGCGTCGCCGGCCCGCCCAGCTGTTCGACCAGGCCGTCGTAGCGGCCGCCGCCGCCGATCCCGTTCTGGGCCGCGTCGAGGTGCTCGGCCGAGAACTCGAACGTGGTGCGCGTGTAGTAGTCGAACCCACGCACCAGGCGGTGGGCCAGGCGGTAGGGCACGCCCACCGACCGGAGCCCGTCCGTGACCCGGGCGAAGTGTGCCGCGCAGGCGTCGCACAGGTGGTCGAGGAACCGCGGTGCGTCCTCGGTGGCCGCCACGCAGCCGGGCTTCTTGCAGTCGAGGACCCGCAGCGGGTTCGCCTCCCACCGGCCGGCGTGCTCGGGGCACAGCTGGTCCTGGCGGGCCCGGAGATGGGCCGCCACCAGCGCGGCGTAGCCCGGGCGGCAGGCGGCGTCCCCCATCGAGTTGATCCGGGCCTCGAACCCGACCAGGCCGAGCGACCGGAAGAACCCGTCGGCCAGGGCGATCACTTCGACGTCCAGGTCGGGGTCGCCGGTGCCGAGGGCCTCGACGCCGAGCTGGTGGTGCTGGCGGTACCGGCCGGCCTGGGGACGCTCGTAGCGGAACGCGGGTGTGACGTACCACGCCTTCCACGGCAGGGGGGGGCGATGCTGGACGAAGGCGCGCACCACCGGGGCCGTACCCTCGGGCCGCAGCGCCAGCCGGCGGCCGCCCCGGTCCTCGAGCTCGTACATCTCCTTGCCGACGACGTCGCTGCCCTCGCCGATGCCCCGGCGGAAGACGCGGACGTCCTCGATGAGCGGCGTGACGGCCAGACCGAACCCGGCCGCCTCCACCCGGGCGGCGAAGCCGGCCACCAGGTGCTCCCACCGGGCGGACTCCGGCCACAGCACGTCGTGGGTGCCGGTGGGGGCGCGCGCGGCGACGGTCTCGTCGGGCACGGGCCGGTCAGTCCTTCCGGCCGGGGAGGATGCGGTACGCGTCGTAGACGGCATCGAGGAGCCGGATCGACGACAGCACCGACTCCAGGTGGGTGGGGTCGGCCAGCTCGACGTCGAACCGCATCCGGCTGATCCGGTCGGTGTCGGTCTGGGTGTTGGCGCCGACGATGTTCAGGTGGTGCTCGGAGAGGACCTTCGTCACGTCGGCCAGCAGCCGGGAACGGTCGATCGCCACCACTTCGATGGTGGCGATGAACACGCCCGACGCCCGGTGGTCCCACTCCACCTCGATCAGGCGCTCGCGCGACCGGCTGGCCAGTGACGCCGCGTTGGCGCAGTCGGCACGGTGCACGGACACGCCCCGGCCCCGGGTGACGAAGCCGACGATCTCGTCCCCCGGCACCGGCGTGCAGCACCGGGACAGCCGGACCATCAGGTCGTCGAGCCCCTCGACGTACACGCCCACGGCCGACGCCCGGCCCGGCTTCGGGGCGAGGGACGGGGTCCGGGCCGTGACCGGCAGCTGGTCCTCGTAGGTGCCGCCACGCAGCTCGCGCAGCAGGCGCTGGACGACGGCCCGGGCCGAGACCCGGTTCTCCCCGATGGCCGTGTGGAGGGCGTCCAGGTCGGCGTGGTTCATCGTCGTGGCCAGCTCGGCCAGGGTGCCGTCGGCGGTCAGCTTCTGCACCGGCAGGCCCTCCCGGCGGAGCTCCCGGGTCAGGTCGTCCCTGCCGACCTCCCGGGCGTCCTCCCGGCGCTCCCGCGAGAACCACTGGCGGATCTTCGAGCGGGCCCTCGACGACGCCACCATCTCCAGCCAGTCACGCGACGGTCCGGCGGTGGGCGCCTTCGACGTGAAGATCTCGACGGTCTCCGCCGAATGGAGGCGGGTGTCGAGGGGCACCAGGCGACCGTTCACCTTGGCCCCGATGCACCGGTGGCCCACCTCGGTGTGGATGGCGTAGGCGAAGTCGACGGGCGTCGAGTCGGCCGGGAGGGCGATCACCTTGCCCTTCGGGGTGAACACGTACACCTCGTCGTGCTCCAGGTCGAGCTTCAGCGCCTCGAGGAACTCGATGGGGTCGGTCGTCTCGTTCTGGAAGTCGACGATCCGCTGCATCCACTCGAGCTCGGCCGTGGTCGACGACGTCCCCCGACCGCCCCGGGCCCGGGCCAGCTCCCCCAGCTCGCTCTCGGCCTGCTCGATCTCGCGCCCCCGGGGCGGTCCCCCGCGCAGCCGGCGCATGCGCCGGCGTGCCGGAGCCTGCGCGGCGGTGTCGCTGCGGGCGCCGTTCTCCTTGTAGTCCCAGTGGGCGGCGATGCCGTACTCGGCTCGACGGTGCATCTCACGGGTGCGCACCTGCACCTCGATGGGCTTGCCGTCCAGCCCGATCACGGTGGTGTGGAGCGACTGGTACAGGTTGAACTTGGGCGAGTTGATGTAGTCCTTGAAGCGGCCCTGCACCGGTGGCCAGATGGCGTGGATCGAGCCGAGGGCCGCCCAGCAGTCCCGCTCGGCCTCGACGATGACCCGGATGCCGACCAGGTCGTAGAGGTCGTCGAACTCCTTGCCCCGCACCACCATCTTCTCGTAGATGCTCCACAGGTGCTTGGGTCGGCCGGTCACCTCGGCGGCGATACCGGACGATCCCAGCCGCTCCCGCACGGCCACCAGCACCCGTGCCAGGTACTCGTCGCGCAGGGGAGCCCGCGACGCCACCATCTGCTCGATCTCCGCGTACCGCTTGGGGTGCAGGGTGGCGAACGAGAGGTCCTCGAGCTGCCAACGGATCTCCTGGATCCCCAGCCGGTGGGCCAGCGGCGCGTAGATGTCCATCGTCTCCTCGGCGATGCGGCGCTGCTTCCACTCGGGCATGACCGACAGGGTCCGCATGTTGTGGAGCCGGTCGGCAAGCTTGATGATCAGCACCCGCCAGTCGGCCGCCATCGCCACCAGCATCTTGCGGACGGTCGCGGCCTGCTGGGCCTCCTTCGAGTCGAACTGGAGCCGGTCGAGCTTGGTGACGCCGTCCACGATGAGGGCGACGGCCGGGCCGAACTCCCGCTCGATCCACTCCGTGGTGATGCCCGTGTCCTCCACCGCGTCGTGCAACAGGGCGGCCACCACCGTCTGGGTGTCGAGCCCCAGCTCGGCCACGACGTGGGCCACGGCCACCGGATGGGTCACGTACGCCTCGCCCGACCGGCGACGCTGGCCGGCGTGGGCCTCGGCCGCCACCTTGGCCGCCCGCTCGATCACCGCGGTGTCCTCGCCCGGGTGCCGGCGGGTGAACGCCTGGAGGACCGGCGTCAACAGCGCTGCCAGCTCTTCGGCGGGCAGGGCGCCGCCCGTGGAGCTCCCCTGCTGTCCCTGGCTCCCCGCCGGGGCTGGTGCGGCCAGTGCCATCACTACAACGTACCCGCCGGCAGGCGCCGACCGGTGCGCTGTGCGGGCCGGGGCCGGCGGGGAACGTGCCCCGGTACGCCGCGGCCGGGCCGTGATCGGGCCGGCTCGCCGGCGATCAGCGCTTGCGGCCCTTGCCGCCCTTGGACTTGGGCTTGGACGAGGACGAGCCCTTGCGGGGGCGGGGTGCCGGCCGGTTGGCGGTGCCGGGGCGGGATCCCCCGCCGGTACGGGCCGGCCCGGTGGACACGGCGGTGGCGGTGCCCCCACCCGACGCCTTGGCCGCCCCCGGGCGGATGGTGCCGCCCGGCGCGGCCGACGATGCCACCGAGCGGGCCCCGCCCTTCGCCGCGCCGGCCATGGCCGCGGCCGCCGCCGGGGTGATGAGGCCCAGCTTGTCGCCCCGGGTCTCGAGCCGCTGACGGATCGTCGAGTAGCGCGGCTCACGCTCCTTCATCATGGCCAGCAGCGGCGAGGCGATGAAGATCGACGAGTAGGCACCGCTGGTGAGACCGATCACCAGAGCCAGGCCGAAGTTCTCGAGCGTGGTCGCCCCCAGGATGAACGACCCGACCACCAGCACGGAGAGGACGGGGATGACGGCCACCAGCGAGGTGTTGATCGACCGGGCCAGGGTCTGGTTCATCGACAGGTTGACCACGTCCGAGTAGGTGATGCGGCCCGAGGCGCCCAGTCCCTTGGTGTTCTCCCCGATGCGGTCGAACACCACCACCGTGTCGTAGAGGGAGTAGCCGAGCACGGTGAGCACGGCGATCACCGTGTCCGGGGTCACCTGGAACCCGGCGAGCGAGTAGACGCCGACGGTGACGAGGATGTCGTGGATCACCGCCACCAGTGCGGCGATGGCCATCTTGAATTCGAACCGGACCGAGATGTACAGCACCACGGCGATGAAGAAGACGATCAGGGCCTCGACGGCCTTCGAGGTCACCTGGCCGCCCCAGGTCGGGCCCACGTCGCTGAACGAGATCCTCGACCCGGCCTCCGCCACCGGGATGCCGGCCGCCCTGGCCAGGGCGTCGTTCACCTGTTGCTCGACCGCCGCGCGCTTCGCCTGGGACAGACTGTTCAGGTCGGCCTGGACGTCGATCTGGCGCACGTGGGTCAGCTGGTTGGTCAGCTGGACCACCGTCGGCTGGGCGATGCCCGCCGACTTCACCGCCGCCGTGGCCTGGGCGACCGTCATGGTCTGGCTGGTGACCGTCCACGACTGCCCGCCCTTGAAGTCGATACCCAGGTTCAGCCCGCGGATGCCGAGCGACAGGATGCCGGCCACGATCACGACGGCGGAGATGGTGAACCACCACCGGCGGTTGGCGATGAAGTCGAACGAGGTCTGCCCCCGGTAGAGGCGCACCAGCGCTCCCGGCCCCTGGCGAGGGGTCCGGCCGCCGCCCGACGCCCGCTCCCCGGAGCCGGCGTCCTCGGACCCGGCAACCGCCGCCCCCGCGTCCACGCCTGCCTCGTCCACCTCGGCGGCCGGTTCCCCGGTGCGCTCGGTGTCCACGTCCTCGGTGTCCACGTCCTCGGTGTCGTCCCGGGTGCGGTCGTCGCTCATCGTGCCCCCTCGGCTTCGAGTCCCAGGCCACGGGCCACGCCGAGGCGCCGCGCCTCGGTGGCCCCGCCATGACGCCCGAGGAGGACGACGAACGGCCGGGTGAAGAAGTACGTCACCGCCACGTCGAGCAGGGTCGAGATCCCGAGGAACAGGGCGAAGCCCCGCACCGGACCGATGGAGATGAAGTACAGGATGGCGGCGCCCAGGAACGAGACGGCATCCGCCGCCAGCACGGTGCGGAAGGCGCTGGCGAAACCGCGGTCGACGCTGGTCCGCACGGTCCGCCCGGAACGGGTCTCGTCCTTCAGTCGCTCGAAGTAGACGATGTAGGAGTCGACCGTGATGCCGATCGACACGATGATGCCGATGATGCCGGCCAGGTCGAGGGTGGTGCCGCTGGTCTGGCCGAGCAGGGCGATGATCGACCACAGCAGGGCACCGGTGAGGGCCAGCCCCGAGATGACCACGGCGCCGAGGAGCCGGTAGTACAGCAGCATGTAGAGCATCACGACCAGGAGCCCGGCGATGCCGGCGACCAGCCCGGCCTGCAGGGAGGCCTTGCCCAGTGTGGGCGACACGGTCTGCACGGTGATCCGCTGCAGTGCCACCGGCAGGGCGCCGTAGGTGAGCTGGTTGGCCAATTGCTGGGCCTGCGCCTGGGTGAACCCGCCGCTGATCAGGACGGTCCCGCCGAAGGAGCTGAAGGAGGCGCTATTGGGCAGGGTGAGGGGCATCGAGATGATCTGGGCGTCGAGATCGAAGGCGACGTAGGCGTGGAACTGCTGTTGGGCCAGCGTGTCCCACTTGGTGGCGCCGGCCCCGGTCAGGTTCAACTGCACGCCCCAGGTGTTGTTGGCAGAATTGAATTGTGCCGATGCCGAGTGGACGTCGGTCCCCGACAGCTGTGCCGGCCCGAGGAGGACCCGGCCGGTCAGACCCGAACCCGTGGAGCCGGGCAGCAGCACGGTGTTCTGGGCCCGGTCGGCGCCCGACGCGGTCGACGCGTAGGTGGCCAGGGCGCTGTCGGCGGGGACGTTGCCGGTGGGGAGGCCCGAGGTGGTGTTGACCGCCAGGGCCGTCGACGTGAGCTGGGTGCCGGTCGAGCAAGCCGGGTACGGGGCAGGCTGCAGGGTACCGCCCTTGGCCGCCTTGGCCGCCGGGGCGAAGCACAGTGCCGGCCGGATGAACAGCTGGGCCGTGTTGCCCAGACCGTTCAGGATCTTCTGGGGGTTCTTCTCGCCCGGGATCGACACCGAGATCTCGTTGCCGCCCTGGGTGGCCACCGTGGCACCGCTGGCGCCGTTGCCGGTGACCCGGTCGTTCAGGATCTGGGCGGCGGTGGCCAGATCGGTGCTCGACACCGGCTTCACCGTCTTGTAGACGACGGACAGGCCGCCGTCGAGGTCCAGGCCGAGCTTGGGCGACCATCCGGCCGCCAACGTCGCGCCCAGCCACACGGCGCCGATCACCACCATCGTGAGCAGGCTGGCCCACAGCCGCCGCTTGTTCTTCACCGACACTCCCCCATGGCTGCGTCCCTACGTCCCCGTCGACCCGCTGTCGTCGTGGCTGTTCTCGTCCCCGCTGTCCCCGCCGCCGCCACCATCCCCACCTTCCTCGTCCCCGCCTTCCTCGTCCCCGCCGTCCTGGCCGTGATCCGTGGCGCCATCGCCCTCGCCGGCCGCCGCGCCGTCCTCCTCGGCGAACTGCGGCTCGGCTTCCTCTATGCGCCGCACGATGTACTGGCGGAGCACGGTGAACGACGCTCCCACACTCGTCTCGACGGTGATGCGGTCGCCCTGCTCGTCGATGACCCGTCCGACGATGCCGCCGGCCGTCAGGACCTCGTCACCCACCGCGAAGTTCCGTTGCTGTTCCCGCTGACGCTTGGCCCGCTGGCTCTGGGGCCGCAGGAACAGGAAGTACGCCGCGGCGAACAGGGCGATGATGATGAGGAACGAGTACGAGCTCGAGGACGACGTCTTGGACGTCGCGGCGAAGGCCCCCAGGGCAGCGGGTGCGAGGGTCACGGGCGAGCAACGGGCATACGGGTGGTCACAGCGGCAAGACTGTAGCCGACGCGCCCTTCCCCGCCGGGACAGTGCGTCATCGCGCCCATGCGGCGGCTACGTCGGTCCGCAATGCGCCCAGGCGCCCGCCGGTGATCGCCTCCCGGGCCTGCGACACCAGTGCCAGGACGAAGGCCAGGTTGTGGAGGGAGAGGAGCCGCCAGGCCGTCGGCTCGCCCACCAGCAGCAGGTGGCGCAGGTACCCCCTCGACCACCGCCGGCAGGTGGGGCACCGGCACCCCTCCTCGAGGGGCCGGTCGTCGCGGGCATAGGAGGCGTTCCGGAGCGACAGCCGGCCCGCTGACGTCCACACCTGCCCGTGGCGGGCGCCGCGGGTGGGGGCGACGCAGTCGAACATGTCCACGCCGCGGGCCACCGCCTCGACCAGCCCGACCGGGTCCCCCACCCCCATCAGGTAACGCGGGAGCTCCGGTGGCAGCAGCGGTACGGTCACCTCGAGGGTGGCCAGGAGCTCCTCCCGGGGCTCCCCCACCGACAGCCCCCCCACCGCGTAGCCGTCGAACCCCAGCTCGACCGTGCGGGCCGCGCTCTCGGCCCGCAGTACCGGATCGATCCCCCCCTGGACGATGCCGAAGAGGGCCTGGTGGGGCGGGCGGGTCTCGATCCGCCGGTGGTGGTCCCGGGCCCGGGCCGCCCACGCCGCCGTCCGCTCCACCGCGGTGCGCAACGCCTCGGGCGGTGCCGGCAGGCTGGCGCACACGTCGAGCACCATCTGGATGTCGGCCCCGATGCGTCCCTGGACCTCGACGGCGCGTTCGGGCGTGAGACGCACCGCGCTCCCGTCGTAGACGGAGGTGAAGGTCACGCCGTCGTCGTCCACCGCCGGCGACAGGGAGTGGACCTGGAACCCACCGGAGTCGGTCAGGGTGTGGCCCCGCCACCCGGAGAACCGGCCCAGGCCGCCGAGGGCGGCCACCACCTCGTCGCCGGGCCGCAGCATCAGGTGGTAGGTGTTGGCCAGCACCACCTCGGCACCGAGCGCCTCCAGGTCGGCGGCGTCCAGGGCCTTCACCGCGCCGCGGGTGCCGACGGGCATGAAGCACGGCGTGGCGAACGATCCCCGGGCCGTGGTCACCGTCCCCGCCCTGGCCGCGCCGTCGGTGGCGTGCACGGCGAGCGGCGTGACCGAGGCCGTCACCGGTCCGGTCTCCTCGGCCCGGGCGGCGGGGGCCTGCGATCTCCCCTGACGGACGGCCCGATGCCCCGCCCCGCCCCCCGCTCCAGGAACATGGCGTCCCCGAAGGACAGGAACCGGTAGCCCCCGGCCAGCGCCTCCGCATACCGGTCCCGCCAGGCGGGGCCGTAGAACGCCTCCACCAGCACCAGCAGCGAGCTGCGGGGCAGGTGGAAGTTGGTCAGGAGGGCGCCCACCACCTGGAGCTCGAAGCCGGGCCTGATGAAGAGGTCGGTCCGCCCCTCCAGCTCACCGGTCGCCGCTGCCGACTCCAGAGCCCGCACCACGGTGGTGCCGACCGCCACCACCCGGCCGGCCGCCCGGCACGCCTCCCACGTGGCGGCTGGTACCCGGTAGCGCTCGGAGTGCATGACGTGCGCCTCCACCGTCGGCGCCGCCAGCGGCCGGAAGGTGTCGAGCCCGATCACCAGGTCCACGGTGGCCACGCCGGCCCCCGCCGCGCGGCAGGCGGCGAGCACTTCGGGCGTGAGGTGCAGCCCGGCCGTCGGGGCCGCGGCGGAGCGCTGCCCTGGTGGACGGGCGGCGGCGAACACCGTCTGGTACCGGTCGGGCCGATCGAGCCGGACGTGGATGTAGGGGGGCAGCGGCACCTCCCCGGCCCGCTCGACGATCGACGGGTCGGCCAGGTGGACGATACGGCGCCCGTCGGGGTCACCACCTCCTGCCGGTGTCCCGTCAGGCCAGCCCTCCACGACCACGGACGTGGCGTTCCCGGTGGCGCCCGGCTCGAACAGGGCCGTGCCCGGTGGCAGGCGGCGCCCCGGCCGGACCAGCGCTTCCCACCGGCCCGGTTCCCCGCCGGGAGCCGGCTCGAGCAACAGCACCTCGGCGTGGCCGCCGGTCGCCTTGACCAGGTGCAGCCGGCCGGCCAGTACCCGGGTGTCGTTCACCACCAGGAGATCCCCTGGCCGGAGCAACCCGGGCAGGTCGGAGATGTGCAGGTGGGTCGACGACGCTCCCCGGTCCGCCCCGGACGGCGGCGCCACCAGGAGCCTGGCCGCGCTCCTGGGCTCCACCGGCTCCTGGGCGATGGCCGCCTCGGGCAGGTCGTAGTCGTACACGTCGACCGGCGTGCCCTCCATCGCCATTTCGGTGCCGGCCGATGGACCGGCGTCCCCGGACGTGGCAGCGGGCGGAGCGCACGACATCTATCTCGACCTCTCCATGACGGGAGCCATGATGGCCGACCGGGCGGAGCACCGTCGCCGCGCCGGTCCGTGACCCCGGGTAGCGGCCATCGATGTCCCGCCACCGGGCGGGCGGGGGGCGCCATCACCGGTGGTGACCGATCCCGGCGTCACGCAGCCGCACGGCGCTACCATCAGGGGTCCGGACGTCTGCACCTTCGGCCGGCCCCGACCTGAGAGGCAGGGATGATGCGGGCGTTCCGATCCGGCGTGCGGAAGCAGCACGGCGCTTCGATCGGCGGATGGCGGGAGTCACAGCGGCGCTCGTGCTGACATCGTGCGGCACGTCCACCGCGCTCCAGGTGACACCGTCGGCCCACCAGCTGGCGGCGACCAGGACGACCCTGGCCAGATCGACAGCCGACGTGACCTTGAGCGGCTCGTTGAACACCGGGGGGCGGGCCATCGCGCTGACCGGCACGGGCACCGCGGACCTCAGTGCCAATGCGATGACGATGGACACGTCGTTCCAGCTTGGGCCGGGCAGGTCCTTCGAAATGCGTGAGCTCCTGGTGGACGACACGATGTACATCGGCATGGTCATCGACGGCCAGAGCCTGAAGCAGGCGACCGGTCGCGATTGGATCCGGACCCCGGTTCCGATCACGTGCGCCAGTGCCGGCGGCACCAGCAGCGATCCCATCGATCAGCTTCGCCTCCTCGCCGCCGACGGCGGCGGTGTGTCGTCGCTCGGGACGTCGGTGATCGACGGCCGGCGCGTCCAGGGGTTCTCCGCCGCACCATCCCGTCAACAGGTGCTCGCCGACCTCGACAACCTCGGCTCGAAGTGCGGGCTGACCCCGGCACGGCAGGCGACGGCCACAACCACGTTCGAGACGGGGCACCCTCCGGTGGTACAGGTGTGGTTCTCGAACGATCAGCTGCTGCGGCGCATGCAGGTGATCATGTCCCTGCCGACGCCCGGTAGCGCCAGCCCCGCCGACCAGAACCTGACCATGAACTACTCGAACGACGGAGCCCAGGTGGACATCACCCCGCCAGCGAGCAACGACGTGATGTCGGAGCAGCAGTTCCAGGCGTTCGCGAACGCCCAGGGCGGGGGGGCATCCCCGACGGCCAACGGCTGACACTCCGGCCGCCCCTCAGCGCAGCGACGGCTCGATCGGGACGAGCCCCAGGTGCGCCCAGGCCCGGGGCGCCGCCACCCGCCCTCGGGGCGTGCGCAGCAGCAGCCCCTGCTGGAGGAGGTAGGGCTCGTAGGCGTCCTCGATGGTATCGGGCTCCTCGCCGACGCACTGGGCCAGGGTGGTCAGGCCGACCGGGTGCCCCGAGAACCGTCGGCACAGCGCGTCGAGGATGGCCCGGTCGACCTTGTCGAGGCCGAGCTCGTCCACCCCGAAGACCTCGAGTCCCTCCACCGCCGCCTCGGCCGTCACGGTGCCGTCCGCCCGCACCTCGGCGTAGTCCCGCACCCGGCGGAGCAACCGGTTGGCGATGCGGGGCGTGCCCCGCGACCGCTCGGCGATCCGGCGGGCCCCACCGGCGTCGATCGTCACCTCGAGGATGCCGGCCGACCGCAGCACGATCCGTTCCAGGTCGTCCACGTCGTAGTGGTCCAGGCGCCCCACGAACCCGAAGCGGTCCCGCAGGGGGCCGGCCACCAGGCCGGTGCGGGTCGTCGCCCCCACCAGGGTGAAGTGGGGCAGGTCGAGGCGCAGGCTCCGGGCCGTCGGCCCCTTGCCGATGAGGATGTCCAGCTTGAAGTCCTCCATCGCCGAGTAGAGCACCTCCTCCACCGCCCGGTGGGTGCGGTGGATCTCGTCGATGAACAGGACGTCACCCTCCTGCAGGTCGGTGAGGATGGCGGCCAGGTCCCCCGTGCGCACCAGCACCGGTCCCGTGGTGATGCGCAGCCCCACGCCCATCTCGGCGGCGACGATCCCGGCCAGCGACGTCTTGCCCAGCCCGGGTGGGCCGGCGAACAGCAGGTGGTCGGCCGGTTGCCGGCGCCGGCGGGCCGCCTCGAGGACGATACGGAGGTGCTCCGTGAGCTGCGGCTGGCCCACGAACTCGTCGAGCGACCGGGGACGCAGCCCGACCTCGTCGCGCTCCTCGCCGGTCGACGCCACCGGGTCCACGTCGCGGTGGGACCCCGGCTGCCCGTCGTCCGCCCCGGTACCCGGCCCGGTGGCGATCACCTCGCGGCGCGACGGCTGGGTCACCGCGCCCCTGCCAGGTTGCGCAGGGCAGCACGCACCTGCGCCTCGGCGGGACCGTCGCCGGGAACGGCGGCCAGGGCGGCGCGCACCTCGTCGGCGCCGTAGCCGAGCTCGGCCAACGCGGCGCGGGCGTCGCGCCGGGCGGACCCGTCGACCGGCGCCACCGGTCCCGCCGGCGTCACGGTGCCGGCCTCGGCGGCCAGGGTCGACTTCAGCTCCAGTACCATGCGGGCCGCCGTCTTCTTCCCCACGCCGGGCACCGTGCACAGCAGGTCGACGTCGTCGCCGGCCACCGCCTCGGCCAGGGCCGACGGCGACAGCGCCGACAGCACGGCCAGCGCCAGGGACGGCCCCACGCCGTGGGCGGCGACGAGCGCCTCGAAGGTGCGGCGCTCGGCGGCGGTGGCGAACCCGTAGAGCACGATGGCGTCGTCCCGCACGTGGGTGTGGACGAACAGGAAGACCTCGCCGTCACCCATCCCGGCCGCTACCGGCGTCGGCAGGCTGACCCGGTAGCCGACCCCGCCGACCTCCACCACCGCCTCGCCGTCCGTCGGGCGGTCGACGACGGTCCCCCGCAGCGACCCGATCATCGGTCCGGACCTGCCCCGGTCGCCACCCCGGCACCGGCCCCGGTCGCCACCCCGGCGACGGCCCGGCGCAGCGGCTCGGTGGTGAGGTGGCACACGGCCAGCGCCAGGGCGTCGGCCACGTCGGGCGGCCGCGGCGGCGCCGGCAGCCCCAGCACCGACGCCACCATCCGCTGGACCTGGTCCTTCGTGGCGCTCCCGTAGCCGACCAGCGCCTGCTTCACCTCGTTCGCCGTGTACTGGGCCACGACACAGCCGGACTCGGCGGCCACCAGGAGGGCCACGCCGGCGGCCTGGCCGGTGGCCATCGCCGTCCGAGCGTTGACCTGGAAGAACACCCGCTCCACCACCACCGCGTCCGGCCGGTGCTCGGCCACCACGGCCCGGAGCTCCCGGGCCAGCACGGACAGGCGTTCGGGCAGGGGCACCTCGGGGCCGGTCCCGATCACCCCGCCCGCCCGGGGGGCGAACCCGGCACCGGCCCGCGTGACCACCCCGTACCCGCAGCGCGACAGACCGGGATCGATCCCGAGGACGAACACGTGTTCGACTCTACCCCCGTGCCCGCGCCTGGCGGTGGATCACCCGGCGAACTCGGCCAGGACCGACTCGGCGATGTCGAAGTTGGCGTAGACGTTCTGCACGTCGTCGTGGTCGTCGAGCGCCTCCATCAGACGCAGGACCCGCTTGGCCTCGCCCTCGTCCTCGACGGCCACCGTCGAGGTGGGCACCATCGAGAGCTCGGCCGACTCGGGGACCATCCCGGCATCCTCCAGGGCGGAGCGCACGGCGGCCAGGTCGCCGGGCGCGCACGTCACCACCCAGTGGTCGCCCCCGTCGGACAGGTCCTCGGCGCCCGCCTCGGTGGCCGCCTCCATCACCGCGTCCTCGTCCAGGTCGCGTGCCAGCACCAGCACGCCCTTGCGTTCGAACTGCCAGCTGACGGCGCCCGGCTCCGCCATCGACCCCCCGTTCTTCGAGAACAGGTTGCGGATCTCGGCGCCGGTCCGGTTCCGGTTGTCGGAGAGCGTCTCCACGATGACCGCCACCCCCGCCGGGGCATAGCCCTCGTAGGCGATCGCCTCATAGCGGACGCCCTCGAGCTCCCCGGTCCCCCGCTTGATGGCGCGCTCGATGGTGTCGATGGGCACCGACGCGTCGCGGGCCTTGGCGTACATCGTCCGCAACGTGGCGTTCGACGTCTGGTCGCCGCCACCCTCGCGGGCGGCCACCTCCACCTGCCGGATGATCTTGGCGAACAGCTTGGCCCGCGCCTTGTCCTGCGCGCCCTTGCGGTACTTCGTCGTGGCCCACTTCGAGTGTCCGGACATCGCCTAGCGCCTCGTCTCCCTGTGCTCTTTGACCAGTTCCACGAACAGCCGGTGCAGCCGGCGGTCCCCCGTCAGCTCCGGATGGTGTGCCGCCACCAGGACGGGCCCCTGCCGGCACACGACCGGCCGGGCCCCGCCGGTGCTCCCCGGCGCGGCGGGCAGTTCCGCCAGCACGTCGACGTCGGGGCCCACCGCCTCGATCACCGGTGCCCGGATGAACACGGCCGGCACCGGATCGTCGCCGACCGCCGGCACGGACAGCGTGCACTCGAACGACTCGGCCTGGCGACCGTAGCCGTTGCGGCGCACCGTCAGCTCGATGGCACCGAAGGACCGCTGGTCCGGCCGACCGTCGCGCACGTCGGTCGCCAGCAGGATCAACCCGGCACACGTCCCGAAGGCGGGCAGGCCGGCCGCCAGCGCGTCACCGAGCGCGTCGCCCACCCCCGACGACGCCAGGAGCATCGACAGCGTGGTCGACTCGCCGCCGGGGAGCACGATCCCGTCGATCCCGTCCAGGTCGGCGGGGACGCGCACCGGTCGGGCCACCTCTCCCAGGTCGGCCAGGGCCGCCACGTGCTCCCGCACGTCTCCCTGGAGCGCCAGCACCCCGATGGTCACGGTCGGACCGCGCCGGCCGGGCCGAGCGCGCCGGCCGGGCCCCGGCTACCAGCCACGCTCGGCGAGCTTGACGTCGAGGGTGGCGATCTCGGCGCCGGGCATGGCCTCGCCCAGACCGGTGGAGACCTTCGCCACCAGGGCGGCGTCGGCGAAGTGGGCCGTCGCCTCGACGATGGCCCGGGCCCGGCGGGCCGGGTCGTCGCTCTTGAAGATGCCCGATCCCACGAAGACGGCCTCGGCACCCAGCTGCATGACGAGCGAGGCGTCGGCCGGGGTGGCGATGCCGCCGGCACAGAACAGGGGCACCGGCAGGCGCCCGGTGGAGGCCACGTCGCGCACCAGCCCGATGGGTGCCCGCAGGTCCTTGGCCCAGCCGTAGAGCTCGGCCGGGTCGGCCTGGGTGAGGCGGCGGATGTCGCCCAGGATCGACCGGAGATGACGGACAGCCTCGACGATGTTGCCCGTCCCGGCCTCGCCCTTGGACCGGATCATGGCCGCCCCCTCCGAGATCCGGCGCAGCGCCTCTCCCAGGTTGGTGGCGCCGCACACGAAGGGCACGGTGAAGGCCCACTTGTCGATGTGGTGGGCCTCGTCGGCCGGGGTGAGGACCTCGCTCTCGTCCACGAAGTCGACACCGAGGGCGGCCAGCACCTGCGCCTCGGCGAAGTGGCCGATCCGTGCCTTGGCCATGACGGGGACGGTCACCGCCGCCTGGATGCCCTCGATGAGGGCCGGGTCGCTCATGCGGGCGACGCCGCCGTCGCGGCGGATGTCGGCGGGGACCCGCTCGAGAGCCATGACGGCCACCGCGCCGGCATCCTCGGCGATCTTGGCCTGCTCGGCGTCGACCACGTCCATGATCACGCCGCCCCGGAGCATGTCGGCCAGGCCCCGCTTGACGGTGAAGGTCCCGGTGGAGGCGGCAGTGGAGGGGTCGTCGGCCATGGGGGCGATTCTACCGCCGGGCGGGGCCCACCCCCGCCGGGCCGGTCACTGCCGCAGGACGGCCTCCGCCTCGATCTCGATCTTCACCGTGTTGGCCACCACCAGGCCACCGGCCTCCATCACGCCGCCGAAGGACACACCGAAATCCTGACGGTCGATCTCCGCCGTGGCCGAGAACCCGACCCGGTGGTTCCCGTAGGGGTCCTGGACCACGCCCTCGAGGGTCACCGCCAGGGTGACCGGGCGGGTGATGCCCCGGATGGTCAGGTCGCCGTCCACCGCCGCCGCCCCGGGGCCCGTCGGGCGCACCGCCGTGCTCGCGTACGTCCATGTCGGATGGGTGGCGGTGTCGAAGAAGTCGTTCGAGCGCAGGTGCGCGTCCCGGTTCTCGTCGCGCGTGTCGATGCTGTCGGCGTCGATGGTCACCCGGACCGACGAGTGGGCAAGGTCGTCGCCGATCTCGACGACGCCGTCGACGCCGGCGAACCGACCCCGGACCTTGGACACGGCCATGTGCCGCACGACGAACCCCACGTGGGTGTGGGCCACGTCCAGGTCGTAGGTGCCGACGGCCGGGAGTGTCACGCCGTCGACCACCCTGCCCGTCACGACTGCCTGCTCGCTCATCCCCGATCCTCCGTCTCGTGCCTCGCTGCCTTCATTACACGTGCAATGAAACGACTGTAGCACGGGTACTTGCTCCCGCAACCAACACCGGGGCCCCGGCTAGACTAGGGCCATGGCCACCACTGCACCGGCACCCGGCCGCACCGGGGACCCGACTGGAGGACCGGCCGGCGACCGGATCACCACGGTCGGGCTCCTGCTCGAGTCGGCGGCCGGGCTGCGCCGCCACGTCGCCAGCCGGCCCCTGGCCGGGCGGCCGCCAGCCGGCCTGGCCTTCGACATCCTCCTCCGGCTGGCCAGGTCGCCGGGGTACCGCCTGCGCATGAGCGAGCTGGCGCTGCAGACCACGCTGTCGCCGAGCGGGCTGACGCGGGCCATCGACCGCCTGGAACGCGACGGGCTGGTGGAGCGCCAGGCCTGCCCCGAGGACCGGCGGGGCGCCTTCGCCGCACTCACCCCGGACGGCCGGGCCCTCATGGACGCCAGCATTCCCGAGCACCTGGACCACCTTGGTGCGCTCCTGGCCGACCTCTTCACGCCGGACGAGGAGGCCCGGCTGACCGAGCTGCTCCGTCGCCTGCGCGACCGCCTCTACGGCCTGCCGGCACCACCCTGCGGCGGCGAGCCGGGCTGCTGACCGGCCGTCACCACTCGGCCAGCGCCGCCGCTCGCACGACGGGCAGGTCAAGCTGGCCCGTCGGGTCCCGGTCGGGGAGGACCGGGTCGAGCCACAGCCACCGGGTGAGGGCGGCCGTACGTCCGGCCCCCGGGGGCCACGGGACGGCGGGGGCGTCGGCGGCAGCGGTGAGCACCGAACCCAGCCCCGGCGGGTAGCGGACGACCGCCGCCGCCCGTTGGTCGGCCCGGTACTCGCGGTCGCCACCCACGGCACGGTGGACGGCATCGGCGTCGGCCAGTCCCAGGGCGGCACGGGGTGCGGCGGTGGCCACGACCACGGCTGCCAGTGCCGTGTCCCGCCGCTTGATGTGCACCAGCTCGTGGGCCAGGAGCCCCTCCAGCTCCACCACCGACAGGGACGCCTCGACAGCATCGGTCACCACCAGCGTGGCGGCACCGGGCACCCGCCCCACCGACATGGCGTTGGGGCGCTCGGCGTGGACCACGGCGAGGTCCGGGCGGGCCAGCCCCATGGTGGCGCACAGCCCGTCGACCAGGTTCTCCACCCGGGGCAGCTCGCCGGGCTCCGCCGGCCGGGCGCCGATCGCCCGGAGCACGAACCCGTCGGACCGGCGCCAGATCGCGGCAACCAGACCGGACCAGCCGGCCAGCGCCACCACCACCGCCGCCACCACCCCCACCACGGTGCCGGCGACCAGCGCCGCCACCACGCCGGCGACGGCACCGGCCACGACGGCCGGACCCAGGCTCCACACGGCGGCCCAGGTGAGGGCCCGACGCCCGTTGGCTGCCGCCAGGGCGTCGTCGTCCGAAGGCCGGCCGGCGGTGGTCCTGACCGGCGCTGACGCGGGTACCCGCTCGGTGCCCGATGCCTGCGGCGACCGCTGGCCAGCACCACGGGACGGCTGCGACGGGCGGCCGCCGTTCCTGCTCCGGCCGCCGTTCCTGCCGCCGTTCGCGCCGGCCCCGTTCCTGCCCCCGCCACCGCCGCCGCTGGCACCCCGGCCACTACCGTTCCTGCCCCCGCCACCCCCGCCACCGCCGCCACTGCCACCCCGGCCACCGCCGCTGCCCCCGCGGTTCCTGCCGCTGCTGCCGCCACCGCCGCCAGCCCGCCCCCCCGTCGACGGGCGCGACCTCCCCCCTCGGGATCCGGAGGGCGTCGGGCGTGGAGCGGGGGCGTCGTCGGCCATGGTGCCTGAAGTGTAGGGCCGGACGGGCCGTGCCCCGAGACCGCCGGCTCAGGCCGGCCCGGCCAGGGCCTGGCGGTAGATGCCTTCGTACGTTGCAGCCACCTGCTCCATCCCCGAACGGCGGGCGTGCGCCCGGGCAGCGGCCACCCGCCGGCGGCGTTCGGCGGGGTCGAGAGCCAGTGCCCCGGCCAGCGCTCCGGCCAGCGCCACGGCGTCGCCCGGGGGGACGAGCTCGGCCCACCCGCCGGCCGCCTGCCGGTAGCCGTCGATGTCGGACGCCACCACCAGGGTGCCGGCCGCCATCCCCTCCAGCAGCACCACCCCGAACGACTCCCCCCCCAGCGAGGGTGCGCACAGCACGGTCGCTGCCGCCAACCGGCGGCGCTTCTCCTCCTCACCCACCACGCCGAGCCACCGGCACCCGGGCAGGTCACCGTGCTCGGCGCGCAGCCTGGTCGTCTCCGGACCGTCCCCGGCCACCCACAGCTCGGCCCCGGCGACCTGTCCCGCTTCCACCAGCGCGGCGAAGGCGGCGAGCAGGACGCCAAGGCCCTTGCGCTCCTCGTGCCGACCGAGGAACAGCACCGCCGGGCCGGTCGACGGCCACGGCTCGGCCTCTTCGTACGCCGCCACGTCCACCCCGTTGGGCACGATCTCGTACGTCCCCCCCACGGCATCCGCGGCGGTGGCGGCGGCCGCCGGGGACACCGCGCACCTGGCGGCCAGCCGGCGGGTCGCCGGGACGGCGAGGCGCCCTGCGAGCCGGTAGGCCCGGCTCGGCCCGCTGCGGTGGAAGGTGGCCACCAGGGGCGGGCGGCGGCGGGCCAGGAGCAGGGCGGTGGGGAGGCCGGGGGCGAGCGGTTCGTGGACGTGCACGACGTCGAAGCCACCCGCCCGCAACCGGCGCAGGGCGCGGGCGGCGGCCACCGGCGACAGGTTGACCGGCGCCGACGACCCGTTGGCCGACACCGGGAGCGATCGCCCGCAGCCGACCAGCTCCACCCCCCGGATCCCCTCGACCGGCCCGTCGAGGGGCGCGAAGACGGCCACCCGGTGGCCCCGACCGGTCAGGGCACGGGCCAGTCCCACCACCTGCCCCTGCACCCCTCCCGGCCGGGACAGGCTGTACGGGCAGACCAGGGCCACCGACAGGGGGGACGCCCTCAGTCGACCATCGACCGGCGCTCCTGGCGCCGGCTCCACTTGACCGCGTACATGGCGTCGTCGGCCCGGCTGAGCAGCTTCGAGGGCTCCACACCACGGTCGGCCACCAACACCCCGCCCACCGACGCGGCCACGGTGAGCGTCCTCCCGTCGATCCGGTACGGCTCGGCCAGCGCGCCGTCGATGCGGGCCGCGATGCGGCGCAGCTCCTCGTCTCCCCGCTTCACCTCGCAGACCACCACGAACTCGTCGCCGCCCAGGCGGGCGACCGTGTCCGTCGGCCGCACCACGGCGAGGAGGCGCTTGGACACGGCCACGAGGACGTCGTCGCCGACGTCGTGCCCGAGCGCGTCGTTGATGTTCTTGAAGTCGTCGAGGTCGAGGAGGAACACCGCCACCCCGGGCAGGGTGCCCCCGTCCCCGTCGCGGAAGTCCGCTCCCACCGCCGGCGGCACCTCGCCGGTCCCGCCCTCGGGCAGTCCCTCGATGACGGCGCGCATGCGCTCGGCCAGGAGCGTGCGGTTGGCCAGCCCCGTCAGCGGGTCGTGCAGCGCCATCTCCGCCAGCCGTTCCTCGTTGCGCTTCTGCTCGGTCACGTCCCGGATGGCGACCACCGCGCCGAGCTTGGCACCCGCCGGGTCGACGAGGGTCTGGCCGTTCACGCTGACCCGCCGGCGCTCGCCCGAGCGGGCCTCGAGGATCATCTCCACGTCGCGCAGCCGCTCGCCGGCCAGCGCCCGACGCAGCGGGTTCTCCTCGGCGTCCATCGGCGACCCGTCGACGCGGCGCAGACCGCGGGCGGCCGGGAACTTCCCGATGGGCTGCGACTCGGGCCGCAGTCCGTGCAGCCGCCTGGCGGCCGGATTGAACACGGTGATGCGGCCGTCGCCGTCGCAGGCGACGATCCCCTCTTCGAGGTTGCCGAGGAGCACCTGGAGGAAGCGCTGCTCGGCGTGGAGCTCGGCCGTCGCCCGGCGGGCCTCGGTGATGTCGATGAACGAGGCGACGGCCCCGATCGGGTCCCCGTCGCCGTCGACGATGGCCTGGGAGTTGATCCGGATCCACACCAGGTCTTCGCCGGGCCGGGACACGCCGTACACCACCCCCGTCAGGCGCCGCCCCGTCCGCAGGCTGACCAGGAGCGGATGCTCGTCGGGCGCCACGGGCCGGCCGTGCTCGTCGACGGTCTCGTTCCCGTCCGGCGCCACGTGGGCCAGCACGTCGACGAACCGGCGCCCCATCACGCGGGCCCGATCGGTGCCGAACATCCGCTCCACGGCACGGTTCATGCGCACCACGGCCCCCGAGCGGTCGATCATCATGACCCCGTCGACCAGCGACTCGATGATGAGCGAGTGCCGTCGCTCCGCCTCGTGGATCCGCTCCTCGAGGCGCTTGCGCTCGGTGATGTCGCGGACATGGACGACCACCCCGGCGATCTCCGGATGGTTGGCACCGACGATCTCGACGTCGATCCAGCCCCCGTCACTGCCCATGGCCCGCAACGCCATCACGGTGACCAGGCGCCGGTGGTGCAGGAGGTCGTCGAACGAGCGCCGCAGGGCGGGGACGTCGTCCGCTGCCACCAGGGCGAAGACGTCCTGCCCGCTGGCGCCGGCCAGGTCGTGGCCGAACAGGGTGTCGCCCTGGGCCGCCACCCGGATGATGGAGCCGTCCGGTGCGATGACCATCTCGGCGTCGAACAGGTGCTCCTCGACCGAACGGAACCGCTCGCTCCCCCACCGCCCGGGCCCGGGGCGGTCCTCCGGGTTCACGCCGCGCCCTGCCGGTCGTGGGCAGCCGCCCGACCCTGCCCGCCGGCGGCCTGCCCGGGGCGGTCGGCCAGCCACAGGGGCTGGAAGACGTGCCACTGCTCGGGCTGTCTGCCGATGAGCGCCTCCAGCCCGTGGGCCACCTCTTGGGTGACGCGGGCCACGTCGGCGCGCAGGTCCCCGTGCCGCTCGGTGTCGACGGGTGGACCGATCACCGCATGGTGGTCGCGCCCCGGCCCCCGGTAGATCGCCCCGCACAGCAGGGTGGCCCCGGTGCGCAGGGCGAGGGTGGCCGGCCCGGCCGGCATGGTCGTCGCCTCACCGAAGAGCTCCACGGGGACGCCGCCCGGCGTCAGGTCACGATCGCAGAGCAGGCCGACCAGCCCCCCGTTGCGCAGGGTGCGCAGGATCGTCCGGCCCGATCCCTCCCCCAGGGGCACCACCGTCAAGCCCATGGCGGCCCGCTGGGCCACGAAGTAGTCGAAGAGCTCCGCCGGCTCCAGCCGCTCGGCCACCGCCGTCATGGGCAGTCCGATGGCGGCGAGGAAGGCGCCGCCGTACTCCCAGCTCCCGGTATGGGGCAGCGCCAGCACGACGCCCGCGCCCCGCTCCATCCCCTGCCGCAGGTGGTGGAACCCCTCCTCGAACACGACGTGCTGGCACACGTCGGTCCCTGGCGTGCCCGGCAGGCGTGCCCCCTCGACCCAGTAGCGGGCGTACTCGTCGAACGCCCGCCGGGCCCAGCGGTCCAGCAGCGCCCGGTCGGTGCCGCCGCCGAGCACCCGGTCGAGGTTGGCCGCCACTTGGGCCCGCTCGTCCCGCCGCAGGCGGAACAGGGCGGCACCCACCAGCCGGGCGGCGGCGGCGGCCACCGGTTCCGGCAGGGTACCGAGCGCCCGCCCCAGGCCGGCATAGGTGCGAAAGACGAGATGTGGTCGGTCCACCGCTCCCCCCGGTGCCCGGTGCGCCGTCAGCCGGCGCGACGAGGCGACGAGCGCCAGCGTGTCGCACCGGAGCGTTCGGCACGGCGTGCCCGCCACGTGCGGCCCGAACGGCTGGCCAGCTCACCCCGGCGCCGCGCCCGCCAGCGGGCCGCCGACCGGGTGGTGCGCGCCTCGCGCCGCTCCGCCCACCGCAGGGAGCGCTCCCGGCTCGACCGGCGCTGGTGCGGGGGGCGGGCCGGGCCGTCGGCGGCCGCCCACACGCGGACGAACCTGCCCGCCGCCGTGGCCAGTGTGAGGCCGAGCAGCACCCACATCACCGGGACCAGGAACGACGCCGACAGGAGGCCGACGCCGAGGAGGATCATCCGCTCGGCCCGTTCCATCAGCCCGCCCTTGGCCGGGATGCCGAGGGACTCGGCCTTGGCCCGCTGGTACGAGACGAGCGTGGTCGCCGCCAGCACGGCCATCGGCAGCAGGACCAGGTGGCCGGGGTGGGTGGAGCCGAGGTACCAGGCCACCCCGCCCAGCAGCAACGCGTCCGCCACCCGGTCGGTGACCGAGTCGAAGAACGCGCCCCGCACCGACGCGGTGCCCGAAGCCTTGGCCACGGGGCCGTCGAGCAGGTCGTGGAGCCCGGTCAGGATGAGCAGGACGATGGCCAGGTGCAGGTACCCGCTCCCGATGGCCACCGCCGTGGCAGCGGCCGAGACCAGGCCCGTCCCGGTGAGGACGTCGGCGGTGATCCCCATACGCTGCAACCGGTTGCCAACTGGACCAGTGCCCCGGTCGACAGTGGCTCGCCAGCGGCCGTCGAACATCAAGCTCCTTCCGTGGCCCGGCACCAGCGTACCACCCCGGGTCGGCCCGACCCCCGGTGCCGGGCGCCGCTACGCTCGGTGCGACAGCGGGCGCCGGCAGCGCCCGGGCGAGGAGGTGCGGCATGAACCAGGTCCCCTCGGAACGGATCCGCAACGTGGCCGTGGTCGGTGGCCACGGCGTGGGCAAGACCTCGCTGGTCGAGGCCCTGCTCTACCACGCCGGCGCCGTGCCCCGCCTCGGCCGCGTCGACGACGGCACCTCCACGTGCGACCACGATCCCGACGAGATCGCCCACCACCTCTCGGTCGACCTCACCCTGGCGTCGTGCACCGTCGAGGCGGGGGCGCTCGGCACCGTCGTGCTGAACCTGCTCGACGCGCCGGGCGAGGCCGACTTCGCCTACCAGGCTGCCTGCGGGCTGGCCGCCAGCGACCTGGCGCTGGTCGTCGTCTCCGCCACCACCGGCGTCGACGTGCGCACCGAGGACGTGGTCGAGGCGGCGGCCGCACTCGGCGTGCCCCGCTTCTTCGTGGTGAACGGGATCGACCGCGACCGGGCCGACGTCGAGGGGGTGCTGGCCGACCTCCGCCAGCGCTTCGGTGCCGGGATCGCGCCGCTCGAGCTCCCCCTGCCCGGGCCCGAGGGCGCGACCGGCGTGATCGACCTCTTGGCCGACACCGCCGTCACCTACCGCGGCGACGGGTCCACCCGCGGCAGCGCCGGTCCCATCCCGCCCGAGCTGGTGGCGGCCGAGTCGCCGGTGCACGACGCCCTGGTCGAGGGGATCGTGGTCGGCGACGACGGGCTGATGGAGCGGTACCTCGAGGGTGACGCCATCGGCTTCGACGAGCTCGAGGCCAGCCTGGCCGGGGGGATCCTGACCGGCACGGTGTTCCCCGTCGTGTGCACGTCGGCCACCTCGCTCATCGGGATCGACCGCCTGGCGACCTTCCTCGCCGAGGTGGGGCCCTCCCCGCTGGCTCGGCCGGTGGTGCTGTCCGCCGGCGACGAGGTGGTGGAGGTGACGCCGTCACCCGACGCCGACCCGCTCCTGCGGGTGGTGGCCACCCGCACCGATCCCTACGTCGGCCGCGCCACCCTGTGCCGGGTGCTCACCGGCTCGCTGACCGGCGACCGCACCCTGGTCAACAGGCGGACGCGCGCCGAGGAGCGGATCCATGCACCCGAGCGCCGCCTGGGGGCGACCTCGATCCCCCTCGACCGGGTGACCGCGGGCGACCTGGTCGTCCTGCCCAAGCTGTCGGGGGCGCTGCCGGGCGACGTCCTCGCCCCCAAAGGCGCGCCGGTCGACGTGGTCGCGCCCGCCTTCCCCGAGCCGGCGCCTCCCGTGCTGGCCACGGCCATCGTCCCCCGCTCCGCCTCGGACGACGACAAGCTCATGGGTGCGCTCCACCGCCTGTGCGAAGAGGACCCGTCACTCGTCGTGTCCCGGGTCGACGAGACGCACCAGAGCGTCCTGGCCGGCGCGGGCGAGACCCAGCTGGCCCTGGCCGTGGACCGCCTCGCCCGCCGCTTCGGCGTCTCGGTGGACCGGGAGGACGTCCGCATCCCCTACCGCGAGACGATCACCGCCGAAGCGACGGCCGAAGGGCGCCACAAGAAGCAGACGGGCGGCCACGGCCAGTTCGGGGTGGCCACCCTCCGCATCGCGCCGCTCCCCCGAGGGGAGGGGTTCGCCTTCGTCGACGAGGTGGTCGGCGGCGCCATCCCCCGCCAGTTCATCCCGGCCGTGCGCAAGGGGGTGGAGGAGGCGATGGCGGCCGGCGGCCTGTCCGGCTTTCCCGTCGTCGACGTCTCCGTCGCCTGCGTCGACGGCAAGCACCACCCGGTCGACTCCTCGGAGCAGAGCTTCGCCCAGGCCGGTGCGCTGGCGTTCCGAGCCGCCTTCGCCGAGGCCCAGCCGGTGCTGCTCGAACCGATCAGCCTGGTGGAGGTGACCGTTCCCGCCGAGCTCCAGGGCGACGTCCTCGGCGACCTGAGCGCCCGGCGGGGCCGTGTCCTCGGCACCGACGTGGACGACCGGGGGCGCCAGGTCGTCCGGGCCAACGTCCCCACCGCCGAGCTGGCCCGCTACGCCGTCGACCTGCGGGCCATCACCGGTGGGCGGGGGCGGTTCCGGGCCGAGCACGCACGCTACGAACCGGTCCCTCCGGCCGTCGCCGCCCGCTACGGCGCCGCCGCTGCCGAGCGCTGAGCCGGGAGCACCGGGAGATCCGGGACCCCGAGAGCGGGTCCGGCAGTCCGTCGGTTCAGCCCGGTGGCCAGGCGGGCGCCAGCCGGTGCCAGGAGTCCTCGAGGCTCTCGGGCATCACCCGCGCCCCGGCCACCGACGTCATGAAATTGGTGTCGCCCGCCCACCGGGGCAGGGCGTGGAGGTGCAGGTGGCGGGGGATCCCCGCGCCGGCGGCACGCCCCAGGTTGGCCCCCAGGTTGACCCCTTCGGGCCGGTAGGCGGCCTCGATGGCGGCCACCCCGGCGCGGAGGGCGGCCCACAGCTCGGCGCTCTCCCCCGCCGTCAGCTCGTCGAGCGCGCCGACGTGGCGGACCGGCACCACCATCAGGTGCCCGTTGGTGTACGGATAGGCGTTCAGCACCCCGAACGTGGCCTCGCCCCGCCACAGCACCCCCGTGGTCGCCGCCGGCGGGCCGCTCGCCGCCAGCCGGCAGAACACGCACCCCTCGGGAGCGTCGGGGCCGGGGCCCCCCGCCGCCTCGCCGGCCGTGGCACCCGTCACGTACGCGTTGCGCCAGCCCGCCCACAGGTGGTCGAGGCTCACGCGGCGTCCTCCGGGAGCCGCCGGGAGTCGATCTCCTCGGCCAGGCCGGCGGCGAAGGCGTCGAGCGCCACACCGCGCTCGGGGCGCTCCGCACCCCGGCGGTTCACCCCGACGGTCCCGGCGGCCACGTCGTCATCCCCCACCACCAGGATGTAGGGGAGCTTGGCCAGCTTGGCCCGCCGGATGCGCGCCCCGAGCGGTTCGTCGGCCGCCTCCAGGGTGGCCCGCACCCCGGCGGCCGACAGCACGCCGAGCACGGAGGAGGCGTAATCCCCGTGGTCGTCTCGCACCGGCAGCACCCGGACCTGTTCGGGAGCGAGCCAGGTGGGCAGGGCTCCCGCGTAGTGCTCGATGAGGATGGCCATGAACCGCTCCACCGTCCCGAACAGGGCACGGTGGATCATCACCGGTCGGTGCCGGGCGTTGTCGCTGCCCACGAACTCCAGACCGAACCGCTGGGGCAGCTGGAAGTCCAGCTGGATGGTGGACATCTGGTGGGTCCGCCCGATGGCGTCCTTCGCCTGGACCGAGATCTTGGGGCCGTAGAAGGCGCCGCCGCCCTCGTCCAGGACCAGGTCGAGCTCGAGTGCGCGGGCGACACCGGCCAGTGCCTCGGTGGCGACCTCCCACTCCTCGTCGGTGCCGACCGCCTTGCCCGGCGGGCGGGTGGACAGCTCCAGGTAGAACTCGTCCAGCCCGTAGTCCGACAGCAGGTCCAGTACGAAGGCGAGGGTGGTCCGCAGCTCGTCGGCCATCTGGTCCGGGGCGCAGAAGATGTGGGCGTCGTCCTGGGTCATCCCACGGACGCGGGTGAGCCCGTGGAGGACGCCGGACTTCTCGAACCGGTAGACGGTGCCGAACTCGAAGAGCCGCATCGGCAGCTCCCGGTAGGAACGCTGCCTGCTCCGGTAGATGAGGATGTGGAACGGGCAGTTCATCGGTTTGACGTAGTACCGGTGCCCGTCGTCGAGCTCCATGGGGGGGAACATGCCGTCCGCGAACCAGTCCAGGTGGCCCGACTCCAGGAACAGCTCTTCTTTGGTGACGTGGGGTGTGTACACGAACTCGTAGCCGGCCTCGACGTGGCGCTTCCTCGAGTACTCCTCGAGCAGGCGCCGGACGGTGCCGCCCTTGGGATGGAACACGGCCAGCCCCGACCCGATCTCGTCGGGGAACGAGAACAGGTCGAGCTCGGCTCCCAGCTTGCGGTGGTCGCGGCGCTCCGCCTCCTCCAACCGGTGGAGGTGGGCGGCCAGGGCATCGGCCGACTCCCACGCCGT
>JAJZAC010000107.1 GCA_021799615.1 Actinomycetes bacterium
CCCGGCTGGCTGGACTGGCCCGGCTGGCTGGACTGGCCCGGCTGGCTGGACTGGCCCGGCTGGCTGGACTGGCCCGGCTGGCTGGACTGGCCCGGCTGGCTGGACTGGCCCGGCTGGCTGGACTGGCGGACGGGGGCGATCCCGGGGACCGGCCAGACCGGGTGGTTCAGGAGACGAGCCCCCGTCCGGTGACGAGGGGGAGGTCGAGCGCGGTGGCGAGGCCAGGTGCAGCGGCGATCACGGCCGGGATCGAGTTGACCAGGCGCATGGCCGTCGCCTTCAGGCCCGCGGTGTTGTGGTCGCCATCGGACCCCAGCATCTGCATGTCCAGTGTGTAGTTCGGTTCGCCTTTGACCTCGACCCGGTAGCCGCCGGCCCCGGCTGGCTGCGGCCACTCGGGGCGGAGCTCGTCGAGAAGCCGGGTGACGTGCTCGAGGACGATGACCGCCCTGCCGTCCCGCATCCCCCGGACCTCGAAGTGCAGGCCTGCGACCGTTCCCTCGGCGATGTGCCCGGACGGGATCTCGAACGACCGAGGTGCGGGCTCCCGCTCGTACCACTCGTCGATCGAGTCGAGCTCGACATCGAGCGCGGCGGCCAGCTGGCGGACGACGCTTCCCCATGCCGTCGTCAGGACGGTGGGCTGCAGCAGCATCGGCACCTCGTCCATTGGCTTGCCGAAGCCCATGATGTCGAACAGCACCGTTGGCTGGTCATAGGTCGCGTAGTTGAGGACTTCCGAACAGCGCAGCTCGTCGATGCGCTGGCACACTCCGGTGAGCACGAGCGGGAGAGCGTCGTTTGCGAAGCCGGGGTCGACGCCGTTCACGAAGAGGGTCACACCGGCGTCGCGGGCGGCTCCGACAACCGGTTCGAAGAGGGCATCGTCGATCACCGCGTAGGGGTACTGGAGGAACACGGGCCCGCTCGACACGACGTTCACCCCCGCTGCGAGGAGACGCTCGAGGTCGGCCAGGGCCTCGAACAGGCGGTCGTCCGCCATGGCCGTATGGACGATGACGTCGGGGTGGAGCCCCAAGATCTCGTCGACGTCACCGCTCGCCCGCACGCCCAGCTGGCGGTCGATGCCCGCCAGTTCGCCGGCGTCCACGCCCACCTTCGTGGGGTTCGAGACCCAGACGCCGACGAGCTCGAGGTCGGGTCGCGCGTCGACGCCGGCGATCGCATGCCGGCCGACATTCCCCGTGCCCCATACGACGGTGCGGTAGGGGGGTTGGCCCGCGTCTGTGCCCGTGCGACTCGTCACGACGATCTCCTCCCGTTCGACCCGGCGGTTGCCCGCCTGCTCCAAGCCGTGGCCGCCGACGGCCGGTGACGGAGTCCCCTGGCGGTGTGCATGCCCTCGCCGGTGTGCATGCCCTCGCCCCGTGCGTGCTGTGGGATCCGGGGGGCGCCTGATGTGTCGGACCGGTTCACAGATCGGGCAGTCCCAGCTCCAGGTTCGGTGCCTGGAGGCCGCCGTCGACGGGGATCACCTTTCCGGTGACGTAGCTGCCTGCCCGCGACGCGAGGAACACGACCGTCGACGCGATGTCGTCCGGATCGCCGATCCGGCCGAGCGGCGTCGCCGATTCCATCGTCTGGCGGAGCTCGTCGGACTGCATGACGATGTCCAGCGCCGAGGTGGCGACCGATCCGACAGCGATGCCATTCACCCGAATCTTCGGCGCCAGGTCGGTCGCCGCAAGGTGCGTGTAATGCGCCAATGCGGCCTTGGCCGTGCCATAGGCGAGGAACCCCCGGCCGGCGACCCGGCCCATCACCGACGAAATGTTCACCGCCGAACCGCCGCCGCCTTCGAGCATGATCGGCACGGCGGCCCGCAGCAGTGCGTGGGCGGTCGACACATTGAAGTGGAACGCCTGTTCGAGGTCGCGTGGCGAGGTATCGAGAAATGCCTGCGGCATCGTTCCCCCGACGTTGTTGACCACGATGTCGAGCCGCCCCAATTCCACCTTCGCCACCTCGGCGAGCCGGGCTGCCTGCTCAAGGTCGGAGAGATCAGCGGCGACGACGACCGCCTTGCGCCCCGCAGCTTCGATACGGCGGGCGATCTCGTGCAGCTCGGTCTCGGTGCGCGCCGAGATCACGACGTCGGCGCCGGCCTCGGCCAGGGCCACGGCGGTCGCGGCACCGATGCCTCGCCCGGATCCAGTCACCACGGCGGCCTGTCCTTCGAGGCGGAATCGGTCGAGGATCATGGCGCCAGCGTAGTTGAAACGTGTTCCAGTATGCCCACGGACAGGAGCCTCGGCCTGGTCCCGCGGATCGGGCGCCCGGCCTGGGCGCCCAGGCCGCAGCGAATCCGCGGTGGTAGCTTCCCGCCATGTTCACGAGGGTGCGGCCATGTATCCCGGGGTGATCGCCGCATCGACGCCGGACAAGGTCGCCTACGTGATGGCGGCGAGCGGCGAAACCGTCACCTACGCCGAATTGGACCGACGGTCGAACCAGTTGGCCCATCTCTTCCGGCGACGGGGTCTCCGCCGGGGAGACGTCGTGGCGGTGTTCATGGAGAACAACGCCCGCTACTTCGAAGTGACGTGGGCGGCGCAGCGGTCGGGTCTGTACTACACGGCCATCAGCTCGAGGCTGACCGCGGCAGAGGTCGCGTACATCCTCGACGACTGCGGTGCGGGAGCGTTGGTGACGTCGAAGTCCAAGGCCGAGGTGGCGGCGGAGGCAGTTGCGGCGGTATCGGGCGTGCAGACGCGGCTGATGTGCGACGGCGTCGTCGACGGGTTCGAGCCCTACGAGGCGACCCGCGACGCCGAGCCGACCGGACCGATCCCCGACGAGTCCGAGGGGATGGACATGCTCTACTCGTCGGGGACGACGGGGCGCCCGAAGGGCGTGAAGGTCCCCATGCGCGACGTGGTCCCAATCGGCACCCCGTCCGGTGTCTACATGCTCGGCGTCGGGCTCTACGGCCTGACGGCGGAGAGCGTCTACCTGTCGCCGGCCCCCTTGTACCACGCAGCACCGCTGCGGTTCACCATGTCGTGGATGCGTGCCGGCGCGACCGTCGTGGTGATGGAATCGTTCGACCCGGTCGAGTTCCTGCGTCTGGTGGAACGGTACGGGGTGACGCACACACAGGTCGTCCCCACCATGTTCGTGCGGATGCTGAAGCTGGACGAGAGCGTGCGCCGGTCGTTCGACGTCTCGAGCCTGACGGCAGTCGTGCACGCCGCCGCCCCGTGCCCGATCCCGGTGAAGGAGCAGATGATCGAGTGGTGGGGGCCGGTGATCTACGAGTACTACGCGGGCACCGAGGGGAACGGGCTGACCGCCATCGACACTCCCGAGTGGCTCGCCCACAAGGGGAGCGTCGGTCGGGCCATCGTGGGGACAGTCCACATCGTGGGCGAGGACGGTGGGATCCTCCCGGCCGGCCAACCGGGAACCGTGTACTTCGCCGGTGGGGGGGAGTTCGAGTACCACAACGACCCGGAGAAGACGGCGGCGTCGCGCACCGAACAGGGATGGTCGACGCTGGGTGACGTCGGGTACCTGGACGAGGAGGGCTACCTGTACCTCACCGACCGGCGGGCCTACATGATCATCTCGGGCGGCGTGAACATCTACCCCCAAGAGGCGGAGAACCTCCTCGTGACCCACCCGAAGGTGCTCGACGCCGCCGTGCTCGGCGTGCCGAACGAGGAAATGGGCGAGGAGGTGAAGGCGGTCGTCCAGCCGGTCGACCTGCGCGAGGCCGGACCTGCACTGGAGCGCGAGCTCATCGAATTCTGTCGGGCCTCCCTGGCCTCGTACAAGTGCCCGCGGTCGGTCGACTTCGAGGCCGAGCTTCCGCGGCATCCGACCGGCAAGCTCTACAAACGACTGCTCCGTGACCGCTACTGGGCCGACAACGGGGGGCCTTCCACGGAGCACGCCTGAGCTCCCACGAGGGTTCCACTGCGCCGACGCCGGGCGCGCGCCACCTTCGGGTTCAGGCGGGCGGCCTCGTCGACGGCAGACCGAGCTTGCGGTGGTCCCACGAGACGGTGCGGTCCACGTGGAAGACGGCGACGATCCGCTTGTTCAACATGGCCTCGACGAAGGGCCGGAGCTCGTCACGGTAGGTGCCGTAGTAGCGCTCGTAGAGGTTGACGCCGAGCGCCCACATGCGCTCGGGATCGTCGATCACCTCGGCCCGGCAGACCAGTTCGACGCCCCGAAGCTCTTCGTAGTAGTCACCGTCCTCGAACAGGAGCGTGGCCCGCGGGTCGCGCGCCAGGTTCCGAGCCTTCTGGGACTTGGCCTTGGTCTCGATGGCGATCATCCCGTCGACGAGCCCATACCACATGGCCACGGCGTGAATCGTGCCGTCGTGGTTGACGGTGCACATCGTCATCGGCCGCCGCTCTTCGATGAACGCCTGGATCTCGTCGGGCGACATCTTGATCGCGCTCCGCTGGTTGACCCCGTGCCCCATCGCGCCGTCGGGCCCCTGTCCGGCCGGTCCGGCCGGTCCGGCCGGTCGCGCCGGTCCCGCGCTGGCCGGTTGTCCCTGCGATGCATCGGGATGGTCGGACATGATCCCCCTCGGTCACTCGATGAGCAGCCCAGAGCGTAGCCACGGCCGGCCGTCCGAGAGTTCCCAGTGGCGGGCGGGCCCGCGGAGGACGCCGGGGCCACAACTCCCCGCGAGCTGACGCCACGCAGCGAATCGTGCCGGGTTCGGCGGTACGCTGCGTGGCGTGGTCGCCCTGGTCACCCTGGTGGTCGTGATGGTGCTCGTTCTCGGGGTCCTGGTCGTCGGGCTCCTGCGCAGCCACGCCGACATTTTGCATGCGCTCCACTCGCTCGGGGCAGGCGTCGGTGGGGACGAGGTCACCGGGTCCGGCGGGGGAGGAGCCCGGACGCACAGCCACGACCACGTCAGCGCCCCTGCCCCCGCCGATGTCGCGGGCGCCCCGACGGGCAACGGCTCACGTACCGGTCCGCTGGTCATCGGCCCGACGCTCCCGCCCGAGCGCGACACCTCCTCGGTTCCCGATGTCACCGGGGTCACGCCCGCCGGTGACGCCGTGTCGTTGGTGGTCGGCGGAGCGGCACACCACACCCTGCTCGCCTTCCTCTCGAGTGGGTGCACCACCTGCCAGACCTTCTGGGAGGCCCTCGCTCGTCCGCAAGGCGTGGGGCTTCCGCCGGAGGTCCGGCCGGTCGTGGTGACGCGGGGGATCGAGTTCGAGAGCCCCTCCGATCTGGCGAAGCGGGACACGGGCGTGTCGGGGGTCCCCGTCGTCATGTCCACGGCGGCATGGGACGCCTATGAAGTTCCCGGCTCTCCGTTCTTCGTGCTGGTCGACGGGCCGGGAGCGCGGCGGATCGGCGAAGGGTCCGGCATGCGGATGGAGCAGATCGTGCGGATGGTGGCCCAGGCGCTCGAGGAGCGCGGGGCGAATCCCGCCCGGCTCAAGGTGCCGTCTGCCGAAGCCGCCGACCGACAGCGCGAGCGGGAGAACGATCGGCTCCTGCTGTCGGCGGGCATCCATCCCGGTCACTCGAGCCTGTTCCCGGCATCGATGGACGACGTCGTGCCTGGCGGGACCGGAGCACGGCCAGACGGGAACCGGCAGGATCCGGCCCCCACCACCGGGGATCCGGGACCGGCCGCCGGACACCCGGACCCCCGTGCCGAGCACCCGGGTCCGCCGGACCAGGCGGCAATCGGCGGTGGCAACGGTCCTCGCCGTCGCGTCGAAGGGTAGGCGGGCACGATGCCGACGGTGCGGGCGCACGGCATCAGCGCCGACCTGCCCCGCGGTTTCGAAGGTCGCATCTTCCGTCGGCCCGCGACGGGTCCGGAGCGGCCCTACCCGGTGGCGCACTTCGCCACGTTCCCGCTGCCGCCGGACACCGCCGACTTCGGCGGGGGCGCAGTCGACCGTATGGGACCGCTCGACATCTTCGTGGTCCTGTTCGAGTACGGGCCCGAGAGCCTGGGCGCACCGCTGTTCGAGCGAGTAGGCATGCCCCGGAGCCTGTCGCCGGCGCAATTCCGCCCCTATACGATCCGCAGGGGCCTGGGCGGGCAGTCGGGGACGCAGTGGTTCTTCACCGAGAACGATCGCCCGTTCACGCTCTATGCCGTACTCGGTGGCCATAGCCAGCGGTTCCGCCTCCTCCCCCGGCTGAATGCGTTGCTGGCGTCGATCGCCGTGGCGCCGGCCATGGCGCCGCAGCGACTCGGGAGCGTCGGGAGCGTCGGGAGCGTCGGGAGCGTTCCGCCAGCCGGCGGCGGATCGAACGGCGGAGGCCAGAGCGGAAACGCGCCCGGGCTGGGAGGGTCTTCACCGTGACGTGGTTCGGCGTCTACGTGGCAGCCTGCATGCTGCTGGCAGCCGCCGGTGCGGCGAAGGTGGTGCGTCCATCAGACACCGCCCGTGCTGTCGCCATCGCGGTACGAGGCCGCCGCGTCTCCCCGACCGGCGGACCCGGCGCGGTGGTCCGTCAGGAGCCCGGTTCCCGAGCGCTGCGGCGCTGGAGCCGGGTGGTCCGGACCGGTGCCGCAGCCGAGGTGGCCGTGGGCGTGATCGGAGCACTGTGGCCGGTGTGGTGGGCGGCCACGCTGGTGGCGGGGTCCTATGTGCTGTTCGTCGCCTTCGTCGTCGGCACCATGGTCCTCGGCGGGCCGCTGTCCACCTGCGGGTGCTTCGGCACACCGGACACGCCGCCGACCATGGTGCACGTCGTCATCGACGTGGGACTGGCCACCGCCGCCGGGGCCGTCGCCGTGCAGGTGCCCGGCCGAGCCGCTCTCGGGCAGGAGATCGTGGCCACACCATGGCACGGAGCTCCCCTGTTGGGTGCTGCCGCGGTCACCGCCTACCTCCTCGCAGCTGCGCTCACCTCGTTACCGAGGATGGAGGCGGCTCGGAACCCTGTCCGCCGAGGCCCGCCGCGAGAGGAGCATGAGCGATGACCCTCGTCGATCGGGCGTCGTCGTTCCTGGAGACGCGGCTGTCGAGGCGCAACCTGTTCACCCGCTCGGCGATGGTGGGAAGCGCCCTTGTCGTCGAGCCGCTCGACTACGCGCTGCACCCTGGGACGGCCTACAACCTCCTGTGCACCTGCGGCGACCCGAGCTGCGGGTGCGGCTCGACGTGCTGCGCGGGGTACACGCAGTTCTGCTGCACGCTGAACGGCGGGTACAACTGGTGTCCCGACGGGTCCGTGCTGGGCGGCTGGTGGAAGGCGGACTCGTCCGTCTACTGCGGGGGCCCGCGCTATTACATGGACTGCAACGCCACGTGTTCCTGCGACTCCGGCTGCGGCGACGGTTGGCAGTTCTGCGATCCCGGATGCGATGGGCTGACCTGCGGATGCGCGCTTGGCGACTGCGACCTGTACCTGTCGGGGTGCTTCCAGTTCCGCTACGGGCAGTGCAATCAACAGATCTCGTGCCTCGGAAGGATCCTGTGCCGGGTCGTGTCGTGTGTCCCCCCCTGGCAGCTGGATCCGACATGCACCTCGGTGTCGGCAACCGACGACAACACCGCATCGCAGAACGCTCCGTGCACGACCCCGATACCGGCGCCGCCGCCGCTCGGTATCACCGTCAACCCGGCCAACGTCACCACCGTGCCGGGGACGACAGTGACGTTCTCGGCGAATGCCACCAACGCGACGTCGGTGCAGTGGGAGTGGTCGTCGGACGGGGGAGCTACGTGGTCGCCGGCTCCCTCCACCACGGACTCGCTGTCCGTCGTGGCTACCCCCCAGCAGAACGGCCTGAGCGTGCGGGCCGTCTTCTCCGAGGCCGATGCGTCGTTCGTCGGCACGGGAAGTGTCTCGGTGACGACGGCCACCGCCGTGCTGACGGTGCGGTGGGCAACCTCCGTCGTGTCCACCCCGACGGGCCAGGGGTACTGGGTCGCCGGTGACGACGGCGGCGTGTTCGCCTTCGGCGACGCCGTCTACCACGGCTCGGCCGGCTCGTACCGGCTGAACCAGCCGGTGGTGGGCATGGCCGCCACCCCGACCGGCGGGGGCTACTGGCTGGTGGCGGCCGACGGTGGCATCTTCAGCTTCGGCGAGGCCCGTT
>JAJZAC010000025.1 GCA_021799615.1 Actinomycetes bacterium
TGGCCAGAAATCGCGAGCCTTTGACCAGGGAGAACGCGCTGGTCAGCGACCTATTTTGAAGAAACTTTCGGCACCGCCAAAACGGGCCTCACATCGCTAGCCCGGAAACTCCCGCTAGGCGTCTAGCCTGGTGCGATCGCGACAGGGGCGCTGCCCGCGGGCACGGAGCCCCGGCGTCAGCTGGTGCCGCTCCGGGGTAGTTCAATCGGCAGAACGTCGGCCTTTGGAGCCGGATGTTGGAGGTTCGAACCCTCCCCCCGGAACTGGATCCATGGTTGCGCCGACGATCCGCTGCTGCCCGCCTGTCCGGCCTGTTCCGGTGGAGCGGGCGCAGCGGGCGCAGCGGGCGCGAGCAGCATCTCGACGGCCAGGGCCGCCGCCGCCGGCAGGGTCACGAGGACCGGGAGCAGGTAGCGCCACTCGAAGAGGGCGGCCGAGACGGCGAACACCAGGGTGGACGATCCCAGCAACGACAGGAGGACGAGCTCGGCGGTCGCTCCCGACGACCGCGACCGCCGGCGTGCCAGCGCCACCACGATGACGACGAGCCCCAGGCCGAGGAGCGGCCCCGGGACCCAGAACACGAGCTGGTAGGCCTGCATGACGGTCACCAGGGCGTGGTCGGGCGACGCTGCCGATCCCCCGAACCGGGCCACCGTTGCCGCCACCGGAACGCGGTCGATGGTCTGGGCCAGCGTGTCGCTGAACCGCCACGGGCGGTTGTCGGCACCGCCGATGTTCGACCGGGTGGGGTTGAGCGCGTAGGCGAGGTGGGTGAACTCGGTTGCCAGGTAGCTGACGGGTTGGTGCTCGAGGATCCGGATGTCGAACGACCCGAGGATGGCGGCCGACCGTGCCGGCTCGGTGGCCGAAAGCCGTCTGGCCGGCGAGTCCGGGCTGGAGATGTACCAGTTCGGCGACGGGCGTCGGTCGGTGGGCGTGGTGATGCACAACGACCGCTCGTCCGGCGGCACGGCGATCCCCTGGCAGCTGGCGAAGGAGGAGATCCGGCCGTAGAGATAGAGGCTGGCGAGGCTGCTGGTCGTGAACTGCCCGTTCACCGCGTCGTACCAGCTGGCGTAGCCCACCACGGTCATGGCCACGATGGCCACGATGGCGGTGATCCGGCGGAGGAGGACCCGCCGGGCGGCCAGGAAGGCTGCCACCGGTACCACCAGGAGGGCCATGTCGAAGCGGGTGGTGGCGCCGGCGGCCAGGAGGAGCCCGCTGGCCACGCACCGCCAGGCGGAGGGCGGGCGCCATGCCCGGTCGGGTCCCCGCCAGACGAGGACGGCGAAGGCGGCGACCAGCAGCCCGTCGGAGAGGGGGTCGGAGAGGATGTACTGCTCGGTCATGATGACGTAGGAGTCGAGCAGAGCGGGCGCGGTGCCGAGGGCGGCCAGCCACGGCCGGACGCCCAGGCGCAGGAGGGTGGCGTAGAGGAGGAGGCCGGTGCCCAACCCGATCAGGTGGTTGAGCAGGGCGTAGATGCCGATGTTGTGGAGCCAGCCGAAGGCGGCGATGAACAGCGGGTAGCCGAGCGGGTGCCAGGCCATGGGATGGAGGATGCGGGACTGCTCCAGGTAGTCGACCGAGTCGGGGTAGAGCAGGCTGGAGCCGTAGGCCGTCCACGTCACCAGCCGGGCCACCACGGCCAGGGTCAGCACGACGGCGAACACCCGGTGGGAGCGGACCAGGCCGACGCCGGACGGGGCGGCGTGCCGGGGCCATTGCTGGGGTTGGGGTTTGGGTTGTGCAGGTCGCTGGCCGGCCGGGACCTCGTAGCTGCGGGCCGGCAGCGGAGGGCGGTAGGCGGGGGCACGGCCCCCCCGGCCGACGGTCCGATCGAGGTGCGCCTTCCACGCCCACGGCTCGCTCATGGCCACACCCACGGCTCGCTCATGGCCACACCCACGGCTCGCTCATGGCCGGCCGCTTGGCCGCGACCGGAGCGGCTCGTTCGGTGTCGGCGCCCACGTGTTCCGCGACAGCGACCGCACCGCACCGCACCGCACCATGCTGGCACGCGTACCCGATGGTCCGGCCGGCGGCCACCCGACCAGCCACCCGACCGGCCGTCGGTCCCGGCGGCGCGGCGCGACATCCGTTGCCGGTCCGGTCGCCGCTCAGCGCTCGGCGTGCCGGGCCCGGCTGCGCATCCGACCCCGGATGGCCTGGTCGAGGACGACCTTGCGGAGCCGGACGGCGGCGGGTGTCACCTCCACGCACTCGTCCTCGGCGATGAATTCGAGCGCCTGCTCGAGGGAGAGGATGGTCGGCGGGGTGAGGCGCTCCAGCTCGTCGGCGGTCGAGGAGCGCACGTTGGTGAGCTTCTTCTCCCTCGTCGGGTTGACGTCCATCTCGTCGGCACGGGCGTTCTCGCCCACCACCATGCCCTCGTAGACGTCGGTCCCGGGTCCCACGAGCAGCATGCCCCGCTCCTGGAGGCTCATGAGGGAGTACGTGGTGGTGACCCCCCGGCGGTCGGCCACCATGGAGCCGTTGCGCCGGGTCTTCAGCTCGCCGTGCCAGGGCTCCCAGCCGTCGAAGACGTGGTGGAGCATGCCGGTCCCCCGGGTCTCGGTCATGAACTCGGTGCGGAACCCCACCAGCCCGCGGGCCGGGACCCGGTAGTCCATGCGCACCCATCCGGTGCCGTGGTTGGCCATCTCCACCAGGGACCCCTTGCGCAGGGCCATGAGCTGGGTGACGACGCCCAGGTAGTCGTCGGGCACGTCGATGGCCACCCGCTCCATGGGCTCGTGGAGGCGCCCGTCGATCTCGCGGGTCACCACCTGGGGCTTGCCTACGGTCAGCTCGAACCCCTCGCGGCGCATGGTCTCCACCAGCACGGCCAGCTGGAGCTCGCCCCGGCCCTGGACCTCCCAGGCGTCGGGCCGGTCGGTGGGCAGGACTCGCAACGACACGTTCCCCACCAGCTCGGCCTCGAGTCGGGCCAGCACCTGGCGGGCGGTGAGCTTGGACCCGTCCTTGCCCGCCAGCGGCGACGTGTTGATGCCGACCGTCATGGCCAGGGACGGCTCGTCGACGGTGATGGCCGGCAGCGGGCGGGGGTCGTCGGGATCGGCCAGCGTCTCGCCGATGGTGATGTCGGCCATGCCGGCCACCGCCGCGATCTCCCCGGGGCCCGCCTCGTCGGCGTCCACGCGGTCGAGGGCGTCGGTGACGTACAGCTCGGTGATCTTGGTCCGCTCCACCGTGCCGTCGAGGCGGCACCAGGCGACCGTCGCCCCCTTGCGCAGGGTGCCCTGGTGGACCCGGCAGATGGCCAGCCTGCCCACGTAGGGTGAGGCGTCGAGGTTGGCCACCAGGGCCTGGAGAGGGGCGTCGGGGTCGTAGGTCGGCGGCGGGATGCGCTCGAGGATGGCCGCGAACAACGGCTCGAGGTCGGTGCCCTCCACGCCCGGCTCGGTCGCCGCCCAGCCGGCGCGAGCGTTGGCGTAGAGGATGGGGAAGTCGATCTGGTGCTCATCGGCGTCGAGGTCGAGGAAGAGCTCCTCGACCTCGGAGACGACCTCGGCGATGCGGGCGTCGGGCCGGTCGACCTTGTTCACGACGAGGACCACCGGAAGGCGGGCACGCAGGGCCTTGCGCAGGACGAACCGGGTCTGGGGGAGGGGGCCCTCGGATGCGTCCACCAGGAGGAGCACGCCGTCGACCATGGTGAGGCCCCGCTCCACCTCGCCACCGAAGTCGGCGTGGCCCGGGGTGTCGACGATGTTGAGCTTCACCCCGCCGTGGACCACCGCCGTGTTCTTGGCCAGGATGGTGATGCCCTTCTCACGCTCGAGGTCGCCCGAATCGAGGACCCGGTCGGCGACCGTCTCGTTGGCCCGGAACGCCCCCGACTGCCACAGCATGGCGTCGACCAGGGTCGTCTTGCCGTGGTCGACGTGGGCGACGATGGCCACGTTGCGGATGTCGTCGCGGGTCAGCATGGTGACGGGGCCAGTCTGCAGGGTGTGGTCACGGGGCCGACACGTTAGGCGACACGAGGGACACCCGCGTATCGGACGACGGGTGGCTGGTGGGGCGGGCCGACCGCCACGAGCGCCGGGTACGCCGGGCGGTCAGGGGATCGTCGGCGGGGTGCAGGTCGTCGTGCCCTGCGCCGACGTGGAGTAGGCCTGCCAGGCGTCGACCAGGTTGGGACAGCTGTCGGAGATGGTGGCCGACGACGATCCCAGCACCCACGAGGGCGTTCCCGGGTTCAGGTAGTGCGGGGGCGGGACGAGCTGAAGCCGCGGATCGTAGGTGTAGTACTTGGAGAAGCCCGATGCGAGGCCGCCCTTCACGTTGAACGTCCCCACCGCTCCACGGTATTTCTGCTGGATGGACCCGTAGACGATGATCTTGTTGTCGGTGGTGTACGTGCCGTAGTAGGTGCCGTAGCCGCACGAGTTCACGAATCCGTAGTTTGAGTTGTAGGTGTCGTAACAGTTCACGTCGTGGTTGTTCACGGCAAACGACCGTGTCAACGCGAGGATCGTGGCGTCGATGGTGATGGAGCCGCTCGCGGGATTGGCTGGATCGCACAGCGGCCGGGGCAGGGCGCCGGTGGCTCCGCAGTCGGGCAGCAGCGGCGTGCCGTACCAGTAGGCGCCGGTCATGTCGACGGGATGGTTGACCAGCACGTACTCGTTGGCGATCAGCCCGAGCGAATCGTTCATGGTGCTGGTGTTGAAGCTGCTCGGATTGTAGAGGCAGGCCGACTCGCTGGCGGTACCGCTCGTGTAGGTCCCGTTGGAGACGGTACCCCAGGTGCAGTCGTGGTAGGTGATGGACCCGTCGATGATCACGTCGGTATTGGCCCCGATCGTCAGCTGCCCGGAGAGCGTGCCGTAGACGAACGCGTCGCCCTCCGTGTCGGGACTGTCACTCGCCCCGAGGTAGCAGTAGGTCGTCACAGAGGCAGAGGCATCGGTGCACCCACTGGGCTTCGTCTGGGCGTACGTGCCACCGTTGGCTGTGTCGTCGAAGGGGTTCGTCCCGGCGATGACCGGCAGGGTGGAGCTGAGGGAGTCGACGTACACGACACCGTTTGCCGGTAGCGGGCCGGTCCCGCTCACCGGGCACAGATTGGAGTTCGCCGCATTGTTGGTGGTGCCTGCGGCGTTCGTCGAGTACTTGACGCCGCCCACCGTCTTGGTCGGCGTCTCCGGGCTCGAGACGGTCATCTGGCCGGCCCCCGAGGTGGTCACCGAAAGGTGGATGGTGGTGGGTCCCTGGTAGTAGCAGCCATTCTCCATGGCGAGCCCCTGGAGCTGGGTGTCGCTCTGGGGCAGGTTCTCCCGTGGGTGGTTGAACATGCTCGTGGCCGCGGTGCCGTCGGCGGGCAGGTAGACGCCCACCTCGGTGGGGCCGACGGGATTGTTGCTGAACGTGCCCGTGCTGGAGGAGTACACCGGGGGGATGGACCCGCACCCCGGTGGACTTCCCTCGAAATTGCCGTTGGCGTCAGTCTGGGAGGGATCGACGAACTGGCAATTCGGGTCCTCCGTCTGGACGGCGCTCGGGTTCGACGTGGTGCCGAAGTGCGGATTGCCGTCGACGTAGATGGAGTCGTTCGAGTAGACGGGCCCGATGACGGTGTCACTCGGCCCGAAGTAGACGGGCAGACAGGTCCCGCCCGGACCGTTGTAGTTGTTGGCCCAGTCCCACGTGCAGCCGGTGTAGGAGCCGGTGGGGTCGTAGGCTTCGTAGTCCGACCACCAGACGTTGTTGAGGAACCCGTTTGCCGGGTCGAGGTTCGTCGTCATCGACTGGTAGACGACATGGCCCGGATAGCCGGCAGCGCCGACCACCTGGACCTGCAGCTGCTGGAAGTTCCCGCCGACGTTCTGAGGTTGGGGATTGCCGAACAGGTAGTACTCGGGGACCACGCCGGCGATGAACTGCCGGGTGGCGCTGGCGCCGGTGCCGGTCACGGTCACCGTGCCGGTCACCGGGCTCCACGTGTTGAACGAGATGGCACCACAGGCTCCGGTCCCGTTCAGCGTCGAGTTGCAGGTGACGAGGTTGGGGTTCGCGTTGAGGTCGTTGAGGAGCGTGTCGATCCCGGACTGCAGTGCCCGGTAGGAGTACCGCTGCACGGCGTCCGTCTGCACCAGCGGGTTGGTGGAGATGCTCGTCTCGACGAGGATCCCACCCGAGATCATCATCAGGACGGTGATGGCGAGGACCAGCATGATGGCTGTCTGCCCTCGCTCCCCGGCGTTCGGGACCCGCCACCGGAGGGTGCCGGCGCGAAGCCTCCGAAGGCGCTGCCCGATCGTCGCTCCGGCAGGGCCCGCTGACCGTCGTGTCGTTCGTGTCACCAGATCACCCCACTGTGCTGCTGAAGAGGTAGGAAGAAGACGAGAGGCGGTAGACGACGGTGTTGTACTCACCAGCATTCGTTCCCTTGTTGTGGAGCACCAGGTCGATGCCCACGCTCTCGATCGTGTTGGCGGGGCAGGTGTTGGGGATGGTCGAGGTCGATGACGTGGGCCCGCCGACGCACGTGGCGAACGTGCCCGCGACGTTGGCGGGGGCGATCGTCGTGGTCGTGTTGTTGAACAGGGTCGTGTAGGTGAACACCGGTTTGTACGTGGCCGCGATCGAGGGGTTCGTGCCGTTGACGACGTTCGGGATGGTGACGATCGTCTGGGTGCGGGATGCCGGGTACTGGCACAGGCTGGTGCTGCCGGTCGCCGTCGGGCAGGTGCCCGCGGTGGGGACCGTCTCGGTGACGGTGAAGGTGGAACCGGCCAGTTGGGCGACGACCAGGGCCGGGCCGTTCGCCTTCCCGACGTTGGCGTAGAACGAGAGCGAGAAGTTCCCGATCCCCGTCAGCGTCATCTGGTCGTTCGACGAGCTCACGATGTCGGTGGCGTTGTACGGGGGCGTCGTCCCGGCGAGCGGGACGCCCACGCCGAAGCCGGGGATCGGTGTCGGGTACTGCAGCGCGGCCGGGTTCTGGCCCGGAGCAGGCTGCACCTCGGAACGGATCAGGCGCTGGATGGTCGCCGTCGTCGGCAGGACCTGGTCGACCTGGGCGAAACGGGCCGTGATCTGGGTGCCGGCGCTCAGGAACGCGGACAGCGTCACGATGCCCGCTGTCATCAGGAGCATCAGGGTGAACATGGCCACCAGCACCTCGACGAGCGTCATCCCGGCGTCGCCGGTGTCGCGGCGGCGGTCGGTCGGCCGGAGCCCGTTCACGGGGTCACCTCGACGACGGGCCCGGGCATCGCGACGGTCGTCGTGCCCACCACGATCTTGTTGGTGTCGACGGCCAGGCTGGAGGTCGCCGTCTTGCCGTCGGTGCCGGTGAGGGTGAGGGTGTACTTGCCGTAAGGAACAGCCACGTGGACGAGGCCGGCGGGACCGGTGGTCGGGAGCGTCAGGGTGTACGGGGTCCCGCACTCGGAATCGGTGAGCGTGGCGGCCACGCCGGCGGCCGGGCTGCCTGCCGCCGTCACCACCGACAGGGGGAGCAGCGCCAGCGGGACGGTGGCGGAACTGGTGTTGCCGGGTAGCGACGCGATCTGCTGGGTGACCGCTTCGGTCGATTGTGCGCTGCAGGCGCCGGCGTACATCGCGTAGCCGGAGTTGAACGGGAAGAGATCGGGCAGTGAAGGCGGATTCGGCGATTGCCCGGGCGCCTGGATGTTCCACGTCGACGGGTTGAGGAGGCTGTTGTTCACCGAGATGGGGATCCCGGTCACGGTCACGCCCGACGGTGGCGAGGCCGGTGCCGGCGTGGCGTCGTCCCACGTCCCCCCGGGTCCCGACGTGGACGTGAGGACGACGGCTCCGGTCGGGGTCTCGCCGGTGGCGGCGCACGTCGTCCCGCCGCAGGCGATGCCGGTGAAATAGCTGATGCTGTCGGCCGCTGCCGCGCTGCCGAGCGTGGCCGGGCCCCACGTCCAGGTTCCCGAGCTGTCCGTACCGGCGAGCAGCTTGCCGCTCGGCGTCGAGCTGGCGGACACCGACGTGACCACGCAGGCGGTGGCGCTGGCACAGGCCACGGCGGCGAGGGATGTGGTCCCCGATGGAACGGTGGCGCTCGTCCACGTCCCGGTGGGTGAGGCCGTCGTCTCGGTCACGAGCGCCGGCGTCGTGGTGGTTCCGGAGGTGGACGTGCCGATGGCGGCGCAGGCCGCCCCGCTGCACGACAGCCCGGTCACCGTGGCGAGTGTGGACGGGATGGTGTCGGCCGCCCACGATCCGCTGGTCGATCCGATGGTCCCCGTCAGCAGGGCCGGGCCGGACGTGCTGGTGGCGTTCCCGGTGCCTGACGCCACGCAGATCGTGGTGGACGGGCAGGTGATGCCGGACAGGGTGAGGAGCGAGGCATCGCCGATCGCGTCAGCCGACCATTGCGGAGTCGCCGGGTTGCTCGTGCCGTACTGCGACGGATTGCCGGTGATCCGGAGGATTCCCGGGCTCGGGGGCTGCGCTCCCACCGTGCCGATCCCGGCCAGTTCGCACACCGCCGGCGTGGTGCCGGGTACGCAGGCGATGCCGGCGAGCGAGTTGAAGGTGACGCCGGACGGCGGCGGGACGATGGCCCACGAGTCGGGCTGGGTGTCGTCCAGATGGCCGGCGAGGAGGACGGGGCCTGTCGTGGTGCCCGACGTCAGCGTGCCGAGGGCGTAGCAGCCGTTGTCTGTCGGGCAGGTGACGCTGGTGATGTCGGTCACGCCAGCGGGGACGGAGTCCACGCGGATGTTGGACCACGGCGACCCGGTGGTCGTCGACAGGATGACCCCGGTCGGTGTCGACGCCGCCGCGTCGCCGACGGCGACACAGACGTTGCTCGTCGAGCAGGCCACCTGGGCGATCCGGTCGGCCGAGGTGGTCGTCCCGGCAGACCAGCTCCCGGACGAGCCCCAGGCGACGGAGGCCCCGCTCGAGGTCGTTCCCGTGGCGACGCACTCGAGGCTCGTCTTCCCGGGGCACGAGACGCTGTCCGCGACCGCCGTGAGGTCGGGATAGACGAGGTTGACGTTGCTGCCCTGGTCGTAGTTGACGGTCTGGTAGGTGACGACCCCCTCGTTGACGACCTGGTTGCTGAGGGTCACCGTCTGCGGCTGGTGGTCGGTCCCCGCCGCTGGCGCCAGGTTGGCCACGAACGACGGCGAGCTGAAATTGTCCGACGAGGCCGGGAGACCGGCCGTGGCGTTCGTCACCGTCACCGTGTAGCTGCCCTTCTTCAGCTCGGCGAAGACGCACCCGCTCGAGTCCGGGTGGAGTTTGATGGTCTGGGGGCCGGTCAGCGTCACCGTGACGGCCTGGACGCGCGTCGTCCACGGGTTGGTGCCCGCCGCGTTCTCCTGGCTGTTGTCGCCGAAGAACTGCAGCGCGAAGAAGCCCAGTGTTTGGATCCCGGCCGGCGGGTAGTTGAGGACGGTCGAATCGGTGAGGCTCTGGTTCTGATCTGTTCCCCAGGTCACTTTCACCTGCAGGGCCAGCACCTGCGGGACGCCCGCCTGGCACAGGTCGGGCGTCTTGCCGGCCTGGGCGCTCGACCACGTGTAGAGCGACGACAGGTGGAAGACCGTCCCACCCTGCGTGGTGGAGGCAACCGAGCTGGCTACGGTGCCGCACGGCTGGCCGGCGGCGTCGATGGTCGGTGCCAGGTTGGGTTCGTCGATCAACGGCTCGCACGATGCGTTGGTGGGGGGGGTGTTGTTGGAGAGCGTCTCCACCCACTGTTCGGCGATGTCGAGCGCCTCCACCCGTGCCCGGGCGTTGGCCGCCTGACTGGCGAGGTTGTCGAACATGTAGCCGAGGGGAACCGTGACCAGGAGCAGGATCGAGAACGCGACCAGGACTTCGATGATGGTGATGCCGGTGTCGGCGAGGTGGCTGGCGCAGCGCGCGCGAGCTCTCGTTGCCCGTCGTGCCGCCGTTCGCACCCGGCCCTGGAGTCGTCCCGATCCCAACATGTGCGATCAGGGTACGCTGCGCGCGGTGCGTGGCCTATAGGTGATTCCCCGCGGTCATGCCAGGTGAGGACCTGGATCCTAGCGGCTCGTGCTGCCACGCGGGGGCCACGGCGCCGCCGGACGGGCGAGGGCGCCTCGGTCCGGGCGGCGCACGAACCGCAGCGGTACCGGAGGAAACCCGAGCACGGATCGCCCGGACGTGGGAAGAATGGGCGCCATGACGCGCGATCTGACTGCGGTGGTGCTGGCGGCGGGGGAGGGGACGCGGATGCGCTCGACCCGGCCCAAGCCCCTGCATCGCCTCTGCGGCCGCCCCATGGTCCTCCACGTGCTCGACGCGCTGGCCGGGCTGCCGGTGTCGCGGGTGGTGGTCGTGGTGGGCCACCGTGCCGAGTGGGTCACGAAGACCCTCGTCGAGCACGCCCCCGCCGGCCTGGCCATCGAGTTCGTCGAGCAGCCGGAGCAGCGGGGCACGGGTGACGCCATGGCGGTGGCGCTGACCGGGCTCCCCGAGGACGACGACGAGGGCGACGTGGTGGTGCTCCCCGGGGACACGCCGCTGCTCCGACCGGCGACGCTGGCCGGCCTGGTGCGCCGCCACCGCTCCTCGGACGCGGCGGCCACCCTCCTCACCGCGGTGCTCGACGATCCCACCGGGTACGGACGGGTGGTCCGGGGCCGGGACGACGCCGTGGCCCGTGTGGTGGAGCACGGGGACGCCACGGACGAGGAACGCGACGTGCACGAGGTCAACACGTCCATCTACTGCTTCCGCCGCAGCGTCGTGGCACCGGCGCTGCGGCGCATCAGCCCCGCCAACGCCCAGGGCGAGTACTACCTGACCGACGCCGTGGGCGTCCTCTACCAGGCGGGTCACCGGGTCGTTTCCCTGGTGGTCGACGACACCATGGAGGTCGCCGGCGTCAACGACCGGGCCCAGCTGGCGGTGGCCGAGGCAGAGTTGCGGGACCGGATCAACGAGCGGTGGATGCGCCGGGGCGTGACGATGTGGGACCCGGAACGGACCTACATCGACGCCGACGTGGAGCTGGAGGCCGACGTGGTGCTGCTTCCCGGGGTCATCCTCCAGGGCCGTTGCAGCATCGGCACCCACGCCGAGATCGGACCGGACTGCCACCTGGTCGACACCCGCGTGGGGGAGGGAGCCCGGGTGTCCGGCACGGTCGCCCGCCATGCCGAGATCGGTGCGGACGCCCGCGTCGGCCCGTTCTCCGTGCTCGAGGAGGGGGCGACGGTCCCGCCGGGCGCCGTGGTGCCGCCCGGGTCGGGGCTCGGGGCGCGGTAGCGTTGCCGCCATGGAATTCGTCCCTCGCCGCCGCTTGGAGCTCGTCTCGGGCCGGTCCCATCCCGAGCTGGCACGGGAGATCGCCGGCAAGCTCGGCGTCGAGCTGGGCGAGGCCAACCTGCGGGAGTTCGCCAACGGCGAGATCCACTGCCGCTACGACAGCTCGATCCGGGGCAGCGACGTGTTCATCGTCCAGACCCACTGCGGTCCGGTGAACGACTCCCTGATGGAGCACCTGATCATGATCGACGCGGCCAAGCGGGCCTCGGCCAAGCGGATCACCGCCGTGTGCCCCTACTACGGCTATTCCCGCCAGGATCGCAAGGCCACCGGGCGGGAGCCCATCACGGCCAAGCTGGTGGCCGACATGCTCTCGGTGGCCGGCGCCGACCGGGTGGTGAGCGTCGACCTGCACTCCGGGCAGATCCAGGGCTTCTTCGACGTCCCCTTCGACCACCTCACGGCTGCTCCGGTGCTGGTGGACTACCTCCGCACGCAGGGCGTCGAGGACCTGGTGGTGGTGGCGCCCGACGCCGGCCGGGTGAAGGTGGCCGAGCGCTTCAGCCAGCATCTGTCGGCCGACCTGGCTCTCGTCCACAAGACCCGGCCCCGGGGGAAGGTCAACGCGGTGGAGGCCCGCGAAGTGGTGGGCGACGTCGAGGGCCGGACCTGCGTGCTGATCGACGACATGATCGACACCGCCGGCACCATCGTGGCCGCTGCCGACCTCCTGTCCGAGCGGGGCGCCTCCGAGGTCTGGTGCATGGCCACCCACGCCGTGCTGTCCGACCCGGCGATCGACCGCCTGAAGAACTCGGCGCTGACGAAGGTGGTGGTGACGAACACCCTGCCCATCCCGGTCGATCGGCGGTTCGACACGCTGGAGATCCTGTCGGTGGCCGAGCTCATCTCCGACGCCATCGACGCCGTGTTCGAGGACACGTCGGTGTCGGAGATCTTCGGCGGTGAGAACCTGGCCTGAAGACGGCGCCTCGCCGCGCCGGCCGCCGGCGGGGGTTGGCCGGATCGGCCGGGATGCGTCTAGACTCGTCCGGCCTGAAGGTTCGGGCGCCGGTCCGCCCGAGCGGGCCGCCCGGCACCGGCCGAGGCGACCACGTCGCCGACCCGGCAGCGTCGCCGACCCGACCAGAACGTCCCACCCGCGGGGCGGGCCGCCGCAGGGCGCCCGAACCCGCCGACATCGCCCGAGGAGCACACCATGCCCGAGATCACGCTCGTCGCCGAGTCCGGACGCGACACGGGGTCGCGTTCGTCGCGACGCCTGCGCACGTCCGGCCGTATCCCCGGCGTCGTCTACGGGCACGGCGCCGATCCCATCCCCATCTCCGTCGCCGCCCGCGAGTTCCGCCTGGCGGTGTCCGGCGACGCCGGCCTCAACACGCTGCTCGACCTCGAGCTGGACGGGACCCGGCACCTCACGCTGGCCCGCGACGTGCAGCGCCACCCGGTCCGTGGCGTGGTCACCCACATCGACTTCCAGATCGTCCGGCGCGACGAGGTCATCGCCGCCGATGTCCCGGTGAACCTGGTCGGCGACCCGGTCGAGGTCAACCACGGCGATGGCATCGTCGAGCAGCTGCTGTTCTCGTTGCCGGTGAAGGCGAAGCCGGCCGACATCCCCACCGTGATCGACCTGGACATCTCCGGGCTCGAGATCGGATCGTCCCTACGGGTGGCCGACCTCCCGCTTCCCCGAGGTGCCGAGGCCGACGTGGACCTGGAGACGATCGTGGTCTCCGGTCTCCCGCCACGGGTCCAGACGGCGGGCGAGGGCGGCGAGGGCGCAGGCGAGGCCGAGTCGGCGGGTGCTCCCGCCGAGCCGCCGAGCGAGGGCTAGGTCCTGCGCATCCGGGCCGAGCGCGATCGGACCGGCACGCCGGTCGACCTGGTCGTCATCGGGCTGGGGAACCCCGGTGCGGAGTTCGAGGGGACCCGCCACAACGTCGGAGCCGACGTGGTCGACCTGCTGGCGCAACGGGCCGGCGGGCGCCTCCGGCCCGAGCGGGGGCTCCACGCCCGGGCGGCCACCGTGCAGCTCGCCGGGCGTCGCGCCCTGCTGGCCGTGCCCACGACGTACATGAACGATTCCGGTGCCGCGGCCGCCCCGCTCCTCCGCCGGGGCGGGGGCGCTCCCCTGCTGGTCGTGCACGACGAGCTCGACCTGCCGGCCGGCCGGATCAAGGTCAAGGTCGGTGGCGGCAACGCCGGCCACAACGGTCTGCGGTCGATCGACCGGGCCCTGCGCACCCGCGACTACACACGGGTGCGGATCGGCATCGGCAAGCCGCCCGGTCGCCTGGACGGGGCCGACTACGTGCTGTCCCGCCCGGGAGCCCGCGACCGGGAAGCCCTCGCCGTGGCCAGGGGGGAGGCGGCGGACGCGGTGGAGACGGTCCTGGCCGACGGTGTCGACGCCGCCATGCAGCGCTTCAACGGCGCCCCGGCCGGGTAACCGGGCGGAGCGCCATCCCGGGGTGCCGGTACCCTGACCGGGTGAGCCTGCGCGCACTGCCCTCCCTGCTCCGCTCCGAGCCGGCCATGGTGCGCGTGGTGGGCGCGACCTCCGCCACCGTCTCGGTGGGCAGCCAGGCCCAGGCGGTCACCGTGGCCGGCATGCTGCGCCTGGGATCGCGCCGACCGGTGCTGGTCGTCGTGCCCACCGGCGCCGCCGCCGAGCACTTGGCCCGGGACCTCGCCACGTTCCTCGAGGAGCCGGTCGACGTGTTCCCCGCGTGGGAGACCCTTCCCTTCGAGCGCATGAGCCCCGAGGTGGCGACGATGGGGCAGCGCCTGCGGGCCCTGTGGCGGCTGGCGGGGGGCGATGGCGGGTCGGGGGGCGCTGGCGGGCCGGGCGGGTCGGGGGGCGCTGGCGGGCCGGGGGGCGGGCCGGTCCTGGTCGCCCCGGTCAAGGCCGTGTTGCAGCGGCTGGGACCCTGGCAGGCGGCAGCCCGACCGGTGCAGGTGGCGGTGGGCGACACCGTCGAGCTGGACGACCTGGTCCGGCGCCTGGTCGACCTCGGGTACCGGCGGGAGCCGCAGGTCGAGCACCGGGGGGAGCTGGCCGTCCGGGGCGGGATCGTCGACGTCTTCCCGTCGACCGACGACGAACCGGTGCGCATCGACCTGTGGGGCGACCAGGTCGACCGCGTGACCCGCTTCGACATCGGCACCCAGCGGACCACCACGCCGGTCGGTGCCGCCACCGTCTTCGGCTGCCGCGAGCTGGTGGCGGACGGCGAGGTGCGCGACCGGGCGGCCGGGCTGATCGGTTCGGCCCCCTGGGGGCGCCACCAGTGGCAGCAGCTTGCCGACGGCGTGACCTTCGACGGCATGGAGTCCTGGCTCCCGTGGGTGGTGGGTGCCGAGGAACTGGTCACCGACCTGGTGCCCGACGGCGGGGTGGTCGTGGTGGTCGAGCCCCGGCGGGTCCGGGACCGGGCCACCGAGCTGCTGGAGGAGGAGTCCGCGCTGGCCGCGTCGTTGGCCACCACCTGGGGGGCGGACCTGGGTGACGGCGCTCCCCGTCTCCATCTCCCCTACGAGCGCCTGCTGGCCCGCACCGGCGCGGCCGTCGTGTCGCTCGTCCCACCGTCGGACGTGGCGACGGCCGGGGCCGGCGGGCACGATGCCGGCGGGCACGATGCCGGCGGGCACGATGCCGGCGTCGCCGCCATCGAGAGCCGGGGATGGGAACCGGTCCTGGGTGACGGCAGCCGTCTGGCCGCCCAGTGCCGGGCACTGGCCGACGACGGGTACGTCGTGGTGCTCACCGCCGAGACCCCCACCGGTGCCGGGCGTCTGTCGGCGATCCTGGCCGAGGAGGGGCTCGACGTCCCGGTGGTGGGGGACGACGACCCGGCGCTGGCCACGCCGGGCGTCCGGATCGTGGTGGCCGGGCTCGATCGGGGGTTCGTGCTGCCGTCGGCCCGCCTCGCCGTGCTGGGCGAGTCCGACCTGACCGGCCGGCGCCGGCCGCACCGGCGGGCCAGGTCCCGCGCCCGTCCCGTCGACGGCTTCTTCGACGACCTGGCCCCCGGCGGCTACGTCGTCCACCGCCAGCACGGCGTCGCCGTCTACCGGGGCATGGTCACCCGTACCATGGGTGGGGCCACCCGTGACTACCTCCTACTCGAGTACCGGGGTGGCGACAAGCTCTACCTGCCCACCGACCAGATCGACCTGATCACGCCGTATGCCGGTGGCGACTCGCCGACCGTGCACCGCCTGGGGGGCTCCGAGTGGCAACGGGCGCGCTCGAAGGCCCGTGCCGCCGTCCACGAGATCGCCGAGGACCTGGTCGCCCTGTACCGGCGTCGCCTCGAGGTGCCCGGGCACGCCTTCGGGCCCGACACCCCGTGGCAGGCCGAGCTCGAGGCGTCGTTCCCGTTCGTCGAGACGGACGACCAGGCACGGGCCATTGCCGAGGTCAAGGCGGACATGGAACGGCCCGTCCCCATGGACCGGCTCGTCTGCGGCGACGTCGGCTTCGGCAAGACGGAAGTCGCCATCCGCGCCGTGTTCAAGGCCGTCCAGGACGGTCGTCAGGCCGCCGTGCTGGTGCCCACCACCCTGCTGGCCAGCCAGCACTTCCAGACGTTCGCCGAGCGGTACGCGCCGTTCCCGGTCCGGGTCGAGCTCCTCAGCCGGTTCCTGACCGATGCCCAGGCCTCGGCGGTCGTCGCCGGCCTGGCCGACGGCTCGGTGGACGTGGTGGTGGGGACGCACCGGTTGCTGGGTGCCGACATCCGGTTCCGCCACCTGGGGCTCCTCGTCGTGGACGAGGAGCAGCGGTTCGGCGTCGCCCACAAGGAGGCCATCAAGGCCATGACCGACGGGGTCGACGTGCTCACCCTGACGGCCAGCCCCATCCCCCGCACCCTCGAGATGGCCCTCACCGGGATCCGCGACCTGTCGATGGTCAACACCCCGCCGGCCGCCCGGCGCCCCATCCTCACCTACGTCGGCGACTACGACGAGGCCGCCGTGTCCGAAGCCGTCCGCCGGGAGCTGCTCCGCGAGGGGCAGGCGTTCTACGTCCACAACCGGGTCCACGACATCGACGCCGTGGCCGATCGGCTGCGTCGGCTCGTGCCCGAGGCACGCGTCTCGGTGGCCCACGGCCAGATGGACGAAGGTTCGCTGGAACAGGTGGTGATGGACTTCTGGGAGGGAGCGGCCGACGTGCTCGTCTGCACCACCATCGTCGAGTCCGGCATCGACATGCCGACGGTGAACACCCTGGTGGTCGACCGGGCCGACCGCCTGGGTCTGGGCCAGCTCCACCAATTGCGCGGGCGGGTGGGACGGGCCGGGCAGCGGGCCTACGCCTACCTGTTCCACCCGCCCGACCAGGTCCTCTCCGAGACGGCCACCGAGCGTCTGCGGACGATCGGTGACCACACGGAGCTCGGCTCGGGGTTCAAGATCGCACTGCGGGACCTGCAGATCCGGGGGGCCGGCAACCTGCTCGGTCGGGACCAGTCCGGCCACGTGGCCGCCGTCGGCTACGACCTCTACGTGCAGATGGTGAGCGAGGCGGTGGCCGAGCTGAAGGGCGAGGCGCGCCCCGAACCGGTCGAGATCTCCCTCGACCTGCCCGACGATGCCCACCTGCCACCCGACTACGTGCCCGCCGAGGACGTGCGGCTCGAGGCCTACCGGCGGCTCACCGCGGTCCGGAGCGAGGACGAGGTGGACGACGTCCGGGCCGAATGGGAGGACCGGTTCGGACCGCTGCCCCGACCGGCGGAGGCCCTCCTCGACGTGGCCCGGCTCCGGGTCGAGTGCGTGCGGTTGGGTATCACCGACGTCGCCGTCTCGGTGGCCCGCTCGGTCCGGGCCTCGGGTCGGGCGGGATCGGGATCGATGGGGGCCTCGGGTCGGGCGGGATCGGGATCGATGGGGGGATCGGTGGCCACGGTCAAGCTGTCGCCCGTTACCCTGCCCGCCTCCGCCGAGATCCGGTTGCGCCGCCTGTCGCCTGGTGCCACCTACCACGCCGACCTCCACCGGTTGCTGGCACCGCTCCCCGCTGCCGACGGGACGGCGTCCGCCCTGGTCGAACTGTTGCGGGAGCTGCTGCCGCCGAAGGCGGGCGCAGGGGACGGGTAGCATCCCCGCTGTGAAGCGACTCCTGCGCCCTGCCGCCGCGCTCTGTGGCGTCCTCCTCGTCGGCTCGTCCCTGGCCGCCTGCACCGTGAGCCCGCCGGCCGCCCGGGTGAACGCCGAGACCGTCCCGATGTCGATGGTCGACTCGGTGCTGCACTCGCTGACGGCCACCAAGCCCGGCCTCTGCTACCTGACGGCCCAGGCCCAGGGGCAGGTCCCGAACGTGGTCGGGGCGGGGGGCGCCGGCACGTACGACACCGCCTTCGCCGACGACGTCGTCGACGTGATGGTGACGGACCGGCTCTACCCGCAGCTGGCGGCGGCAAAGCACCTCGCCGCCACGGCAGCGTCCTACGCCCAGGCCCGCAGCGACCTCGAGAGCAATCTCACCTCCCAGATCCAGAACCTGTCGCAGCAGGGCCAGGCGGTGCCCACCTTCGGTGCCTGCCTGCCCAGCCCGACGAGCACGACGCCGTCGACCGGGGCCCAGGTGCTCGACGGGTTGCCGGCCGCCTTCGCCCGCGAGCAGATCCACTACGTCGAGGCGGAGGAGCTCCTGCTGGCTGACGGTGTGGACCTGTCGCCGTCGGCGGTCGCCGCCTACTACGCGGCCAACAAGGACCAGTTCAGCACGGCCTGCGTCAGCCAGCTCACCGTGGCCACGGCGGCTGCCGCCAACGCGGCGATCGCCAAGCTGAAGGCGGGGGCGTCGTTCGCCTCGGTGGTGGCGTCCGACTCGATCGACCCGGCGGAGCAGGCCGGCAAGGGTCAGCTGGGGTGCACCCTGTCGGCGGCCCAGGTGGCGCAGGACCTCCAGCTGCCGTCGGTCACCGTCGGTCAGCCGATCGGTCCCGTCGGTCCCACCACGACGTCGTCGGGGACGATCTACAACGTCTACGAGGTGACCTCCGAGCAGCCCCAACCGCTGGTGCAGGTCGAGCCGCAGATCCGCACCGCACTGTTGTTCGCCTCGACCAACCAGAGCCGGGTGGCGGCCGAGGTCACCGCGTTCGCCCGCCGCTCGTCCATCAGCGTCGATCCCCGGTTCGGCACGTGGAAGGTCACCCAGATCGTCCCGCCGCCGGCCCCGCCGTCCGCCACCCTGCTGGCATCCGTCGGCGGCACGCAGCCGAGCCCCGCCTCGTCGGCGGTGCCGGGAACCGGTCCGCTCGGCGCCGGTTGACGGCGTGGCGCCGGGACCCGGCACCGCACCGGCCGGCGTGACCGGGCCGGGGGACGCGGACCGGCGCATCGACGTCGTCGGGCTCGGACCGGCCGGCGCCGACCTGTTGACCGCGTCGGCCCGGGCCGCGGTGGAGGACGCGCTCGGCGCCGGGGAGGACGGGGAGGACGCTCTGGGCGCCGGGGAGGACAGCCTCGGCAGTGGCAGCTCCCCGGGGGGCCGGCCCCGTGGGGACGGCCTCGACGGCGGGCGCCGTGCCGACCAGATCCGGCGCGAAGTGCGGTTCCGGACCGGGCGCCACCCCGCCGCCGACGCCTTTCCGGGCGTGGGCACCTATGACGCCGTCTACGAGTCCGCCACCACCTTCGACGAGGTCTACTCGACGATCGTCGACGACCTCGTCCACCTGGCCCGATCGGCACCCCGCACGGCGATCGTCTACGGGGTCCCGGGTGCGCCGACGGTGGCCGAGCGGACGGTCGCCCTCCTCCGGGTCCATCCCGCTGTCGTCTCGGGTGAGATCGCCCTGACCGTCCATCCGGCGCTCTCGTTCGCCGACGTGGCTTTCGCCAGGCTGGGCGTGGACCCCGTCGACGCCGGGGTGCGGTTGGTCGACGGCGAGCGCTTCGCCACCGAGGCGGCGGGTGAGCGGGGCCCACTCCTGGTGGGCCAGTGCTGGTCCCGTCCCGTCCTCTCGGCGATCAAGGTGCTCGGTGACCCCGGGCCGGGCACGACGGTCACGATCCTCCACCATCTCGGCCTGGACGACGAGGTGGTGGCCGAGGTGGCGTGGGACGAGATGGACCGCACGGTGGAGCCTGATCACCTGACCTCGATGTGGATCCCGACCATGCCCGCCACCGCCGCCGGCGAGCTCGCCCGGCTCGACGAGCTGGTCCGCACCCTGCGGTCCGAGTGCCCGTGGGATCGCGAGCAGACCCATGCCTCGCTGGCACGGCACCTGTTGGAGGAGTCCTACGAACTGCTCGAGGCCATCGACGCCGTGTCGGTCGCCGACGCCGTGCCGGTCGCCGACGCCGTGCCGGCGGACGGGGTGCCGGCGGACGGGGTGCCGGCGGACGGGGTGCCGGCGGACGGGGTGCCGGCGGACGGGGTGCTGGCGGACGGGGTGCTGGCGGACGGGGTGCTGGCGGACGGGGTGCTGGCGGACGGGGCCGAGGTCTGGGAGCTCGACCTCCCCGGCGCCGAGGCCGTCGCCCACCTCGAAGAGGAGCTGGGCGACGTCCTCTTCCAGGTCTACTTCCACGCCACGCTGGCCTCCGAGGCCGGGTGGTTCACGTTGGCCGACGTGGCCAGCGGCGTGCGGGAGAAGCTGGTGGCGCGCCACCCCCACGTGTTCGGGGACGCCGACGCGGCCACCGCACGTGACGTGGCCGCCAACTGGGAGGTGGCAAAGCTCGAGGAGAAGGGCCGTGCGTCGGTCACCGACGGGATCCCCGAGGCCCTGCCGGCGCTGGCCACCGTGGCCAAGCTCCAGCGGAAGGCTGCGGCCATCGGCCTCGACGTCGCCGCACTGGCCGGCACGTCGGGGCTGCCGGAGGGGCTCGGTGCCGGGGCGTCCGGTGCCGGGGCGGTGGCCGACCTCCTCTTCGACGTGGTCCAGCTGGCCAGGCGGCTCGGGGTCGATCCCGAGCAGGCGTTGCGGACCAAGGCGGCTGCCTTCCGCGCCGCCATCGTCGCCGCCGAGGCATGGGAGCGCTGAGAGCCGGGACCGGCGCCGGTGACGGGACGATGCCCAGGTGGGGACGAGTGCCGATGCTAGGTTTGGCGCACCAGGCATGAGGAGACACGGGACGAGATGAGCACCATCGAACAGGTTGTCGGACGGGAGGTGCTCGACTCCCGGGGAAACCCGACCGTCGAGGTCGAGGTCGTGCTCGACTCCGGTGCGGCCGGGCGAGCGATGGTCCCGTCCGGCGCGTCGACGGGGACGTTCGAGGCGGTCGAGCTCCGTGACGGGGGCGAGCGCTTCGGCGGGAAGGGCGTGGCCACGGCCGTCGCCCACGTGAACGGGGAGCTGGCCGACCTGGTATCGGGGTTCGACGCCCTCGACCAGCGAGCCCTCGACCTGGCCATGATCGACGCCGACGGCACGCCCAACAAGGCCCGGTTGGGTGCGAACGCCATCTTGGGGGTGTCCCTGGCCACCGCCCGGGCCGCCGCCGACGAGCTCGACGTGCCGCTCTTCCGCTACCTCGGAGGGGTCGGCTCCCACGTGTTGCCGGTCCCGATGATGAACGTCGTGAACGGTGGTGTCCATGCCGACAACTCGGTGGACCTCCAGGAGTTCATGATCATGCCGGTCGGAGCGGCGTCGTTCGCCGAGGCGCTCCGGTGGGGCGTCGAGACGTACCACGCCCTGGCCGGGGTGCTGAAGTCCCGTGGCCTGTCGACCTCGGTGGGCGACGAAGGCGGCTTCGCCCCGAACCTGGCCTCCAACGAGGACGCGGTGCGGATCTTGGTGGATGCCATCGAGGCAGCCGGCCGGACGCCCGGCGCCGACGTGGCCATCGCCATGGACCCGGCCACCAGCGAGCTCTACCGCGACGGTGCCTACGTCCTGGCCGGCGAGGGGCGGACCCTGTCCTCCGACGAGATGGTGCAGTACTGGGTCGACCTGGTCGACCGGTACCCGATCGTCTCCCTCGAGGACGGCATGGCCGAGGAGGACTGGGACGGCTGGGCGACACTGACGGCCGCTCTCGGCGACCGGGTCCAGCTCGTGGGAGACGATCTGTTCGTCACCAACGAGGAACGGCTGCGGCGGGGGATCGACAGCGGCACCGCCAACGCCATCCTGGTCAAGGTCAACCAGATCGGCACCCTGACCGAGACGCTGGGGACGATGGCGCTGGCCACTCGCTCCGCCTACGCGTGCGTCATGTCCCACCGCTCCGGCGAGACGGAGGACGCGTTCATCGCCGACCTGGCCGTCGCCACCGGCTGCGGTCAGATCAAGACGGGCGCCCCGGCCCGATCCGACCGGGTGGCCAAGTACAACCAGCTCCTGCGGATCGAGCACCTGTTGGGTGAGTCGGCGGCTTTCCCCGGTGGAGCGGCGCTCTCGTCGGGGCCGGCGCGAACGGCGGCCAGCTCCGGCACGGGGGTGGGCTGAGGGTGCCCGGAGGCGTCCATGTCCGGCCCATGGCCCGCAAGCGACGCCCCGCGCCGGGCGGAGCCCGGTCGCGCTCGGCCTCCCGCGCCACCCCGGCGACACGCGCCGCCGCCGGCAAGGCCGGCAAGGCCGGCAAGGCCGGCAGCGGCGGCAGGGCACGCACGGTCGGCAGGGCACACAAGGTCGGCAGGGTGGGGACGGCGGCCGGGCGGGCGGCCAGGCCCACCGCCCGGCGGCAGTCCAGCACCACGGTCCGCCGGGACCGGTTCCTCGTGGTGGGGACGGCAGTCCTGTCGGCTGGGATCCTCGCCGTCGGGCTCCCGGTCCGCTCGTTGCTCGCCGACCACCAGGCGGTAGCAGCCGCCGCTGCGTCGTTGCACCAGGTCCACCAGGAGAACCGCCAGCTCTCGGTCGAGCAGCAGCAGCTGGCGTCCAACGCCGAACTGGCCCGCCTGGCTCGCAAGGAGTACCAGCTCGTCCTGCCCGGCCAGCACCTCTACGACGTGCTCCCGCTGGCCGGGTCCCGACCGGACGGGTCCCCCGCCTCGGCGGCAGCCGGCGACCCCGGCCTGGGCGCGCCGGTGGCGCCGTCGGACTCGCCGACCTTGCACCCCGATCCGGGCCTCACCGGCACGTCCCCACCGTCGTCCTCGACCGGGAGCGCCCCCGGGGGCGCTCCCGGAGGACCTCCTGGCGGAGGCTCGTCGAGCCGCCCGCCCGGCTTCTGGCGGCGGGTGGCCGACACCCTCGAGTTCTGGCGTTGACGGACGGGCTGCCGGGGGCCGATCGACCGTCGGAAGCTGACCTGGCAGCGGTGGCGCGGCTCCTCGGGAGGAGCCCGGCGGGGTCCTTCGTGGTCGTCGTCCGCGGCGCCGCCGGCACCCCGGCCGTGATCGCCAACGCCCCGTTCCTGGCCGACGGCACTCCCATGCCCACCCGGTACTGGCTGGTCGACCCGGTCCTGGTGACGGCGGTGAGCCGGGTCGAGTCAGCCGGCGGGGTCCAGCAGGCGGAGGCCGAGGTGGACCCGGAGGCGGTGGCCCTCGCCCACCGGCGCTACGCCGCCGAGCGGGACGCGCTGATCCCGGCGGACCACCTCGGACCGAGGCCGTCGGGCGGGGTCGGTGGGACCCGGACCGGCGTCAAGTGCCTCCATGCCCATCTGGCGTGGTGGCTGGCGGGGGGGCCGGATCCGGTGGGCGAGTGGACGGTCCGTCGCATCGGCCTGGCGGTGCGTCGGGAGGGCCGATGATCCGGTGGAACCGGCCTGTGACGGCCCCCGTGGCCGGCCGGGTGCCGGTGGGACTGTGGTAGGAAATCCGGCGTGACTCCGGACGCGGTGGCGGCGATCGACTGCGGGACCAATTCCACGCGCCTGCTCGTGGTCGACGAGGCCGGTCGGCCGCTCATCCGGCTCATGCGGATCACCAGGCTGGGCGAGGGGGTGGATGCCACCGGCTCCCTGTCGCCCGACGCCATCACCCGCTGTGTCGCGGTCCTGCACGAGTACCGGGAGCTGATGGACGAGACCGGGGTGGGGCGAGCCAGGGTGGTGGCGACGTCAGCCGTCCGGGACGCCGACAACGGCGACGAGTTCCTGGCCGAGGCCCGCCTGGCCACCGGAGTCGACCCCGAGCTCCTCGACGGGGCCGCCGAGGGTCGGCTGTCGATGGCCGGGGCCCTCGCCGACCTGTCGGGCCCCGGGCCCTTCCTGGTGCTGGACATCGGCGGCGGCTCGACCGAGATGGTCGTGGGTCGTGACGCTGCGGACCCTGCGCTCGAGGTGGTGTCGATGCAGTTGGGATGCGTCCGCCTGACCGAGCGGTTCCTGACCACCGACCCGCCCACCGCGGCGGAGCTGGCCGAAGCCGAGGCCGAGGTGGCTACCCGGCTCGATGCCGTGCTCGCTGACCACCCCCATTTCCTGAGCGCCCACCGGCTGGTGGGGCTGGCCGGAACGGTGTCCACCCTGGCCTCGCTCGACGCCGGCCTGGCCGCGTACGACCGTGACCGCATCCACCATGCGGTGCTGCCGGCATCGGCGGTGTACGACTGGTACCGGACGCTGGCGGCCGAGCCGGCGGCCGACCGGCTGGCCCGCCCGGGCATGGAGCCGGGCCGCCAGGACGTCATCGTCGGCGGCGCGCTGATCCTGGTCTCGGTGATGGGCCGCCTCGGCTTCGACGAGTGCCTGGTCTCCGAGGCGGACATCCTGGACGGTCTCGTGGGATCGCTGACGTCGTGAGGACGGTCGGCCGGTGACCGTCCACGCCTGCACCATCATCGCCCGCAATTACCTCCCGTTCGCCCGGGTACTGGCCCGGTCGTTCGCCGCCCACCATCCCGAAGGCCGGTTCGGCGTCCTCGTGATCGACGACGTCGACGGCACCGTGGTCGGTGGGCCGGGAGGCGAGCCGTTCGACGTCTTCCACATCGACGACCTCGGCCAGGACGTCGACGAGCTCTACCGCATGGCGTCGATGTACGACGTGACCGAGCTGGCCACGGCCCTGAAGCCGTGGTTCCTCGAGGCGCTGCTGCGCATGGGCGCACCGTCCGTCCTCTACATCGACCCGGACATCCTGATCGCCCGCCCGCTCGACCGACTGGCCCGGCTGGCCGAGGAGCGGGGGATCGTCCTCACCCCCCACCTGACGCGCCCGATGACCCGCGACGGGCGCATGGCGACCGAGCTCAGCATCCTGGCTTCCGGTGCCTACAACCTGGGGTTCATCGGGGTCGGACACGCGGCGCTCGCCGAACTCGCGCCGCCCATCACCGAGGCCATCCGGAAGAGGACGGCCTACGCCACCATCCGCCCGGACGAGGTCGAGCACGTGGCGGCGCCGTTCGGCGGCGCGTCGGCGGCGGCAGCCCACCTGCACATGGGGGAGACCGCCATCGATCCGTTCCTCGAGTACTGGAAGCAGCGCCTGGTGCGCGAGTGCGTGACCGACCCGCAGGGGATGCTCTTCGTGGACCAGCGATGGATCGACTTCGTGCCCGGCATCTACGACGTCGCCATCGTGCGGGACCCGACCTGCAACGTGGCCTACTGGAACCTCGACCGCCGGGACCTGAGGTGGGACGGCTCCTCGTACGTGGTCGACGGCGATCCCCTGACCTTCTTCCACTTCAGCGGGTTCAGCCCCGACCGGCCCCAGGTTCTCTCGAAGCACCAGGGTTGCAGCCCGAGGGTCCTGCTCTCCGAACGTCCCGACGTGCGGCGGATCTGCGACGAGTACCGGGGGCTCCTGCTCGACGCCGGCTACGTGCGGGGATCGGGCCCCTCGTACGGGTTCGACGTGATGGCCAACGGCACCCGGATCGACGACGTGGTCCGCCGCGTCGTCCGGGAGTCGGTGCGGCAGGCCGACTTCGGTCGGGACGAGTACCCGCCCGTGCCGTGGACGGTGGCCGGGGCGGACGGGCTGTGCGCCTGGCTGCGGGCCGCCCCCCGCGTGCTCGGTGATCCGGGGAACCTGTCCGTCTACCTGGCCACCGTCTTCGGGAAGGACGTCCATGCGCTGCGGGTCGCCTTCTTCGATCCCCAGGGTGCCGACCGGGCCGCGTTCCTGGCGTGGGCCCGGGCCGAGGCCGCCGCCGGACGGCTCGTCCCCGAGCTCGTCCCCGACGACGACAGCCGGCCGGCGCAGCCTGTCCCGGGCGGTGGGGCGGACGTCCCCGAGCTCGACGGTGCAGACGACGGCTCCATGCACCAACCCGGCGGGACGTGGGCACCGCGCGACCAGCTCCGCCCCGGGATGATCGTGGCGGGCTACCTGCAGGCCGAGCTGGGGATGGGCGAAGCGGCCCGGTTGGCGGTGCGGGCGGTGGAGGCAGCCGGGATCCCCGTGGCCACGTGCTCCCTCAGCCGGCTGGCCAGCAGGCAGCGACATCCCTTCAACGGGGAGACCCCCGGCGTCTACGACTACGACGTGAACCTGGTGTGCGTGAACGCCGACCAGGTGGGCGAGTTCGCGAGCCTGGTCGGCCCCGGCTTCTTCGACGGCCGCTACAACATCGCCCAGTGGTCGTGGGAGCTCGACGAGTTCCCCGAACGATGGGCGTCGGCCACCGCCCCGTTCAGCGAGATCTGGGCCGTCTCGGAATTCGCCCGGCGAGCCATCGTCGTCGGGTCCGACGTACCCGTCTTCGCCGTGCCTCACCCGGTCGTCGCCCCGGAGGTCCCCGACGGCATCGACCGGTCGGTCCTCGGCCTCCCCGACGACCGGTTCCTCTTCCTCTTCTGCTTCGACCTCCTCAGCGTGATCGAGCGGAAGAACCCGGCCGGCGTGGTGGAGGCGTTCCGCCGGGCGTTCGGCGAGCCCGGCGCGTGGAAGGGTCGGGGTCAGGCGCCGCTCCTGGTCATCAAGGTCATCAACGCCGAGCGTGACATCGTGGCGTTGGAGCGGCTGCGGCTGGCCGCCGAGGACAACGACGTGCTCCTGATCGAGGGGTACATGGACCGCGGTCACGTCGCCGCCCTGATGCAGGTGGCCGACTGCTACGTGTCGCTGCACCGCAGCGAGGGCTTCGGGCTGACCATGGCCGAGTCGATGGCGCTGGGCAAGCCGGTGATCGCCACCGCCTACTCGGGAAACCTCGACTTCATGGACGACACCACCGCGTACCTGGTGCCGTGGGCCCCGGTACCGGTGGGTCCGGGCAACGATCCCTACCCGGCCGAGGCGACCTGGGCCGAACCGGACCTCGACGCCGCGGCCCGGATGATGCGGTGGGTCGTCGAGCACCCGGACGAAGCGCAGGCGACGGGGGAGCGGGCCCGGGCGTCGGTGCTGACCCGGCACGGACCCGATGCCCGCGCGGTGTTCATCCGGGAGCGCATGGCGGCGATCCAGGCACTGCGACGTGGTGGAGTCGAGCCGGAAGGGCGTGACCGCGGAGCTGGGCCGGCGGGGTCAGACGGTGACCGAGCCGGCCGGTTGCCGTCGGGCGGGCGGCGCTTCGCCAGGCGGAAGGACCGCAGCCGGCAGACGTGAGCCCGGGCCCACCGCCGGCGCGTTCCCCCGTGCGACAGCGGTCCCGTGCCCCGCGCCTGCCGGGGGACCTGCCGGGGGACCTGCCGGCGGACCTGCCGGCCACCGGCATCGGCGCCTACGATGCGCGAGTGCCCCTGCGCGAGCGACTTCTCATGGGACCGGGCCCCTCCAACCTGTACCCGGAGGTGGTGGGTGCGGCCGTCGCTCCCGTGCTCGGGCACCTCGACCCCGAATTCCTGGCCCGCCTCGACGAGACGATGGCCCGCCTCCGCACCGTCTTCCGGACCTCGAACGGCCTCACGTTCCCGGTCAGCGGGACGGGATCGGCGGGCATGGAAGCGGCCTTCGTCAACCTGGTCCGGCCAGGTGACCCGGTGGTGGTCGCCGTCAACGGGCTGTTCGGCGAGCGCATGTGCGAGGTGGCGGGCCGCTCCGGCGCCGACGTCCACCGGGTGGAGGCGCCCTGGGGCCGGCCCGTCGATCCCGATGCCGTCGCCGCGGCCCATCCGGCACCGGCACTCGTCGCGATGGTGCACGCCGAGACCTCGACCGGGGTGTGCAACGACGTGGCCGCCCTGGCGCCACTGCTGCCCGACGAGACCCTCATCGTCACCGACATGGTCACGTCGCTGGGCGGGATCGCCACCGACGTGGACGGTTGGGGGATCGACGTGGCCTACAGCGCCACCCAGAAGTGCCTCGGTGTCCCGCCCGGACTGGCGCCCATCACCGTCTCCGACCGGGCCCGGGCCCGGCTGGTCGACCGTCCCACGTCGTGGTACCTGGACCTGGGGCTGATCTCCGCCTATGTCGGCGGCGTGGGCAGTTCCGGCGGGGGCACGGGCGGGCGCACCTACCACCACACCGCTCCGGTGACGATGGTGACCTGCCTGCACGCCGGGCTCGGTGCCCTTCTCGACGAGGGGCTCGACGAGGTCGTCGAACGCCATCGCGCCTGCGGCACGGCGCTGCAGGACGGTCTGGAGGGCCTGGGACTGGAGCTGTTCGCAGCCGAAGGCTTCCGCCTGCCGCAGCTGACGACCGTGGTCGTCCCCGACGACCTCCCCGGAGGGATGGACGAGGCCGCCGTCCGTCGGGCGTTGCTGGACCGGTTCACGATCGAGATCGGCGGTGGGGTCGGCCCCCTGGCCGGGCGGGTGTGGCGCATCGGCTGCATGGGCAATGGCGCCCGCATGGAGAACGTCATCCTGCTCCTCGGCGCCCTGGCGGAGGTGTTGGGGCGGTGAGCGCGGCGATGCGATCGGCCCAGGCGCCGCCGCTGGAGCTGGCGGGGCGGAGGATCAAGCTACGGACGCTTGCCGACTACGACTACGAGGCCTGGGTGGAGGTCCGCCGGCGCTGCCGGGACTGGCTGGTTCCCTGGGAGCCCCGGCCCCAGGGTGCACCGCCGGCGCCCGAGGACGCGGTCTCGTTCTCCTCCCGATGCGCCATGCGCGAGCGCGAGCGGCAGATGGGGACGGGGTTCGGCTTCGGCATCTTCGCCGGCGGCCGGTTCATCGGCGAGGTCACCCTGTCGTCGATCCAGCGTGGCCCGTTCCAGAACGGCTTCGTCGGCTACTGGGTCGACCAGGCCTATGCCGGCCAGGGCGTCGTCCCCGAGGCGGTCGTGGTGGTGCTGCGCTTCGCCTTCGACACCCTCGCCCTCCACCGGGTGGAGATCTCGATCATTCCGCGCAACCACGCCTCGCGCCGGGTGGTGGAGAAGCTCGGCCTGCGGGCCGAGGGAGTGGCGGTGCGCTTCCTCGAGATCGACGGGCGGTGGGAGGACCACATGCGCTTCGCCATGACCGCCGAAGAGTGGGCCGAGCGCCGGGGTGAGCTGATCCGGACCTGGCTGGCACCGCTCTGAGGGAACAGGCGCCACGGTCCCGGGAGGGTCCCGGGAGGGTCCGGCCCCGGTCGGCCTCCGTCGGCCTCCGTCGGCCTCCGTCGGCCCCGGCGCTCAGGAGTCGAGGCTGCGCACGACGGCAGGAGAATGGCGGAAGAACAGCTCCACGTCCTGCTGGTACCGGTAGGCGTTCGAGGCGCCACCGGTGGAGCGCCGGAGGTTGTTGGCCCGGGCGAAGCTCTCCACCGTGCCGGCGCTCGTGTAACGGTACTCGAACCCCTGCTCGCACAGCCGTGACGTGTCCACGCCGCGGCCGAAACGGGCCACCGGCTCCATCTCCGGCGGGAACTGGATGAGCCCCAGCCGGCACAGTGGCGCGGCGAAGGTCCGGGGGCTGACGGGCGAGAGCGGGAGGAGGTGGGCACCGCTGATGGCGGCCACTTCGCTCCACGGGAGCTTGCCGGCGCCGGCCACGTTGTAGATGCCGCCGATCCGGTTCCGGGTCACGTACTCGAGCGAGCGGACGACGTCGTCCTCCTCCACGAATTGGAGCAGCGGGTCGAACCCGAACACTGCCGGCAGGACGCGCCGGCGCAGGTTGGCGCTGATGGGGGTGACGATGTCGCTGCCCAGCACGTGGGCGAACCGCAGGACGGTGACGAGGAGGCTCGGGTTGTCCTCGGCGAAGTCACGCACCAGCGACTCGACTTCGATCAGCGAGCGCTCGAGCCGGGTGCCGACGGGGGCGACGCGGGGCGTCTCCTCGCGGAACCAGGCCGGGTCCTTGTGGGAGGAGCCGTAGACGTGGGTGGACGACTTCACGACCACCTGCTCGACCGGGGTGCCGGGGGAGCCGGCTGCGGCGAGCAGGTTCATGGTGCCGATGACGTTGATCTCATGGAGGGTGCGTCCGGGGACTTCTTCGGAGTTGGTGACGAGGAAGGTGTGCACGATGGTGTCGACCTGGGTGGCCCGGACGATCCGGTTCAGGATCGAGTAGGTCTGGTCGGCCCGCACGAACTCGGTGCGCTCGAGGGGCACCTTCGGCTCGTGGGTTCCCATCCCCAGGACCATGTCGACGTCGGGGTCCGCTTCGAGCGCCTGGGCCATGCGGCCGCCCCAGAAGGTGTCGAGCCCGGTCACGAGGACGCGCCGACCCATCGCCCCGCCCCCTACCGACCCGCCGGGCGCGCCGGCGAATTCGGCTGGTGTGCCCCGGGCGTGCCGGGTGCCCCGGGCGTGCCGGGTGCCCCGGGCGTGCCGGGTGCCCCGGGCGTGCCGGGTGCCCCGGGCGTGCCGGGTGCCCTCCGCATGGCGGCCGTCATCCGAACCACACGCTCCGGCGCTCGCGGAGCATGTCGTGGAGCGCGTCCTGGATGCGGGAGCGGATGCGTTCAGCCTCGTCCATCACCCGGCTCTTCGAATAGCGCTCCTGGCTGTCGAGCACGTCGAAACGGACCGGGTCGAGGACCCGGATCTTGATCTTGGCCGGGAAGTAGGTGAACGGCCCGAGGATGGGGCCGAAGGCCAGCAGGTTGGCCGTCACCGGAAAGTACGGCACCCCCAGGGCCTTCGCCACCGACGGCAGCCGGAAGAGGACGGGCATGGACTCCTCGGCACCCACGACGGCGAGCGGGACGACGGGGACCCCGGACCGCATGGCGATCTCGACGAAGCCGCCCCGGCCGAACCGGCGCAGCCGGTACCGGTCGGAGTAGGTCTTCGACGGCCCCTTTACACCCTCGGGGAAGACCAGGGCGAGCTGCTCCTGGTCGTGGAGGAGGCGATAGGCGTTGTCGGGGTGCGCAGGCACCCCGCCGGTCCGGGACCACAGGGTGCCGACGACGGGCACCGTCCGGAAGAAGTAGTCGGCCATGCCGTAGACCGGTCGGCCGAGCTCCTCTTCGATCCCGTGCATGATCACCGGCGCGTCGGAGGGGATGGCGCCGGCGTGGTTGGCCACCAGCAGCGCGCCCCCGGTGGCCGGGATCTTCTCCAGGCCCTGCCATTCGACCCGGAACCAGTGCCGGTACAGCGGTGCGTAGGCGCGCCGGGCGATCGACCGCATGTGCTCCGAACGGCCCCATTCGTCGACGTCGGACCGGCGGGGATCCCGCAGGACCCGCTGGGTGCCTTCGCCGTGGTCCTGGTCCTCGCCCGGCCGTACGGGCCGGAGCCGGGCCGGAGCGGTGTCCGCCGGCACCGGGGACACGCCGGTGACCGGCGCCGGCTGCACTGACGTCGTCCGGCCGGACACCTCGATGGCCTCGGCGTTCGGGCCCGCTGCGGTCGGCTCGGTCTTCTCGCGGGCCATGTGTGCATGGTACGCGCGAACGGCCGCCTGCGGGCCCGGGGCTGGGGGCTGGGGGCTGGCCAACCGGGTCAGGCCCTGCCGGCCAGCCCGAGGATGCTGCCGACGTTCCCACGGAGCGACCCGGCGCGAGCCAGGTCTGCCGCCCGCATCCGGCGGATGTCGACGCCGTCGCCGGCGAGCTCCTGGCGGGCCTGGGCGCAGATGGCGGCAACGGTCACCGGCTCCACCAGGGCCAGGAGGACCGACGTGCTCGTGGGGGTGCGCACGACGGGGAGGGGGACCGGCCCGATGCGACCGGTCACGAGATCGGCAAGGACGCGGGCTGCCCCGTCGCCGGCGGGGTCGCGCCGGTGGGGGACGGTGAGCATGGTGACGGTCGGTCGCCGGCTGGGGTCCAGGCGGACCAGCGCAACGTCGCGCACCATCGTCACCGCGTCGTGGAGGGGGTGGATACTGCTGCCGGGGACGTTCTTCCAGTGGACGGGGATCTCGGCGATGTCGAGGCCGAGCTCGGCTGCCCGGGCCAGCACTTCGACGTCGAAGGCGAAGCGATCGATCTCGACCAGGTGGAAGAGGAGGCGGGCCACCGGCGTCCGGAATCCCTTGAACCCGCACTGGGTGTCGGCGAAGCGCAGGCCAGTTCCGATGGTGACGAGGCGGTTGAACAGCCGGCCCATGAGCGAGCGGACGATGTAGCGGCCATCGACCATGGAGCCGGCCAGCGCTCTCGATCCGATGACGACGTCGTGGTGGTGGAGGCCGGAGCGGAGGTCGGCCACCGAACGGGGGTCGATGGCCATGTCCGCGTCCATGTGGGCGCACGCGGCGCCTCGGGCCAGCCCGATACCAGTCCGCACGGCCGCTCCCTTCCCCCGGTTGACGGTCGTCCGGTGCACCCGGTGGTGGGGGAAGACGGCAAGGAGCCGGCTGGCGAGCTCTGCCGTCCCGTCGGTACTGCCGTCGTCGACCAGGATGACCTCGGTGCGCTCCGGGTCGACGGCGCCGGCGTCGACGGCGGCGCCCAGGCGGGCCAGACCTTCGGCCAGCCTGGCCTCTTCGTTGTAGGCGGGGACGACGATGCTGAGGTCGAGGCCGGAGTCGCCGCCCGGCCGCACCGGGTCAGGGTCGTGCGGCACCGACGAGGCCGTAGTACCAGAGCGGGTCGAACGAGACCACGGTCCCCGTGTGGGCGGCCTGGATGATGGTGTCGACGCCGTAGGGC
>JAJZAC010000108.1 GCA_021799615.1 Actinomycetes bacterium
GTGCCTTCCACTCGGGGTCATGGCGTTTTCGCAATCTCCATTCTCCCAGGTGAAAGGCACTTTGTCGCGTATCGAACGAATGTTCGCGGGGCTTACTCGCGGATGTAGGTCAGAAGGGCAGCGTGTAGGTGTTCTCCAACTCGTCCTGGACCACCGTCGCCAACGTGGTGCTGGTGTCCACCACCAGCTCGTCGTCCAGGACCCTCGTCCGGTAGCTCCAGCCGGCGGGCAGGTCGAGGCGATCACCCAGGCCGGCCAGGTCGCCCTGGGTGAGGGTGGGGTCCACCCCGGTGCAGTAGGCCTGCATGACGTAGGCGGCGCCGTCGGGGTCGACCAGCTCGTGGACCGGTCGTCCCGCGTCGAAGAAGAACACCGCGCCCCGGTTCACACGCCGCAGCGTGTAGGGCCGGGAGCTCGGGTCGTCCCCCAGGTCCACCACGGCGATGCGGCGCATCAGGATCCCTCCGAGCTCTCGGAGCACCGGATCGACCACCGCCACCTTCTGGCCCAGGCCGTCGAGCATCCAGTAGCGGGGACCGTTGAGCTTGACGGACAGCGCCCCCAGTTCCTCGGCGATGGCGGTGGCGTCGAGCGCGTCCCACAGCTCGGCCGGGCAGTCGTTCAGCAGCTGGGTGCCGTAGACCTCGCCCTGGAGCCCACCGCCGGCCGGCCTGATGGCGAGCACCTCGCCATAGCGCACACCACGCATGTCGGAGATCATCCGGGGTGCCGCGTGGTTCGCCATGGTTCTCCCTCGCTGACGGTGGACCGCGCCCGCCGGCGACGGCCGAGGCCGCGGGCGGACATCTCTTGTCAGTGATGATGTCAGTAGCTGACCGGCAGGGCAAGCGCCGGCGGCGAACCGGAGCCAGAACCCTGACCGGCCCGGTGGCATACCGGGAGTCCCGGACGGGGAGCGGGGCCGAGGGGCGCGGGGCGGATCACGAGCGGCCGGCGCTGCGGGACAGCTTGCGTTCGTACATCGACAGGTCGGCGCGATGCAACAGTTCTTCCGGATCGCCACCGTCCTCCGGGTACCGGGCGATGCCGATGGACGCCCGCAGGTGCACCTTGTCGCCCGGCACGAGGACGGGGGTCGACTCGATGGCCGCCGCCACCCGCTGGATGACCCGTTCGGCCTCGGGTCGGTCGCCGATGTTCGGGACCAGGACGACGAACCCGTCCCCGCCCAGACGGGCCACCGAGTCCGACGCACGGGCCGCCTGGCTCAGCCGGTCGGCCACCTGGCACAGGACACGGTCGCCCACGGCGTGCCCCAGGCGGTCGTTCACGTCCTTGAAGCCGTCCAGGTCCACGAACAGGACGGCGAGACCGGACCCGGTCCGCCGGCAAGCCGCCAGCGCCACGTTCATCCGGTCTTCGAACAGTCGCATGTTGGGAAGTCCCGTGAGCGTGTCGTGGTGGGCCTGGTGCTGGACGACCTCGAGCAGTCGGGCGCTGTGGAGGGCGGACGACGCCAGGTTCGCCACCGCGGACATCCGCCGGGCCACCTCGTCGTCCACCGGGGACCCAGCCTCGCCGGTGTCGAGCACCAGCAGGCCGAGGAGCTCGCTCCGGGCCACGAGGGGCACGACGACGGCGTGCTCGCACCCGGCCACCTGCCGGACGGGTTCGAAGATCGGATCGCCCACGGCCGCCTGGGGCCGGGCCCGTGCGGTCCGGGCCCACGCCTCGAGCGCCTCGCCGTCCACCGACGCCGCATCGGGGAGGGTGCCGGCCGGTGCCGGGGCGACCTCCTCCCGGGCTGTACCGTCATCGCCGGCCGACCACTGCGCCACAGCGGAGCGGACGAGCAGGTCGTCGTCCCGCTCCCAGAGGAGGACGGCCGACCGCTCCGCCGCCGCCATCGACAGTGCCGCCTTGGCGATCCGCTCCGTCATCTCCGCGGTGGTGGCGGTCTCGGCCAGTTGGGCCGAGAAGTTGAGGAGGCGGCGGGTCTCCTCGAACGCCACGGCCGCCTCGAGGGCGGCGGCGGCATGTCCGGCATAGGCGGCCAGCAGCCGGTCCTCGTTCGGCATGAACTGGTGGCCTTGGGCGGAGAAGGCGGCCAGCCGGCCGTAGTGCCGGCGGGCGGAAGCCACGTCGACGGCCATCACCGCTCCCTGCCACGCGCCGGACGCCGCAAGGTCGTCGGCCGCCAACAACCGGCGGGCGAGGATCCCCGCCTGCTCGGCGGGGATGCCGATGCAGTGGACCCGGGGCGACCGCTCCCCGGGCAGGTGGACGGCGAACACGTGGTGGGGAGCGCTCACCGCCACCCCGGCCAACGTGACCACCGAGGCGAGGACGCCGTCGATGTCGTTGGAAGCGCTGAGGAGGGCCGAGACCTGCTCCAGGTTGGCGTAGCGGACCGACAGCGTCTCGAGCCGCTCCTCGAGGGCGGCGATCCTCGCCTCGGGGTCGGCCCCGGCGGCGGCCGGGTCCCACGACACGCGGTACACGCAGTGGGCATCGCCCCGGGTCTGGCACGCCTCCTCGGTCACGTGCCCGACCCCCAGGTCGTAGACGGTCGGGAAACTGGACAAGGTACCCCGGGTGTACTCGCAGAGGACGCGGTTGCGGACGTGCGGGGCACGCGTCCGGTAGCGGACCACCCCGTGCGTGGCGCCGATCTCCACGGCCTCGGCGTCGGTCACGGTGGTGACCTTGGCCGCAACCGGACCGATCAGGCCCAACAGCTCGCCGGGGCCGCCCAACGCCCGCAGCCCGTCGACCAGCCCGGCGCTGATCGTCCCCCGGAACGCCCACTGGCCGGCCCGGTAGGGGACGTCAGGGTCTCCGGTGACCTCGACGGCGGCATCGAAGAGGGCGGCGGTCTCGTCGAGCGTGCTCCACCCGAGCAGGAAGGCGCCCTCCTCGACGCTCCCGCGCTCGCCGAGCTCGCGGCGCTCGCCGGCCCGGGCCTTCACCCGGTCCAGCAGGTCGTTCCCCCCCATCTCGCGCAGCTCGGCCGCCAGGTTGGCCAGCAGCACGTTGCTCACGTGCCGGCCAGTGGCGGCCTCGTCCTCCCGGGACGGTTCCTCCGTCACCACCGGTGCCCCCTCCGGCCGGTCCACGTCCACCTGGCCTGCCTGAACCATCGGCAGGCCGGAGCTCGTGCTTGACAGTGGCGCTCTCCGGGAGGCGCGTGCCGGCGACCGGCGCCACCACAGGCTCGACCGGTCGGATCCCGTCCGTCGGCCGGGGCCTCCGTGGCCTCGATCCGTGGTCCTCGGCACGGCAGCGAGCCTCCCATGGGGGCTACCGGAGAGATACGATGGCACCGAGGGTCGACTCCGTGCGAGGACGGTGGGCGACGTGGCGGCATCGGTCGCCGGGGGCTCCCGCAGGGGGAGCTTCCCGATGCCGGCATGGTGTGCAGCGTCACCACGCGGGCCGGCCCGGGAGCACGGCGGGAGCGTGGGCGACCATGGGCACGACACACCGGCAGTCTGGAAGATCCGACACTTCCACGAATCGGCCCGCCGCGATCGTCACCGTGGCCCTCGGCCTGCTGGTCGGCGATCACGTCCCCTCCCTGTCGTGCCCGACGGCTTCGTTCTGCATGGGCGTCGGGACCGAGTCCACCGCCGCCGGTACCAACGGGATGTCGGTCCCCCCCCACGACGGTTCCTGGTCGGCGCCGGTGATCCTGGAACCGCGAAGCGCGTCGGCGTCGGCGCAGCTCGGCGCTGTCTCCGGCCCGAGCGCGTCGTCGTGCACGGCGGTCGACGCCGGCGGCCGCGCCCTCGAGTACGTCGGCGGTCGCTGGTTGCCTCCCATCGCGGTCGACCCGGGTGGTGACCTGAGCGCGGTCTCGTGCCTGGCGACGGACAGTCTCGGCCACGAGATCACGTGGGACGGGAAGGGCTGGTCGCTGCCGGCAACGGTGGACCAGGTCGGTTCCAGCGCGCAGTCATGTGCGAGCGCAGTTCTGCGAGGCGATCGACGAACGGGGCGATGCCGTCCTGCTGGGGCCGGCCCCATGGTGACCAGGACCCCTGCCCACACCCGGGCCGTGACCCCTGCCCACACCCGGGCCGGCGATCGTGACCTGGCCCGCCGAGCGACCGCACTGCTCCCGACAGCCTGCCCGAGGTTCTTCTGCACCAGCTACCCGGTCCGTCGGACGCCGCCTCGCTCCCACCGTGGTGCCGCACGACCAGCCGACGCGTGACGAGAGGAGATCATCCCATGTCCAACCATGTCAGGAGACTCGCCGTGGGGACGTTGTGCGCCGTGGCCACCGCTGCGGCCGGGTGCTCCAGCGATGCCGGGGTGAGCAGCGCCACCTCGCCGCGGCCTCCGGTCGCCGCGACGAGCACCACCACCTCGGCCGCCGCGGCGAGCACCACCACCTCGGTCGCTGCGACGAGCACCCAGGCAGTCGCGTACTGCCAGACCTTCATCCAGATGGAGCAGATGGAGTCAGACCTCGCGCCGCAGGGCACGTTCGCTCAGATGTCGCCGTCGCAGGACCAGGCGTTCTTCTCCCGTCTCAACTCCTACCTCTCCGAGGCCGTGAGCGAGGCGCCACCGTCGCTGCGATCGGCGACCCAGACCCTCGCCGACACGTTTCTCCGACTCAGCCAGCAGCTCGCCGCGCAGGGCTATAACCCCTCCGCCGACCCCCCCGCCGAACAGCACCTCGCGTCGGCGGAAGCCGGGTTCTTGGACTCGGTGCGGCCCTGGCTGAGCGTGCACTGCCCCGCTGTGCTTCACCCCGAAGCGCCCCCCGGCAGCTCGCAGCTGCCTGCGGGTGGCCTCCACGGCACGTTGCCCATCCCCGGTTCCTCGGGCACCACGAGCCAGTGAGGTCCGGGGTGCGAGTGGGATCCGCTCCCGGTCCGGGGACACCCGAGCGGAACGTGTCCCTCGCGCCCGGCGACCGCTCATCTTCTCCGCGCACGGGCCCCCTCGTCTGCTCGCGTCCCCGAACAGCGTGGCCGGTGCACGATCCGGCATCACCGTGGAGCGACGCCCCCACCGGGCCCAGCCGATCCTGTCGCCTGCGGGTCGGCGTCGTCGTGGGGGAGCACCGGACCGGACCGGCACCGGTCACGGTCAACCTTCGGCGATCCCCACGATCGGCTCGTTGAGGGGCGAACCGCCCATCGAACCGTAGAAGGGGGCGTGGAAGGAGAAGATCCCGCCGTCGGAGGCCACCTCCCAGTACCCACCGGTCAGCGGGTCGGCGGCGATCCCCACGATCGGCTTGTTGAGGGGCGAGCCGCCCATCGAACCGTAGAAGGGGGCGTGGAAGGAGAAGATCCCGCCGTCGGAGGCCACCTCCCAGTACCCACCGGTCAGCGGGTCGGCGGCGATCCCCACGATCGGCTTGTTGAGGGGCGAGCCGCCCATCGAACCGTAGAAGGGGGCGTGGAAGGAGAAGATCCCGCCGTCGGAGGCCACCTCCCAGTAGCCACCGGTCAGCGGATCGGCGGCGATCCCCACGATCGGCTTGTTGAGGGGCGAACCGCCCATCGAACCGTCGAAGGGGGCCTGGAAGGAGAAGATCCCGCCGTCGGAGGCCACCTCCCAGTAGCCGATGTAGCTGAAGCGGTCGGCCGGCGTCGTCGCGCTGGTGCCGGCATATCCACTCACTGTGACGTCTACCGTGCCGGATCCTCTCGGGACCACAGCCTGCAGTTCGAACGGGCTGACGTAGGTCGTCTGGTAGGAGAACACCGGCGTTCCGCCGAAGTTCACCACCGACATCGGTGTGAAGCCGGTCCCCGTGACCGTGACGGTGTACCCGCCACTCCCTGGGCCACCATGCGGCAGGACGGCCGTCACCGTCGGCGGCTCCCAGATCACCAGGCCATCCGGGGCACCGAGCCCGGTGTGGGCCCCGGAGATCGTCGCGATCGGCGTCGGACTGCCGGACGCACGCAGCTGGCTCGACGCGTACTCGGTCACGGTGCTGTCGTACCAGTTGGGCACCCACAGATCGCCAGCGCTGTCGAACGCGGCACCGCCAGGTCCGTCGAGGCCGCCACCCGAGATGGTGACCGCCGGGGTGGGGGTTCCCGATGACACCAATTGACCCGGTGTGAACTCGACGAGCGTGTCCGCCCAGGACCCGCTGGTCCGGTAGTTCTCGACCCACAGGTCCCCATTGCGGTCGAACACCGGGAAGACCGGAGAGTCGAACGATCCCGACAGGGTCACATGCGGCGTCGGACTGCCTGAAGCCGCGATCTGGCTGGGCAGATAACCGTAGACGGCGTTGGCGTGATCGTAGCCCGACACCCAGAGGTCTCCGGCGGCGTCGAACGCGAGTCCCCACGCATGGTCCGCGGACCCGGAGATGGTGACGGTCGGCGTGGGGCTGCCCGACGCGACGATCTGGCTGGGCGTGAACTCGGTGACCGGACCGGAATAGCTCGTCACCCACAGATCGCCGAACGCGTCGAACGCGACGTCCGACGCCGAGCTCACCCCAGAGCCCGAGATGGTGACGGCCGGCGCCGGTGCGCCGGATGACGCCAATTGGCTGGGTGTGAACTCGTCGATCTGCCCGCTCGCGAAATTCGCCACCCATAGATCACCGGCGCTGTCGAACGCCTCGCCCGACGGACTGTTCAGCGAGCCACTCGTGTCCGTCACCGACGGGCTCGCGTCGCCCGAGGCGCTCAACGGATACGACGTGACCGTGCTCGAGTTGTAGTTGGCGACGAAGATGGCCGGCAGGCCCCGCTGCGTCGCCGTGGTGGCTTCTGCCGATGTCGCCACCATCGCCACCACGACCAGCGTGCCTACGACCACGGCAAGCGCGGCACCGATACGGCCGAGTCGCGCCCACTGAAACGCGTTCACTGTCTGCCTCGTGGGGATCACCACGATGGCCTGGCCAGATGCTGACGGTCTCACGGCCTCGTCCCTTCACCCCCACCCACCGACCGGTCCCGTACCGTCGCGTCGGCGAGGAACGACTGCCCCTCCATGCAATGTTTATTCTTGTGCCCGGCGAGTGCAACCCTACGTTCCGCAGGTTGCCCGACCCCTTCAGCCTGAATTTCGCGGCCAGCTCTCTCCGCGTCCGGCGACGCGCAGCGTGAGCACTTCGAGTTCGTGGAGTAGCGCACGAAGGCGCTGGGCCTCGGCTAGCCAGGGGCGGTAACGCTCGGCTTGTTCGTCGGTGAGGTTGACTGTGGCGGTCTTGCCGTCGATCTTGCGGGTCCACTGGTGGTAGGGACCGTGCAGTCGTGGCGGCTCGGCCTTGCACCTGCAGTTGGGTTTGCCGCATCTCGCCGTGCGTTCGACTAGCGAGCCAGGCAGCGCGAAGCCTGCCTCGGACAGGCGTCTGGCGATCGCCTCCTGGCTTCGGCGTTCTTCTCTGCTCGGCTCGCCCATCGTTCCTCCGGGAGCATCTTGGCGCACCATCCACCACCTTCGTTGTCCACAGTATCAGACTGTGGCACATGATGCGCATCGATCCGGACAACCTCGAGGTCCACAGCGCTCGCATCGGTGCGTTGCCGGTGGTGAACAGCGTGCTCCGACGCCTTGGGTTCGACGCTCTGCTCGCCGCCCACCTGTGCGAACCCGATCGTCGCTGCCGACTCGCCCCGGCGACAGCCATCAGCGTGCTTGTGCGCAACCTGGCTGTCACCCGCCGGCCGCTCTACGGGCTGTCGGCCTGGGCAGCTGGCTACGATCCAGCGCTCTTCGGTCTCGGTGACGCCGAGGTGGGGCTCCTCAACGACGACAAGGTGGGACGGGCCCTCGACGAGCTGTTCTCCTCCGACCGCGCCAGCCTGCTCACTTCGCTCAGCCTGGCGGCGATCCAACGGTTCGGCATCGAGGTCACCGAACTGCACAACGACTCGACCTCGATCACCCTCTACGGCGCCTACCGCCAGGCCACGGGCACGCCACGCGCCGGGGTAAGGGCCCGTGGCGCAATAAAGTGAGCGGTTAGGGTGGCAGGATCGAGTAGTTCCAGTCGGGGTGCCAGTCGTGGCGCTGGATCGGCACTGCTCGGAGCTCTGCGTC
>JAJZAC010000026.1 GCA_021799615.1 Actinomycetes bacterium
AACCATCGAAGCATGACGGTGTGACACCAGGTCCGGCCCGCCGGAGGTCAGCCCGCCGGGAGCGGGTACCGGCCGGCCACCCGGGCGGCGAGGGCACGCCGGTGGCGGGCGGCGAGGGCGAGGGCGTCGTCAGGAGCGATCCACTCGAAGTGGACCAGGTCCGTCGGGATCAGCTGGCCCAGGGTCCCGCGGTCGACTGTGGCAACCACGGCAATGACCGGGTAGCCGCCGACGGTGGCATGGTCCGGCAGGAGGATGATCGGCTTCCCGTCGGGCGGCAGCTGGACGGCGCCGGGGACCATGCCCAGCGAGCGGATCCGCCGCGGGGAGGCTTCGAGGCCAGAACCGTCTCCGGTGGGGGACAGGCGTACTCCCATCCGGTTGGCGTCGGCTCCGACCTCCCACGGCGCCTCGGTGAGCCGACGTCGGCTTGCTGCCTCGAGCCGGTGGGGACCGTCCAGGACCCGAAGCCGGCACGCCCGTACCGTCGGACCGGGGAGACGTGCCTCCGACCGTGCGGGAGCCGGTGGACCCGTCGAGGTTCGCCATTCGGCAGGAGGTGTGGGATCGGGTGTGACCGGCACGAGGTGGCTGCGGGGGTGTGTTGCCGAGCCGAGCTCCAGGTGCATGCCCGACTTCAGGGGGCGTGGGCCCAGTCGTGTCGTGACGTCGGTGGCGAACGAACCGGCGAACGCCTCCGCATGCACACCGCCACCGACGGCCAGATACGCGCGTGCGGCGTAGCGGACCGTTCCGAGGGAGAGGCGTTGGCCGGCCGCGACGACGACGACGCTCCCGCTCGGGACGGGGTGATGGTCGAGGTCTACGTCGACCTGGGCGCCCGGAGCGGAAACGACGGCAACGTGCGCCGGCGCGTCGAAGCGGAGTGTCGGACCCGTACCCGCCCACTCGATGGCGGGAGCAGCGGCGTCGTTTCCCACCAGGAGGTTTGCCAACATGAACGCATCGGGATCGGCGGGTCCCGCGCGTGGGACGCCCCAGTGGGCGACGCCGGTCCGCCCGGAATCCTGGACAAGGGCGAGCGTTCCTGGAGCAACGACAGTGGAGGTGCGGGCAGGGGTGGAGGTGCGGGCAGGGGTGGAGGTGCGGGCAGGGGTGGAGGTGCGGGCAGGGGTGGAGGATGCAGGTGAGCCCAGGTCCGGGGAGGCTGACGCGCTGGTCTTGGCTTCGGCGATGCGGACGCGATCCCCGGGCTGCAGCAGGCACGGCGGATCGTCGTCAGGGACGAACATGGGGACCGGCGTCCGACCGAGTAGGTGCCAACCCCCGGGCGTGTCGTCGGGGTAGACGCCGGCGAACCCGCCGCCGATGGCGAAGGATCCGGCGGGCACACGGGGTCGGGGTGTCCCTCGCCGCTCGATCGATGCCAGCGTCGGGGGAAGGCCGACCAGATACGGAAACCCTGGTGAGAATCCCACGAACGCGACAACGAACTGGCAGCGTGTCAGCATGGCGACGATGTCCTCGGGATCCGATCCGATCATGCCGGCGACCTCGTCGAGGTCGGGACCGTCGAACGTCACCGGGAGCGTGATGGTGCTGGGTCCCGCCCGTTCCCGGCGGTCGGTGGCTGGCGCGACGAGCGCGGGGTCGGCATCGAGCCAGCGCACCCAGTCGGCGATCGGCGGCGCGTGGCCCGCCAGCCGGATCACCACGGAACCGAGCCCGACGACGACGTCATCGACCGGGGACGGCGTCTGGCCGTCAGTCGCGGCACGGTCCAGGGCGGCGGCCCAGCGGTGCGCCTCCCCTACGTCTCCGAGATCGACCAGCACAGCATGCTCGCCGTAGGGGAGGACGAGGGGTCGGCCCTCTCCGCTCGGGTGGCCCGGGTGGCCCGGGTGGCCCGGGTGCGGATCGAAGGGTTTCCGGGACGGCATCACGGGCCGGCGAAGGGTGCGATGGTGACGCCTGCCTGGCGGAGCGCCTGCACGACGGCCCGTGCCGCTGCCGGCGCCTGGGGACCGTCGCCATGCAGGCACAGGGTCCGCGCCGCGACGGGTACGAGGCCCGCGCCGTCGGCTCGTTCGACGGCACCGTGGACGGCGAGCGCCACGGCCCGCCTGGCGATCTGGTCCACGTCGGTCAGCACGCTGTCCGGGGCGGAGCGGTCGACGAGATCGCCGCCGACCCGGTAGGCGCGATCGGGGAACGCCTCGATGACGCAGGTGACGCCCCGCTCGCTGGCCGCGGTGAGGAGGAGCGATCCCGGCGGCACCACGAGGACCGCGCCAACGCCGTTCCGGCCGGGGAGTGACGCCACCACGTCGGCGACGACGCGGGCTGTCTCGGCGTCGGCCGCCGCTCGGTGGTAGAGGGCACCGTGGGGCTTGACGTAGTTGACGTGCGATCCGGCGCGCTCGGCGATCCGGGCAAGCGTGTCCACCTGGTCCCAGAGGTGCCGCTGGAGGAGGGCGGACGGGACGTCCACCGGCCGTCGTCCGAAACCGGCGCGGTCGAGATAGGAGACGTGGGCGCCGACGACTACGCCGTGGTCCCGCGCGGCCAGGACGGTCGCCTCCATGACAGCCCGGCTCCCGGCGTGATAGCCGCACGCGACATTGGCGCTGGACACGAAGCGCAGGATCTCCTCGGTCGCGGGATCCGGATCGGAGGTCTCGCCGATGTCGGCATTCAGATCGATCGTCAAGTCGGGGATGCCGGAGGTACCGGGGTGGCCTGCCGATCCGACGTGCGGGTCGTTCACCGTTCCAGTATCCGGCAGCGGTGCCCCCGGAGGCGACAGCCGGGCCTGCGCCCACCGTCCCGCGCACCGTCCATGCCTGTCCTGGCACGAGGCGCTATGGTCGCGGCCATGCCGCAACCGCCAGCACTAACGCCAGAACAGCGACAGGCCGCCCTGGCCAAGGCCGCTCAGGTTCGCCGCGAGCGCGCCGAGGTCAAGGAGAAGCTCAAGATGGGTACGCTGAGCCTCAGCGAGCTGCTCTCTTCGGCGGACTCCGACGAGACGGTAGGGAAGATGAAGGTCCTCTCCGTGCTCGAGTCGCTGCCCGGCCTCGGAAAGGTCAAGGCCCGCCGCCTCATGGAGACGGTCGGGATCAGCGAGAGCCGCCGCCTGCAGGGATTGGGCTCCAACCAGCGAGAGTCGCTCCTGCGCGAGACCGCTCGCTGAACACCGGCACCGTCGTCACGACGGGGGTGCCGGCGCCACTGCTGTTCGTTCTCTTCGGTCCGGGCGGTGCCGGCAAGGGGACCGTCGCGGCCCGGCTCGTCGAGCAGGATCCCCACCTCTGGCTGAGCAGGTCGTGGACGACGCGGTCCCGGCGGCCCGGCGAACCCCGCGATGCTTACGAATTCGTCGATCGGGCCACCTTCGAAGAGCGGATCAGGGCCGGCGGCTTTTTCGAGTGGGCCGAGTTCCTCGGGAACCTCTACGGGACGCCGGTGCCCCGACCACCCGACGGGGCTGACGTCCTTCTCGAGATCGATCTCCAGGGTGCCCGCCAGGTCAGGGCCGCACGCCCGGACGCCACGCTCATCCTGCTGGAGCCTCCGTCGCCCGCCGTCCAGGCGGAACGGCTCCGGGGCCGGGGTGACGACGAGGAGCATGTCCGCCTGCGGATCGAGACCGGACTGGCCGAAGTGGCCGAGGGGCGCACTCTGGCCGACGAGACCGTGGTGAACGATGACCTCGATGCCTGCGTAGCGGCCGTCACGGGTATAGTTGATCGCTACCGCCGCGCCCGAACTTCGGGCGCGCCACCGGACAAAGGATCGTGATGGCTCAGGCTTCGAGCACCCTGATGGACCCGCCGATCGAGGACCTCCTCGACAAGGTGGACTCGAAGTTCACGCTGGTGGCCCTGTCGTCCCGGCGTGCGCGGCAGATCAACAGCTACTACAACTCGCTCGGCGAGGGGATCGGCGTCATCGTGCCCCCCCAGGTGTCGTCGGTATCGGGCAAGCCCCTCTCGATCGCCTTCGAGGAGATCGCCGAGGGAAAGGCGACCTACACCCGACCGGATCCTGATGCGGTCGCCGAGGGCGAGGGCGATCCCGGCGCTGTCGTGGCCGACATGTCGGCCGAGGTTCCGGCGGACGCCTGATCGACCCGTCGGTGCCGCCTGTGGCAGGGAGGGCGGCGCCGGGGCCGGTCGCTCGGCGTGCTGTGCCACGACAGGAGCTGGGATGAGCGAGACAGCCCGACCGGTGGCAGTCCTCGGTGTCGGCGGCGGGATCGCCGCCTACAAGGCTGTCGACGTCTGCCGGCGCCTGGTGGACGCCGGGGTGCATGTCGCGCCGGTCATGACCGAGGCCGCGGGCAGGTTCGTCGGCCGGACCACGTTCGACGCGCTGGCGTCCGAACCCGTGCAGGTCGGCCTGTGGGGTGAACGTTCGCCGATCCCCCACACCAGGCTCGGTCAGCGTGCCGACGTGATCGTGGTGGCGCCGGCGACCGCCGACCTCATCGCCCGCTACGCGCACGGGATGGCGGACGACCTGCTGACAGCGACCCTCATCGCCACCCGTGCCCCCGTCGTGATCTGCCCGGCGATGCACACCGAGATGTGGGAGCACCCGGCCGTGCAGGCCAACGTGGCCACGCTCGAGTCGCGGGGCGTCGTGGTGGTGTCGCCGGAGGAGGGCCGCCTGGCCGGTGGTGACCTGGGAGCGGGCCGGTTGGCCGAGCCGTCGGTGATCGTCGATGCCGTCTTGGGCGTGCTGGCCGGAGCGGCGGCTGCCGGTCCCGGTCGCCTGCGGCCTGCTTCGGGACCGGCGCCAGCGTCCGGGTCGTCCGACCTGGTCGGGTTGCGCGTGCTGGTGACCGCCGGGGGAACCCGGGAACCGATCGACCCCGTCCGGGTCATCACCAACCGATCCTCGGGCAAGCAGGGGCATGCACTGGCCGAGGCCGCATACCGCCGTGGTGCGGCGGTGACGCTGGTGACGACGACGGACCGCACCGTGACCGACGGGATCGACGTGGAGCGGGTCGAGACGGCCGCCGAGATGGAACGGGTCGTCCTCCGGCGGGCGGAGACCGCGGACGTGGTGATCATGGCGGCGGCGGTAGCGGACTTCCGGCCGACGGCGCCTGCCGCCCGTAAGCTGAAGAAGGCGTCCGGGGTCCCCGAGATCGTGCTCGAACCCACCCCCGACATCCTGGCTGCGCTGGGGGCGTCCCGTCGGCCGGGGCAGGTGCTGGTGGGATTCGCCGCCGAGACCGACGACGTGCGGGAGCGGGCAGCCGCGAAGCTGGCGTCGAAGGGCGTGGACCTGATGGTGGCGAACGACGTCTCCGTGCCCGGTGTCGGGTTCGACCATGACACCAACGAGGTCGTGCTGCTCGACGCCAGTGGCGATGTCACCCGGGTGGACCTGACGACGAAGTCCGCCGTGGCAGATGCGGTCTTGGACAGGGTGGCGATGATCGCCACCCGCCGGGCTGCGGGCACCGCGGCAAGCGTTGGAGGCCGGGACCGATGACGACCTGCGGGCCAAGCTCGGCACGATCGCACCCGGAGGCCGATCGGCCACACCATGCCGCGCCGCCGTGCCCGCCGCCGACCATGCTCGAGGGACTCGGGGGGACAGCCCCGATCCTGCAATCCCCGACAACCCAAGCCAGACGACCACCCCAACCTGCGAGAGAACGGAACCACCGGTGAGCACCCGTTACACATTCACGTCCGAGTCGGTCACGGAGGGACATCCGGACAAGATGGCCGATCAGATCTCCGACGCCATCCTCGACGCCCTGTTGAGCGAGGACCCTGACAGCCGGGTCGCGTGCGAGACCCTGCTCACGACCGGGCTCGTCCTCGTGGCCGGCGAGATCACGACGTCGACCTACGTGGACATTCCCCGGCTCGTCCGCAAGACGGTGCTGGACATCGGGTACGACGACGACGCCTACGGGATCAACGGCAAGACGTGCGGGGTGATCGTCTCGCTGGACGAGCAGTCGCCCGATATCGGGCAGGGGGTCGACAACGCCTTCGAGGTACGGGCCGGGACCGGAGGAGAGGACCAGCTCAACGCCCAGGGTGCCGGCGACCAGGGGATGATGTTCGGCTACGCCTGCGACGAGACCCCGGATCTCATGCCCATCCCGATCTGGCTCGCCCACCGCATGGCCCAACGCCTCGCACAGGTCCGCCGGGTCGGTGTCCTTCCCTACTTGCGTCCCGACGGGAAGACGCAGGTGAGCGTGACCTACGACCAGGGACGGCCCGTCGCCATCGAGACGGTGCTGATCTCCACCCAGCACGACCCGGGCATCGACATCGAGACGTTGCTGCTGCCGGACCTGCGGGACAACGTGATCCACCCGCTGCTTCCCACCGACCTGGACACGTCGGGTCTGCGGGTGCTGGCCAACCCGACCGGCGTCTTCGAACTCGGCGGCCCCCACGCCGACACCGGTCTGACCGGACGGAAGATCATCGTCGACACCTACGGTGGCATGGCCCGGCACGGTGGTGGCGCCTTCTCGGGGAAGGACCCGTCCAAGGTCGACCGATCGGCCGCCTATGCGGCTCGTTGGGTGGCCAAGCACATCGTGGCCTCGGGGGCCGCAGCCCGCTGCGAGGTCCAGGTGGCGTACGCCATCGGCGTGGCCCGGCCCGTCTCGGTCCTCGTCGAGACGTTCGGGACCGAGACCGTCGACCCGGCGAAGATCGTCGCCGCCATCGGCGAGATCTTCGATCTGCGACCGGCCGCCATCGTCCGCGACCTCGACCTCAAGCGGCCGATCTACCGGAAGACGGCGGCGTACGGGCACTTCGGGCGGACTGACAAGGAGTTCACCTGGGAGGCGACGCCTCGCCTGGACGACGTCCGCCAGGCGCTCGGCCTCTGACGCCCGGGCGAGCTCCGGGCCGGCTGGTTCGCGTCGCTCCCGACGTACCCGCGATCAGACGGCGGTTCGACTACCTCGTCCCGGAGGAGGCCGCCGGATCGGTGCGGGTCGGTGACCGGGTCAGGATCGACCTCCACGGGCGCCGGGTCGGCGCGTGGGTGATCGAGGTCGATCCGGAGCCCGTGGTCGGTGTGGAGGTCCGGCCGGTCGCCGGCGTACGCGGCCTCGGCCCACCTCCCCGGGTGGTGGCGTTGGCCGAGTGGGCGGCGTGGCGGTGGGCCGGTCCGGTGACCGCGTTCCTCGGTGCGGCGTCCCCCGACAGGATCGTCCGTCCGGGCGACGTGGTCCCACCGCGCCACCGGCTCGGTGCCGGCGAGCTCCCGTCGCCCGGCGGTGAGTCTCCCCGCCTGCTCGACGAGGTGCTCGGCGAGCAGGGCGGCGAGCAGGGGGCGACCGTGGTCCGGATCGCTCCGTTGCTGGACGAGTCCCTGCTCGTGATGGAGACCGTGCACCGGGTGGGCGCCGACGGCGTCGTTGTCCTCGCCCCGACCCATCGGCACGTCCGGATGGTCGTCGACCGGCTCCGACGTGCCGGCGTCCCGGTTGCCGCCCTCCCCGACGAGTGGGCCGCCGCCGCCAGCGGGGGACGTGTGGTGGTCGGCGCCCGGGCAGCGGCATGGGCTCCGGTCGACAGGTTGCGTGCGGCCATCGTCCTCTCGGCTCACGACCAGGCGTACCGGGAGGAGCGGGCTCCCACCTGGTCGGCAGTGGACGTGATGGTCGAGCGTGCCCGACGGGACCGGGCACCGTGCATCCTCGCGTCGCCGTGCCCCACGGTCGTCATGACCGAGGGTCGGCGGGTGGTGGTCACGTCGCGGGCGGCGGAGCGGCGGGGGTGGCCGCCGGTCGAGGTGGTCGACCGGCGGGGCGAGGATCCGCGCAGTGGCCTGTTCTCCGAGTCGATGGTACGGGCGGTGCGTGCCACGCTCGGCGGCGGCGGCCGGTCCGTGGTGGTGCTCGACCGGACCGGGCGGTCCCGGCTCCTGGCTTGCGCCGCCTGCGGAGCACTGGCCGACTGCACCCGGTGCGGTGGTCACTGCGAGCAACTCGAGCCCGACGGGCCGTTGCGCTGTGCCCGCTGTGGGCTCGAGCGCCCGGCGGTGTGCACGGCCTGCGACTCGAGACGGTTCCGCCGGCTCCGGATCGGCGTCTCCCGGGCGGCGGAGGAACTGGCCGCGGTGGTCGGCCATCCCGTCACCGAACTGACGGCCGCCGCACGGGGGGGAGCAGGGCCGGGCAGCGCCGGCCCGGAGGGCGACCGGCTCGTCGTCGGCACCCAGGCGGCGCTCCACCGGGTGGGCCCGGCGGACCTCGTGGTCCTCCTCGACCTGGATCAGCACCTGCTCGCCCGGCGCTTCACCGCGGCCGAGGACGCCCTCGCACTCATCGTCCTGGCGGCACGGTCGGCCACGGGGGGCGCCAGCCGCGGGCGCCTCGTCGTGCAGACGCGTCTGCCGGATCACCCCGTCGTGCGGGCGGCCGTCCTGGCCCGACCCGACCTCGTGTCGGCAGGCGAACGGGAAGTCCGCCTCCTGTTGGGTCTTCCCCCCTTCGGCGCGCTGGCCCGTCTGAGCGGGCCAGGTGCGGCAGCGTTCGCCGACGCCCTGCGTGCGCTGGTTCGGGACGAGGCGGGCGTGGCGGCCGGAGGCGACGTCACCCGGGCCGGCGAGCCCGTTCCCGGGCCGCTCCGGGTGTTCGCCGAGGTGGGTCCCGGCCGGGCTCGGATCGAAGTGTCCGAGCCGGACGAGGATGGCGGCGTGCTGGTGCGGGCGGGCACCGTCGACACCCTGTGCGACGTGCTCGGCGCCGTGCCGAGGCCGGTGGACCGTCTGCGGCTCGAGGTCGACCCGGTCGGCGTATGACCCTGCCGCCCGTCCCGAGGACTCCCTGATCCGGCAGTCCCGCAGGCCCCGCAGTCCCCGGGCCGTGCGATCTGTCGGCGTGGGCGGCCGGCAGACGCCGTAGAATAGGGCCATGTCCGCCTACACCGTGCGCACCTACGGCGATCCGGTGCTCGGTCAGCGGGCCCGTGGCGTCGAGGAGATCGATGCCAAGTTGGTGCGCCTTGTCGACGACATGATCGAGACGATGTACGACGCCGTCGGCGCCGGCTTGGCGGCACCGCAGGTGGGCGTTCAGCGTCGCCTGTTCGTCTACGACGTGGGCGACGGGCCGGAGGCGGTCGTGAACCCGGAGATCGTGGAGACGTCGGGGGAGTGGTACCACGACGAGGGGTGCCTGTCGATCCCCGGGCTCCGCCTCGGCATCACCCGGCCCGACCGGGTGCTGTTGCGGGGCGTGGACCTCGCCGGGAACCCGTTGGAGATCGAAGCCGACGAGTTCCTCGGGCGGGTCTTCCAGCACGAGGTGGACCACCTCGACGGTGTCCTGATGATCGAGCGGCTGGACGAGGACCAGCGCAAGATCGCCAAGCGGGTGCTGCGCGACCGCGCCCTCGGGCTCGACACGTCGGCGCTGGAGGAGAAGCTGGTCAGCGCGGGGAGCGACCGGACCGTCTGACCTGGTCCTCCGGGCGTGACCTGGTCCTCCGGGTAGCCTGACGGGCGATGGCACGCCTGGTCTTCCTCGGCACGCCCGACGACGCGGTTCCGTCGCTCGAGGCGCTGGTCGGCGCCGGCCACGATGTCGCCCTGGTGGTGACGAGGGCCGATGCCCGCCGAGGGCGGCGGGGCGCACCCTCGCCGAGCCCGGTCAAGGCGCGGGCCGTGGAGCTCGGGCTCCCGGTCACCGACCAGTTGGACGACGTCCTCGACGCGGGGGCCGAGCTCGGGGTGGTGGTCGCCTACGGGAGGATCATCCCTGCCCGGATCCTCGACGCCATTCCCATGGTCAATCTCCACTTCTCGCTGTTGCCCCGATGGCGTGGCGCGGCCCCCGTGGAGCGGGCCATCCTCGCCGGGGATCGGACGACGGGGGTGTGCGTGATGGCCGTCGAGCCGGGCCTCGACACGGGAGCGGTCTACGCAGTCCGCGACGTGCCGATCGGGGATCGGACCACCGCTGGCGAGCTACGGGCCGAGCTGGCGGTCACGGGGAGCGAGCTGCTGGTGGCGTGCCTCGCCGGGGGTGTTCGGGGGCTTCCGGAGCCGGTGCCCCAGTCGGGAGAGCCGAGCTATGCCCACAAGCTGGAGCAGGGCGACTTCGCCATCGACTGGTCCGACACGGTCGAGTCGGTCGACCGGCAGGTGCGCGCCGGCCGGGCATGGACGACGTTCCGGGGTCGCCGGCTCCACGTCCTCGACGGACACCCGGTCGGGCCGCCTGCGGCCCCCGGTCCTGGTGGCGGGTCCGGTGCGGCCGAGCCGAATGCGGTGACCGGGGAATCCGTGCCGGGACCGGCTCCGGGGACGGTGCTCGACGGCCCCGAGGTGGTCACCGGTGACGGCCGCCGCTACCGCATGGAGCGCGTCCAGGCCGAGGGGCGCCAGCCGGTCGAGGCCTCGGCATGGTGGCGGGGTGCCCGTGCCGGGCCTGACGAGGTCCTCGGTCCCCTCGACCCGGCCGGAAGCCACCCCGGGGACCCGGCCGGAACGGCATCGCGAGGGTCGGGCGTAGCCGGGGACGCCCGGTAGGCTCCGGGTGATGGCGCCCCCGTCTGCTCCGGATGGTCGTGGTCGTGCGCGCGAGGTGCGGGTGGCCCCCTCGCTGCTCTCGGCCGACTTCGGTCGGCTCGACGCGGCGATCGACGAGGTCACGCCGGCCGCCGACTGGCTGCATCTCGACGTGATGGACGGCCACTTCGTCCCCAATCTGACCATCGGACCGCCGGTGGTGGCGTCGCTCCGGGGCCACACCGACCTGTTCTTCGACACCCATCTGATGATCACCGAGCCGGCTCGCTACCTGGAGGCGTTCCGTCGCGCCGGGGCGGACGGCTGTACGGTGCACGTCGAGGTCGGCGGCACCGCCTCCCTCGTCCGCCAGATGCGTGACCTCGGGCTCCGTGTCGGTCTGGCGGCGAATCCGGACACGCCGTTCGAGGCGGTCGAGCCGTTTCTCGACACGGTCGATCTCGTCCTGTGCATGACGGTGTTCCCCGGGTTCGGCGGTCAGGCGTTCATGCCCGAGGTGCTGAGCAAGGTGTCGGCCGTCCGTGCCGCGGTCGACGCAGCCGGGCTGGACGTCGACGTGGAGGTCGACGGGGGGATCGGCCCCGCGACGGTCGCCGCAGCGGCGGAGGCGGGCGCCAACGTGTTCGTCGCCGGCTCCGCCGTGTTCGGCAGCGACGATCCCGCCGCGGCCGCCGACGAGCTGCGCCGGCTGGCCGCGTCGGCCACGGTGGCCTCATCGGTCGGGTCGACCCGATCGGTCGGATCGACCGGCTGAGCCGGCGGGACGTCCGCGATGGTTCCCCCCCCACCGGCTGGAGACGACCGGCATGCGGACGCCGGTTGGATGAAGCGGGCGCTGGCCGCCGGGCGCAGCGTGCGGGGACGCACCGCCCCCAACCCGTGGGTCGGAGCCGTCGTCGTACCGCGTGGAGTCGCCTACGTGGGCGGGGAGCTGGCCACCGTGGACGGCGCGGCGGGGCCCGGTGCGGTCATGGGCGCGACCCAGCCGCCGGGCGGCCCCCATGCCGAGGTGGTGGCCCTCGACGCGGCCGGTGCGGCCGCTGCCGGCGGCACGCTCTACGTGACTCTCGAGCCGTGTGCCCACCACGGCCGCACGCCCCCCTGCGTCGACGCCATCATCGCCGCCGGGATCCGTCGGGTGGTGGTCGGCCAGGTCGACCCCGACCCGAACGTGGCCGGGCAGGGGATCGACCGCCTGCGGAGCTCGGGGATCGAGGTGGACGTGATCGGCGAGCCGATCGCATCCGAGGTGCGGGCGCAGCTCGAGGCCTACACGCACCAGCGGTCCACCGGGCGGCCGTTCGTCGTGCTGAAGCTGGCGGCGACCCTGGACGGTCGCACGGCGGCGCCCGACGGGTCGAGCAGGTGGATCACCGGCGCCGCGGCCCGGGCGGACGCCCACCGCCTGCGGGCATGGTCGGATGCCGTGGTGGTCGGGGCCGGCACGGTGCAGGCGGACGACCCTGAGCTCACCGTGCGCCTCCCCGCCGGTGACCCGGACTACCGCGACGCCGACGAGCAGCCGCTGCGGGTGGTCCTGGGGACGGCTCCCGCCGGGTCGCGGGTGCACCCGGCGCTCGAGCTGTCGGGGGAGCCGGCCGATGTCGTCGCCACATTGGCCCAACGGGGCGCGTTGCAGGTCCTCGTGGAAGGAGGAGCGACGGTCGCCCACGCCTTCTTCGCGTCGGGCCTGGTCGACCTGGTGGTCGTCTACCTGGCGCCGGCACTCTTCGGCGGAGACGACGGTCACCCGCTGTTCGCCGGGCCCGGCGCGCCCACCATCGGGGACCTGTGGCGGGGGGACATCCGGGCGGTGACTAGCCTGGGGGTCGACCTGCGCGTTGAGCTCGTCGCGCGGACCGGGCCGTCGTGACCCGGCCGGAGGTCGGGTACCCCTGCCCACCGACGGACGTACAGGGGGCAGAGGGAGCATCGGGGACCATGCCGTTCTCGAAGGTCGAGGATGCCATCGAAGCCGTCGGCCGCGGCGAGATCGTCGTCGTCGTGGACGACGAGGACCGGGAGAACGAGGGTGACCTCATCATGGCGGCCGACGCCGTCACGCCCGAGAAAATCGCCTTCTTCGTCGAGCACACGTCGGGTCTGATCTGCGCGCCGCTCACGCCGGAGCGGGCCGAGGACCTCGATCTGCCGTTGATGGTCAGCGCCAACACGGAGGCCCAGCGGACGGCGTTCACGGTGAGCGTCGACTACCGGCACGGGACGACGACCGGGATCTCGGCCGCAGACCGTGCCGCCACCATCAAGGCGCTGGTCGACCCCCACACCCGCCCGACCGACCTGAACCGGCCCGGGCACATCTTCCCACTCCGGTACCGGCCGGGTGGCGTACTGAAGCGGGCCGGGCACACCGAAGCTGCCGTGGACCTGGCCCGGGCAGCCGGCCGCGCCCCGGCCGGGGTCCTGTGCGAGATCGTCACCGCGGACCGGACGGGCATGGCCCGCCTCGACGAGCTGGAGCAGTTCGCCGAGCGCCACGGCCTGCACCTCATCTCCATCGCCGACCTGATCCGCTACCGCCGGCGCAACGAGAAGCTCGTCCAGCGGATCTCCCAGGCCCGCATCCCGACGGAGTTCGGGGAGTTCACCGCCTATGCCTACGAATCGGTGCTCGACGGCGAGCAGCACGTGGCCCTCGTGCTCGGCGACGTGGACGGGCAGCCGGACATCCTGGTGCGGGTGCACAGCGAGTGCCTGACGGGCGACATCTTCGGGTCGCTCCGCTGCGATTGCGGTCCCCAGCTACGTGGCGCCATGGCCCGTATCGCCGAGGAGGGCAGGGGCGTGGTCGTCTACCTGCGGGGCCACGAGGGCCGGGGGATCGGCCTGGGGCACAAGCTGCGGGCCTACAGCCTCCAGGAGGAGGGGCTGGACACCGTCGACGCCAATCTCGAACTGGGGCTGCCCGCCGACAACCGGGAGTACGGCATCGGTGCCCAGATCCTGGTCGACCTGGGTGTCACCACCATGCGCCTCATGACCAACAACCCGTCCAAGTACGGCGGGCTGGAAGGCTTCGGCCTCGACATCGTCGAACGGGTACCGATCCAGTCGGTGCCCAACCCCGAGAACATCCAGTACCTGTTGACCAAGCGGGAGCGGATGGGGCATCTGCTCGAGGGACTCGATGACGTCCTCTGACGCGACGATCCTGGCGGACGGCGCCGTCGACGCCATCGCCGCCCGTGTCGGGACGTCGATCGTCGGGGGCGACAGCGGGTCCGGTATCGCCGTGGGGATCGCCTGCGCGGCATTCAACGGGGGCATCACCCACCGGTTGCTGTCGGGTGCGCTGGACCGCCTCGAGGCGTCGGGAGTCGACCTCACCGACGTCACCGTGGCCTGGGTTCCGGGCGCGTTCGAACTGCCGGTCGCCTGCCGCGCGATGGCCCGTTCGGGCGCCTACGACGCGGTGATCGCCTTCGGTGCGGTGATCCGCGGCGACACCGGGCACTACGAGTTCGTCGCCGGCGAGTGCGCCTCGGGCCTGCAGCGGGTCCAGCTCGACACCGGGGTGCCGACCATCTTCGGGGTGCTCACCACCGAGACCGTCGGGCAGGCGCTGGAGCGATCAGAGCCCGACGCCACGAACAAGGGAAGCGAGGCCGCCATCACCGCCATCGAGACCGTCCACGTCGTCCGGGCCCTCGGCGGGGGCCGCTGAGCATGCTGCGCATCGTCCTGCCGAAGGGGTCACTGGAGAAGGCGACCCTCGAGCTCTTCGCCGCGGCCGACCTGGCGGTCGGTCGTTCCTCGTCGGTGGACTACCGGGCGTCCATCGACGATCCCCGGGTGGACGAAGTCAGGATCCTGCGACCCCAGGAGATCCCCCTCTACGTCGCCGACGGGCTCTTCGACCTCGGGATCACCGGGAGGGACTGGGTGGAGGAGCAGGGGAGCGACGTCACCTCGCTCGGCACGCTCCAGTACTCGAAGGCCACGTCGAACCCCATCCGCGTGGTGCTCGCCGTTCCCGAGGAATCGCCGGTCCGGTCCGTCGCCGACCTGGTCGCCAGCGGCACCGGGCCGGAGGGCGCGCTGCGGGTCTCGACCGAGTACCCGGCACTGACCCGGCGCTACCTGGAAAAGCACGGAGTGGCGGCGGAGGTGAGCCTGTCCTACGGGGCGACGGAGGCGAAGGTTCCCGAGATCGCCGACTGCGTGGTGGAGATCACCGAGACGGGCCGGGCGCTGCGGGCGGCAGGGCTCCGCATCGTCGAGACGCTGCTCGTCTCGCACACCGAGCTCATCGCCAATCCCACTGCCGCTGCCGACCCGACCAAGCGCCACGCCATGGAACAGCTCCTGACGTTGCTGCAGGGTGCCCTCGAGGCGAGGACGAAGGTGCTGGTCAAGCTGAACGTCGCTGCCGACCAGCTCTCGGCGGTGGTCGACGTCCTCCCCTCGCTGCAGGCCCCCACCATCTCGGAGCTCCACGGCGGTGGCGGCTTCGCGGTGGAGACCGTGGTCCCGAAGTCGGAGATCAACGTCCTCATCCCCGAGCTGAAGGACAGGGGGGCCAGCGACATCATCGAGCTCGCCCTGGCGAAGATCGTCCACTGACCATGCCGTGTCGGGGCGTCACACGGGTGCGACCGGGCGGCAACCCCAGCGGGGCGGGACGGTGAACGCGCCCCGGCGTCTATTGGCACCACCCGGGCACGCCTGGCCTGTCGTGGGATCGGTGGCGAGTTTCGACGATGAGCGTGGCACCGGTGAGGTCGAGGCGGGCGACGGGCATCGCTTCGACTTCCACTGCACGGCCATCACCGACGGCACCCGCCACGTCGACGTCGGGGCGGTGGTGGCGTTCACCGTCGGCTACGGGCATCTGGGCCGGCTCGAGGCCCTGTCGGTCCGGCCGCTCCCGGGCGTCGGACATCGGGGTGCGGGTCATCCGGGGACTGGTGGCTCGCCCCCGCCGCCCGCACCGCCCGCACCTGTGGCCGCTTCGGGCTCCATGGCCGGTCAGTCCCCCGGTGGTCCGGGTGACGTGACGCCGCCGTCGGGCACGTCGGTGTCTCGAACCCCGATCGACCCGGCAGCGGCACCACCGCCGCCACCGCCGGTACCGGCGCCGCCAGTACCGGCGCCGCCAGTACCGGCGCCGCCACCCCGCGCCGCTCCGCCGGCTCCCGGGGTGCCGTCGCCGGTGGCGGTGCCGTCGCTCCCACCGCTCCCGCTCACGGCGCCGCCTCCTGGGGCGCCCGGATCGGCAACGTCGTCACCGCCGGTCCCACTGGATCCGCCGGATCCTTCCGGCTCCACCGACCCCTCGACCTCGTAGGGGTTCCCCAGTATCGACCGCGCCAGGTCGATGACCACGGCGCTGTCGGCGTCCTCCACGGACACCTCACCGAGCAGGGGCGCGGTGAGCAGGCCGGTGACGATGCCCGTCTCCGACATGGCCTCGGCCTGGACCAGCGCCCATTCCCACAGGCGTTTGACGGGATCGGGGCCGCCTGACCGGCGGGGCGGGAACCGGAGCCACAGGTTGACCGTGGCGTGGGCCACGCCTGTCGCCGCCGGGAACAGCCAGATCAGCCGGTAGTTCCCCGTGGCGTCCACGACGGCCGCGGCCACGTAGGCCAGGGCGACGCCGACCAGGTTGAAGGGCCCCAGCAGCATGCCCAGGCGCTCACCCAGGCCGCCCCCGCGCGGAAGGAGCTGCAGGAGCATGGGGGCCAGGGCGATGATGTAGGCCCCGACGAACGGCGCACCGAGGAAGGCGAGGACGACCGCCTGCCACAGGTGGCTGTCGAAGTACTGGACCCCGGCGAGGACGGCGCCGACCAGGGGTGCACCGACGGCCAGCTGCCTGCGGCCGAGCACGCGGCTGAGGGGGATCCCGAGCACCATCCCGACGATGAACAGCGGAACTCCGGTGAACAGACCGGCGACCGTCTGGGCGCCGGCGCCGGCGTGCAGGACGCGCTGGAAGAACAGGATGGCGACGTAGGCGGTCGAGCCGACCCCCGACCAGAAGAGCAGCGAGCCGGCGATGAGCACGCGGGCGTTGGGGACGGCGAGGACGTCGTTCAGCACCTGGCGGGTCGGCCGGGCCCGCTCGCCGCGGTCTGACGCCGCGGCCTCGGCCGATGCCGGTGCCTCGCGTACCAGGAGCAGGACGAGGATGCCGGCGGCGGCCATGATCACCGCCGCCTCGCGGAACGGCAGGTTCCAGGTGGACGGGTCGTTCTGGCGCCAGGTGGTGATGACGGTTGCCTTGATGGCCAGGCTGGCCAGGGTGCCGAGCGCGGTGGTGAGGACCAGTGCCTTGAGCCAGCGGCTCCGGCCGAACACTTCGGGGACGACAGCCACGTTGGTGAGGGCGAACACGGCCGCAGCCTGGCGGGCCACCACGATGGCCGCCACCAGCTGCCAGTACCCGGCGACGAGCGTGAACGACCAGGTGGCCGCGGCCAGGACGACGAGGCTGGCGGCCATGTACGGCGTGCGCCGGCCCATCCGGCTTCGGGTACGGTCGCTGATCCGTCCGGCGACGGGATAGGTGAGGAAGCTGAAGATCCGGTGGGCGGTCAGCGCGAACGTCACCGCCAGGGCGCCCGACGCCCGGGCCTGCACGAACAGGGTGATGAGGACGCCGGAGACGGCCAGGTTGGCCCGAGGGCCGACCAGGGCGATCGAGAGGCCGGCGAAGCTCCGTGCCCGGGAGCGGTCGATCGAACCCGGCTCGCCTCCGGAGCCTCTGGTCACGCCGTCGGGCCGGCCCCGGTACCTGCGCCGTCGGGCGCCGACGTGGTCGCCTCGCCTGCCGATCCTGCCGATCCACCGTTCGCCACCGCGTCCGCCGCCTGGCGGGCTCGGCCGATCTCCACGAAGGCCAGCCGCAACTGGCTCAGCCCTTCGCGGAGCGACGGCTCTGCCTCGCCGAGGCGGCTCCCGAGCCCGTCGACCAGGTAACCCAGGGCGTCGATGGCCAAAGTCGCCTGTGCCAGCAGCGGGGGCTCCTGCGACAGGTACACGGCGGCCAGCTCGAACAGGCCATAGCAGTGGTTGGCCACCACGACCTCGACCGGCGTCCCGGCCAGCTCCCGGCGCATCTCGTCCACCTGCCGGCCCAGGGCCTCCCGATCGACCATGTCGTCGTCGCGGGAACCCGGCGGCGGGGCGCCGGCTCCGGCGCCCGGGGCGCCGGCTCCGCTGTCCTCGCCGGTACGTGCAGCGGGCGCCGCCGCGTCGTGTGGGACGCGGTGTTCGCCTTCGGGTGTCCACAGGGAGCTCACGCCTGGTAGCCTAAGCGACCGATAGGTAGAGGAAGTGGTGCCCTCCCGGATCCGCTCCGGGCGTGGACGCCCACCCGGCCACGAACAGTGCGCCGGGTCGCGAAGGTCGTACCAGCCGGTCGCCGACCGGCAGGTGGTGCCACTCCCTCAGGTGGTCATGGAGACATGACCTCGAGTCAGGGAGTGCAGTCGGATAGCAGCTACCGCCACCACCAACGAACCCCGCATCAACGATCGCATCCGGGCCCGCGAGGTCCGGCTCGTGGATCCGGATGGCGAGCAACTGGGCATCAAGCCCCTTCCCGAGGCGCTCAGCATCGCGCGCCAGCTCGATCTCGACCTCGTCGAGGTCGCCCCGCTGGCCAACCCGCCGGTGTGCCGGATCATGGACTACGGCAAGTTCAAGTTCGACGCCGCCCAGCGGGCCAAGGAGTCGAAGCGCAAGGCCGTCCACGTGGGCATCAAGGAGATGAAGTACCGACCGAAGATCGGACCTGGCGACTACGAGACGAAGACCCGCCAGGTGTCGAAGTTCCTTGAAGAGGGCCACAAGGTCAAGATCACGATCATGTTCCGGGGCCGTGAGGTCCACCATCCGGAACTGGGCAAGAAGATCCTGGACCGGATCGCCGACGAGATGGAGGGCGTGGGCAAGTCGGAGTCGGTTCCGCGGCTCGACGGCAGGAACATGGTGATGGTCCTGGCCCCGGACAAGCGAGCGAAGCAGTCGGCGGCGTCGAGGGAGCATCACGAGCCGTCCGACGACCATGGTGCGCCCCTGACGGTCGGGGACACCGAGGGGACGGCAGCGGCGAGCGATCCCGGACCGACGACGGAGACGAACGGAGACGAGTGAGATGCCGAAGATGAAGACGGACCGGGGCGCGGCGAAGCGCATCAAGGTGACCGGCACCGGTCGCCTACGCCGCCGCAAGGCCTTCCGGTCCCACCTCCTGGAGAAGAAGAGCAGCGTCCGCACTCGGCGGCTGGGCCGCGAATCGGACTTCGCTCCTGGCGACGCCCGCCAGGTGCGGAGGATGCTGGGGCGCTGACCATCCAGGTGCCCGCGGGCACCTGCCGGCCGGGGCCGTGCCGCCTGCCGCGGGACGTTCGTCGATCCTGCATGCGGCGGCGCGGCCACCCGGCACGTACGACCACCACGACACTGACGTAGTAGGAGCAAAGGAGCACCAATGGCCCGGGTCAAGCGCGCTGTCCACGCGAAGAAGCACCACCGCGCCGTCCTCGAGCAGGCGCAGGGGTACTACGGCAACAAGAGCCGTTCGTTCCGCGCTGCCAACGAACAGGTGATGCACTCGCTGCAGTACGCCTATCGGGACCGCCGTGCCCGCAAGGGCGACTTCCGGCAGCTGTGGATCCAACGCATCAACGCGGCAGCCAGGCAGAACGGCACCACCTACAGCCGATTCATCGCCGGGCTCCACCGTGCCGGCGTCGAGGTCGACCGCAAGGTCCTCGCCGACCTTGCCGTCCACGAGCCGGAGACGTTCGCGTCCCTCGTGTCGGTCGCCGCCTCGGCCGGGGAGAGCGCTCCCTGAGCGGATCGGCGCTCGCCTTCACCCACCGCCGGGTGCGGCGGGTGCGGCAGCTCGTCGCCAAGCGGGCGATGCGCAGGAGCGAAGGCGTGCTCGTGGCCGAGGGCGCCGACGTGATCAGCGCTGCGCTTGCTGCTGGCGCGCCGGTCGAGTCCGTCTACTGGGCGCCGGGAGCGGTGTCCGTCCCGGCACTCGCCGAGGTGATCGAGGTGATCCTCGACGCCGGTGGCCGTGCCTACCCGCTGGCTCCCGGCGTGATGGAGCGGGTGGCCGACACGGTCACCCCGCAGCCGGTGCTTGCCGTCGTCGGGTACCGGCCCGCTGCGCTCGACGCCGTCGCCGGGGCCAGTCTCGTGCTGGTCCTCGACGAGGTCCGCGACCCCGGCAACGCCGGCACCCTGATCCGGGCGGCTGACGCTGCCGGTGCCGACGCCGTCGTGTGCACGTCGGGGACCGTCGACCCGACGAACCCGAAAGCGGTACGCGCCTCCGCCGGGTCGATCTTCCATCTCCCGGTGGTGGAGTCCGTACCGTCGGAGGACCTGGTGCACCGGCTGGAAGGCCGGGGACTGGACACCGTGGTCACGGTGGCGAGGGGCGGCGACGACTACGCCGCCTTCGACTGGTCCCGCCCCGTGGCTGTCGCCGTCGGCAACGAGGCCCACGGGGTGACGGGCGTGGTGGCAGCTCGGGCGGCCCACCGCGTCTCGATTCCCATGCCCGGTACGGCCGAGTCGCTGAACGTGGCCATGGCCGCCGGGATCGTGCTCTTCGAGGCCGTCCGTCAACGCCGCCAGGCGGGTGGGATCGGGTCGGCGCCGGCCGCTGCCGGACCACGGGGGCCCGCGCTGACCCCGGACCCCGACCTGCCCTCCGCCCTACCGGCGACGCCATAGGATGCCGGCCATGGGATGTCGGATCGATCGGCCGCGCGCGCGGCGGTGGCGACCGTGAGCACCCCCGACGCCGGGGCGATCCGCCACGACGCCCTCCGCACCCTGGAAGGCGCCGCCTCGAGGGCCGAGCTGCGCATCGCGGTCACCGCGGTGCTGGGCAAACGGTCACCGCTGGCCCTGGCGCACCGCCAGCTGGGGTCGCTCGACGCCGATGCCCGCAAGGAGGCCGGCCGCGTCCTCGCCGAGGTGCGGGCCGAACTGGAGGAGGTGGCCGAGCGCAGGGGTTCCGAGCTGGCCGCCGCCGAACGCGCCGCCGAGCTGGAGGCCGATCGGCTCGACCTCACCGAGGTCATTCCCGCGTCCGTGGCCGACCGGCCCGTACGCGGCCACCACCACCCCGTCAGCGCCACCCGCCGTTCGCTCGAGGACGTCTTCGTCGGCATGGGGTTCACCGTGGCCGAAGGGCCCGAGATCGAGACCGACTGGTACAACTTCGGCGCGCTCAACATGCCGCCGGCACACCCGGCACGTGGGATGTGGGACACCTTCTACCTCGAGCTGGGCGAGCCGGAGTCGACCGTCCTGCGCACCCACACGTCGCCGGTCCAGATCCATCTGTTGGAGGAGGCGCTGGCGTCAGGGGGACTTCCCATCCATGCCGTGATGCCCGGGCGGTGCTACCGGCGTGACACGCCCGACGCACGCCATCTGGCCACCTTCCACCAGATCGAGGGCCTCGTCGTCGACCGGGCGGTGACCTTCGCCGACCTGGCCGGCACCATCGAGACGTTCACGACCGCGTACTTCGGCTCCGACATCCACGCCCGGCTCCGGCCCGCGTACTTCCCGTTCACCGAGCCGTCGGCCGAATTCGAGATCACCTGCACGCTGTGCCGAGGCGCCGGGTGCCGGACCTGTTCGCAGACCGGGTGGATCGAGTTGGGTGGCTGCGGCATGGTCGACCCTGCCGTGTTCGACGCGGTGGGCATCGACAACGAGGAGTGGCAGGGGTTCGCGTTCGGCTTCGGCATCGACCGGTGCGTCCAGATGCGCCACCAGATCGCCGACATGCGCCTGCTGACCGAGAACGACATCCGCTTCGCGCGGCAATTCTGAGGAGGGGCGATGCGTGTCCCCCTGTCATGGCTGTGCGACTTCGCCCCCTTTGCCGGTGATCCCGCCGACCTGGCCCGCACCCTCGATGAGCTCGGACTCGTCGTCGAGGCGATCGAGGTCGTCGGCCAGGGACTCGACGACGTGGTCGTCGCACGCGTCGAGTCGATCGCGCCCATCGACGGAGCCGACAGGATCCGCAGGGTGGTCGTCGACCGCGGCAGCGACGCGGTCGACGTCGTGTGCGGCGCCGGGAACTTCGAGGTCGGCGACCTCGTTCCCCTGGCCCCCGTCGGAACCGTGCTGCCCGGCGGGTTCGAGATCGGCCGGCGGAAGATGCGGGGTGTCTGGTCGGAGGGGATGCTGTGCTCGGGAGCCGAGCTCGGGCTGTCGGAGGATGCCGCCGGCCTGCTGGTGGTGAGCGGGGTCGAGGGCGCCGTGCCGGGTGCCCCCCTCGCCGAGGTGCTGGGGATCGAACGTGACGTCGTGTTCGACATCGCGGTCGAAGCCAACCGGCCCGATGCCTGGTGCGTGGCCGGCGTGGCCCGCGACCTGGCCGCCCGCCTCGGGCTCCCCTTCGCCATCCCCGACCCCGCCCCGAAGGTCACCGAAGGGCCGCCGGCCGCCTCGGAGGTGCGCGTGTCCGTCGAGAGCCCGGAGCTCTGCCCCCGGTTCACGGCGCGCCTCCTCACCGGCGTGCAGGTGGCGCCGTCGGGGCAACTCGTCGCCCGCCGCCTGACTCTGGCAGGTATGCGGCCCATCAACAACGTGGTCGACGCGTCGAACTACGTCATGCTCGAGTTGGGCCAGCCCACGCACCCCTACGATCGGGCCAAGGTGGCCGGCAGCGGCTTCGTGGTCCGGCAGGCCGTCCCCGGCGAGACCGTGACCACGCTCGACGGCGTGGTCCGGGAGCTGGGACGGACAGGTCCCGCGCTCGGCGACACGGGGATCGACTGTCTCGTCTGTGACCGCGACGGGTCCCCGCTCGGCATCGGCGGGATCATGGGCGGTGCGTCGTCGGAGATCGACGAGACGACGACCGAGATCCTCTTCGAGGCCGCGTACTTCGACCCGATGACGGTGGCACGGACGTCCAAGCGCCTCAACCTGCGGACCGAGGCGTCGGCGCGTTTCGAGCGCGGCTGCGATCCCGCAGGGATCGACCGGGCCGCGTTGCGTTTCGTGGAGGTCCTGGCAGAGACCGCCGGTCCCGCGCTGGTGGCGGCCGCCGGGTCGGTCGACGCGGTGGGCCCGGTGCCGTCCCCGGTGCGGCTGCGGGTCCGGCCCGATCGGGTCAACGGTCTGCTGGGCACGGCGTTGGCGCCCGGCGAGATCACCGAACTCCTCGGCCCCCTCGGCATCGAGGCCCGGCCGGCCCCCGGCAGCGACGGCGGCGTCCTCGACGTGGTCGTGCCGACGTTCCGTCCCGACATCCGCCCGTCGCCCTGGGGCGAAGCCGACATTGCCGAGGAGGTCGGTCGCACCTTCGGGTACGGCAGGCTCCCGCGCACACAGCCGGCGTGGTCCGCACCCGGCCGCCTCTCGGACCGCCAACGCGAACGACGACTGGTGGCCGAGGTGATGGTGGGGCTGGGAGCAACCGAGGCGTGGACCCCGAGCATCGTCGACGGTGACGGCCACACGTTGGCCGGGTTCGGCCCCGAAGCGATCACGGTGGCCAACCCGCTGGCTGCCGACGAGCGGTTCCTGCGGCGGTCGATGCTGCCCGGGCTGTTGCGGGCCGTCGCCCGCAACGCCGATCGTCGCCAGGGCGAGGTCCGCCTTTTCGAGATCGGGACCGTGTTCCCCGTGCCGGTGTCTGGTCCCGACGCTGTCGATGAGCGGGAGCTGCTGGCTGCCGTGTTCGCCCTCCGCGGCGATGACGCCCGGATGGCCACGGTGGCGTGGCACCTGCTCGCCGCCGCCCTCCGGATCGACGGGGTCGTACTGCGGGCGCCGGCCCCGGGCTCGACGGGCGCCGCCGGCCTCCATCCGACACGGGTCGCCTCGCTCGTCACGACCGGTGTCGGCGACGACCGTGGTTCCGGCCAGCCGGGAGCAGGAGCCGTCGTCGGCGTGGTCGGGGAGGTCGATCCCGTCGTGGCCGAGCGCTTCGGCCTTCCCGTCGAGCAGGACGGCGCCTCCGACCGGCGCAGGTTCGGATGGCTCGAAGTCGACCTCGGCACGGTGCTCGACCCGGCGGTGGTCCGGCGACGGTCGGACGAGGTGGCGCCGGTCAGCCGGTTCCCGTCGTCCGACATCGACCTGGCGTTCGTCACCGACGAGATGATCCCGGCAGACGTGGTGGGCAGCGTACTGGCCGACGCGGCTGGAGACGTGGCCGAGTCGGTCGACCTGTTCGACGTCTACCGCGGGCCCGGCCTGCCTCCGGGCACCCGGAGCCTGGCGTTCCGGCTGCGGCTGTGCGCGCTGGACCGCACGCTCACCGACGCCGAGACCGGCGAGGTCCGGTCGTCGTGCATCGCCGCCGTCCGCGAGCGCCTGGGGGCGACCCTGCGCTGAGCGCCGCGGGATCGGCGGTCAGATCCCGGTGGCGCGGAGCTGGTCGAGGATGGTCCGGGTCCGGGGGCCGAGGAGGGGACGGAGCTCCTCCTGTTCGGAGGGGTCGAGGGTGTCGAGGAACCCGAGACCCACCAGCTCGACGGCCGCCTCCGGGTCGGCGGCCACCTCCTCGAGGACCTGGCACACCCGGCGGACGGGCCCGCCGGCGTCGTCCCCCGCCAGCCAGGCGGCGGTAGCCGACGCCAGTTCGGCGAACGTCTCGAGGGAGCCCGGTTCGTCGTCCACCATCGCCGCCAACCCGAGGTACCGGGGGACGAATTCGGGCAGGCGTCGGACGAGGAGCCGGACGGCCGGGTCGGCGGGGATGCCGGCACCGTCGGATACGTGGTGGTCGTCAGGCATGGGTGACCCTTCGTCGCCGTCCGGCGGCGGGAGCGGGCTCCCGGCACCGGGACTGGTGGGGCGCCGTCACCGGGTTCGCCGGCCGCCGCGACGAGTGGGCACCGTAGCGGTCCGGCCGGGCCAGCGCAACGGTGTCAAGGTACGATCAGGCCAGCGGGAGGTCAGGGCAGGAGGCGACGGGTGGAGGGACAGCCGGGCACGGAGGGTGCGGGACCGTCGACGGGGACCGGTGTGGCGCCTGGCGGCGCAGCCGGCTCGATCGGGGCCCATCCGGGAGACGACCCGTTGCGGGGTGCCGAGCGGGCTGTCGCCCTGTCCATGCTGTCCATTCGGCTGGTCCACCTCCTCCAGGGCGCCATCTGCATCGCCACCGGGTGGCGGCGGTACCGACGCCCATGGCTGGCTGCCGGGATCCTCGGCGCGGCGGCGGTCGAGTCGGCCGTGGTGGGGGGTCGGGTGCTGAGGGCAGGCCGCCATGGTGACGCCGGGGTGTGGGTCGACAATGCGTTCGGCACGGTGGGCCTGGTGGCGATGGCAGCCTCGACCCATGGGCGCGACCGGACGACGTCCCTCAACTGGATGCTGCCGTACACCGTGACGTCGGTCGCCGCCACGGCCGCGCTCGACCGGCCCCGCGTCCGGTACCTGGGGGCCGTCGGTCTGCTGGGGGGCACCTACGTGTGCTCGGTGGCGCCGGCGGTGGGGCGCGGGGAGGCCGCGGCGTCAACGGCCGTGGCCAACGCGGCCAGTTATGCGGGGTTCGCCGCCGTCCTCGACGTGTTCGGGAGGTTCCTGCGGCGCGCCGCCATCGAGGCCGCCGAGGCGCGCGAACTGGCGGTCGCCGGGGGGAAGGCGCTGGCTGCCGAGCAGGAGCGGACGCGTCAGTACCGGCTGCTCCACGACTCGGCGCTCCAGACACTCGAGGTCATCGCCACCGGTGTGCCGCTCGACGACGCGGCGGTGCGCCGCCAGGCGCGACGCGACGCCACCCGGCTCCGGGCACTCCTGCGGGGGGCGGAGACCGGGCGGCGCGAACTGGTGGCGTCGCTGGAGGAGCTGGCCGACGCATGGGCCGAGCGCGGGATGCACGTCGACCTGGTGACGGCCGAGGTCACCGCCAATCCGCCGCCGGCTGCCGTCGACGCCGTGGTGGGGGCGGTGGGCGAGGCCGTCACCAACGCCGCCAAGCATGCCGGTGCCGACCGGGTCGTCGTCCGGGCCCGGAGCACGGCCGGGGGAATCGAGGTCACCGTGCGGGACCACGGCGCCGGCTTCGACCCGGCCAGGCGCGTCGCCCGGTACGGGGTCGCCGAGTCCATCGACGGGCGGGTGGCCGCCGTCGGCGGCCGGACCGAGCACTGGTCGGTGCCCGGACGCGGCACCCGGGTGACCGTGTGGGTGCCGGCGTGACGCGTATCGGACTGGTGGACGACCACCCGCTCTACCTCGAGGGCCTGCGCCGCCGCCTCCTCGACGACGACCGGGTCGAGATCGTCGCCGCGGTGGCGTCGGTGGAGGAGCTGATGGCGTGCAGCGACGCCCCCGAGGTCGTCCTGCTCGACCTCCACCTCCCCGGGTGCTGCGGTGCCGATGCCGTGGAACAGCTGGTACGCCGGGGTCTCCGGGTGCTGGTGCTCACGGCATCGTCGGATCGCGACGACGTCCTCGACGCCATGTCGGCCGGCGCGTCCGGCTACCTGACCAAGCAGGCCGGGGGCGACGAGATCGTCGACGCGGTGGTGCAGGTGAGCGGCGGTGGGACCTACGTGTCGGCCGCCCTCGCCGGGTACCTGTTACGGGACGAGCTCCCGCCCACGCTCGCACCGGTCGGCGGCAGCGGCGGCAGCGGCGGCAGCGTACGGACAGCCTGGCCCGGTCTCAGCCTGCGTGAACGCCAGATCCTCGAACTGCTTGCCCGGGGTGAGCGGGACGAGGACATCGCCGCCGACCTGTGCATCAGCGTGCACACCGTGCGTTCCCACCTCGACCGGATCCGGGCGAAGACGGGGCGGCGGCGCCGAGCCGAGCTGACCCGGATGGTGCTCGAGCAACCGCCCACGGTGACCCGACGGGGAGAAATTGGGCAATTTTGACCATTCCGGCCCCGGGGGCCCCGGGGCAAGCTAAAGCTGTCCCGACGGGTCCCTGTGTGCGGCGCGCCCGGGCGGGAGACGGAGGAGAAGCGCATGTCCCGCTGGTCACGGTTCGGCATGGCAGTCCTGGCCACCGGTACGGTGGTCGCCCCGGCGCTGGTGCTGCCGGCGATCACCGCGGCACCCGCCGGCGCCACTGCCATCGCCGGGTGGAGCCAGCAGCTCAGAGAGCCAGCCCAGGCGCAGTCCGTGTCGTGCCCGTCGGCCACCGAGTGCGTGACCGTGGCCGATGGGCAGGTCGCGGTGAGCGCCGACGGCGGTAGCACGTGGTCGGCGGCCACCGTGCCGAGCGGGCTCGGGAACAGTGTCGACCTGCAGAGCGTGAGCTGCCCCACCACCTCGGACTGCTTCGCCGTGGGTACCGGGTTCGCCGGCGGCAGCTCGATGACCAACGACACCGGAATCCTGGCGTCCACCGACGGGGGCTCCACCTGGGTGAGCCAGACCGTGCCGGCCGGGCTCACCGGCCAGCTGACCGCCCTGTCGTGCGTGTCGGCCACCGAGTGCGTAGCGGTGGGCAACGCGGTGGCCGAGACGACGGACGGGGGCACCTCGTGGACGGCCGAGTCGGTGCCGGCGAGCTCGCATGGGTTGACGGCTGTCTCCTGTCCGTCGACCGGGACGTGCGTGGCCGTCGGACGGACGAGCACTGGCACGTCCACGTTCACGACGGCCGACGACGGTGCGTCGTGGGGCTCGGGGACGGCCTTGCCGTCGAGTGTCAGCTACGTGGGGGCCATCTCATGCGACACGAGCGCGTTCTGCGTCGCCGTGGGGTCGCAGAGCTCCTCGCCCGGCCCGGCGATCGAGGTCTCCACCGACACCGGGTCCTCGTGGACAACCGAGACTCCACCCACCGGCTACATGGGTCAGCTGTTCTCGGTGTCGTGTCCGTCGACCTCCACGTGCGTCGCCGTGGGGAACGGCATCGTCGCCACAACGGATGGTGGCGCGACGTGGACGCAGCAGAGCGGGCCGTCGAGTCCGTATGCCGTGTCGTGTGCCACGACGTCGGCGTGCGCGGCCGTGGGGGCCGCCCCACTCACGACGTCCGACGGTGGCACCACGTGGACGGCCGGCTCCTACGGGTCGGCGTTGACGCTGATCTCCTCGTTCACCGGCGTGTCGTGCGGGTCGCCGTCGACGTGCCTGGCCGTGGGGTCAAGTGCTGCCGGGTCGGGGGTCGCCTACGGATCGACCACGTCGGGCTCGTCGTGGGCGCCGATCTCCTTCGGTGCGGCGTTGTCCGACGTTTTCGACGTGTCGTGCCCCACGGCCTCCGCGTGCGTGGCCGTCGCTTCCACCGGCACGGCCGGGGTCGCCGAGGTGACGTCCGACGGCGGCTCGACGTGGAGCCAGGTCGTCCTGCCGGGCTCGGGCGCGCCCCAAGGCGGGCACATCTCGTGTGCCAACGCCTCCGACTGCGCCATTGTCGAGAGCCCCCCCGCCGTCATGGTGACGACCGACGGTGGCTCCAGCTGGACCTCGGGGACCCTCCCGTCGTCCCTCAGCACACCCAACGGGATCTCGTGCGCGCCGGGCACGTCAGCGACGACGTGCGTCATCGTCGGGAGCGGCAGTTCCCTCACTCCGGTCATCCTCGGATCGAGTGACGGGGGAGCGACGTGGACGGGGGAGACGGTGCCGAGTGGCTTGTACGACGTGGCAGGTGTCACCTGCCCCACGGCGTCGTTCTGCATGATCGCCGGGTACGGCTCGACATACGCAGGTGTCGCCATCGACACGACGTCCGCAGCGACGCCGGCGACCACGACGTGGTCGTCCATGGCGCTCCCCTCGAACCCGCCCCAATTGCTGGGCGCCGCGTGCGCCACCTCGACCTCGTGCGCACTCATCGGTGGGGGCTCCGGCAGCGTGCTCACGACAACGGACGGTGGCACGACCTGGCTTTCGCAGTTCATCATCATCACCGGCAGCAGCGGCTCCTTCGGCGCCGCCTCGTGTTCGGGAACGACATGTGAGACCGTCAGCGCCGCCAATGGTGGACTGATCGCCGGCTCCGCCGATGCCTTCGCCTCGCCCGTGGTCGTGAACGCCACGGCCAGCCCGATCTCAGCGCCGGTGGGGTCGTCGGTCACGTTCTCGGCCAGCGTCTTCCCCCAATCGGGGACAGGAACGCCAACCGGTTCGGTGACGTTCACCGTGGGCACCACCACCCTGTGCACCGCCCAACTCTCGTCGGGAAACGGCTCGTGCCCGGCCTCGAACGCGCCGGCCGGTTCGGACACGGTCACCGCCACCTACTCGGGTGATGCGACGTTCGGCGGGGGCGTGGGTCAGGTGGGGATCACCATCACCGGCACGGCGACGACGACGACCTCGTTGACGGTGAGCCCCACGTCGGTCGACGGCGGGCAGTCGGTGACCTACTCGGCCACGGTGGCGCCGACCAGCGGGACGACCACGCCGACCGGCTCGGTGACCATCGAGGTCGCCAACGGTGGTCCCGTGATCTGCGAGCAGCCGTTGACCGCGGGATCGGGCACGTCCGCCGTCGCCACCTGTTCGTCCACGGTCGCACCCATCGGGTCTGACACCATCGTCGCCGTCTACTCGGGAGATGCCACGTACGCGTCGTCGACGGGGCAGACGACCCTCACGGTCATCGGGGTGAACACCACCACGTCGGTCACCGCGAGCCCGACGTCCGTCGCCGGTGGGACGACCGTCACCTACACGGTCACCGTGACTGCAGCGAGCGGGACGACCGCGCCCAGCGGCTCCGTGTCGATCAGTACCGCCGCCACGTTCCTGTGCGACGTCTCCCTATCCCCGGGTACGGGGGCGACGGCCTCCGGTACGTGCACGAGCTCGCAGGCCCCCGTCGGCACGAACACCGTGACCGCGTATTACTCGGGCGACACGACGTTTGCCAGCTCGCAGGGATCGACCACCTTGACCGTGAGCGGTATCGCCACGACCACGACGGTGTCGGCGTCGCCGAGCACGGTGACGGGCGGTTCGAAGGTCACCTACACGGTGACCGTCACCCCGGCCAGTGGCTCGACCGTCCCCAGCGGCACCGTCCCGGTCACGGCGTACAACGGCACGCTGTGTGACGTCACGCTGACACCGGGCACGGGATCGTCCGGAACCGGTTCGTGCACCAGCGCTTCTGCGCCGGTGGGCACGGATCCCATCGATGCCTACTTCCCGGCCACGACGACGTTCGGCTCGTCGTCGGCGTCGACGACCGTCACCGTGACGGGAACGGCCACGACGACGTCCATCACGGCCACCCCGAGCTCGGTGGTCGGCGGGAGCAGTGTCACGTTCAGTGCCACGGTGACACCCGCCAGTGGCACGACCACACCGACCGGGTCGGTGTCGTTCACTGCGTCGGATGGGACCTATCTCTGTTCGGTGGTCCTTTCTCCTGCCTCAGGCGGAGGTGGAACGGCCGTCGGCTCATGCTCGAGCAACACCGCGCCTGTCGGCGCCGATACCGTCGTCGGCTACTACGGCGGCGACACCAGCTTCGCCGCGTCCCAGGGGTCGACGTCGCTGACGGTGACGGGGACGGCCACGACGACCGCCGTCACGGTCAGCCCGACCACGGTGGCCGGCGGGGCCCAGGTCACCTACACCGCCACCGTGACGGCGGCCAGCGGGACCACGGCACCGTCCGGGTCCGTGCAATTCGGGACGGGACCGACCTCCCTGTGCACGGCAACGCTGGCACCGGCGACGGGCGCGGCGGCCAGCGGTTCGTGCACCTCGTCGGCTGCGCCGGTGGGCACCGACTCGGTTTCCGGCTTCTACGGGGGATCGGGTCCGTTCGAAGGGTCGCAGGGGTCGACCACGCTGACGGTGACGGGGACGTCGACGTCGACCACCGTGTCCGCCAGCCCGTCGCCGGCGACGGGCGGCTCGGCGGTCACCTACACGGCCACCGTCACCCCGGCGAACGGGACGGCAGCCCCGACCGGCTCGGTGGAGATCTCCACCGGCACGTCATCGCTGTGCACCGTGACCCTTTCCACCGGGTCGGGGGTGTCCGCCGCCGGAACGTGCACGTCGGCCGCGGCACCGGTGGGAACGGACGACATCATCGGGAGCTACAGCGGCACGACGTCGTTCGGCCCGTCGCAGGGGTCGACCACGCTGTCCGTCACCGGCATCGCCACCACGACCGCCGTCACCGTGAGCCCGTCGACCGCGCCAGGTGGAAGCGCCGTCACCTACTCGGCGACGGTGACGCCCGCCAGTGGTACCACCGTCCCGACCGGCACGGTGAACTTCGCCGTCGGGTCCACGGTGGTGTGCTCGGCGAACCTGGCGCCGGCCTCGGGAGGGACGGCCAGTGGCGTATGCAGCGGCACCGGCGCGCCGGCGGGCAACGACACGGTGACCGGGTCGTACTCGGGAGACACCAGTTTCGCCGGGTCGGCGGGGACGACCACGTTGACCGTGACCGGTACGACGACGACCACGACCGCCTCGGCGAACCCGGCAACGGTGGCCGCTGGGGCGACCGTGACCTACACGGCGACGGTCACGCCCGGGAGCGGGAGCGGGACCGCGACGCCGACCGGGACGGTTGCCTTCACCGTGGGCACCACGTCCCTGTGTACGGCCGCCCTGGCCAATGCCACGGGCAGCACGGCGACAGGTTCGTGCACGGCCACCAACGCGCCGGCCGGGTCGGACACGGTGACCGCCACCTACGCCGGTGACACCAGCTTCGATCCGTCGTCCGGCACCACGACGCTGGCGGTCGGATCGGCGGCGACCACGACCACGCCGTCGGTCAACCCCGGCTCCACCACCTACGGCACCTCGGTCACCTACTCGGCCAACGTGTCGGGCTCGGGCGGCACCCCCACGGGGACTGTCACCTTCGCCATCGGTTCGACCACGCTGTGCAGCGCCACCCTGTCGGGAGGATCAGCGAGCTGCAAGGCATCGAACGCTCCCGTCGGCACCGACACCGTCACCGCCACCTACGGCGGGGATACGAACTTCGGGAGCTCGTCGGGGACGACCACCCTCGCCATCTCCCAGGCCACCCCGACGGTCAGCATGTCGACCAGCCCGACGTCTGCCGCCTACGGCACCTCGGTCACCTACTCGGCCACCGTGTCCTCCACGGCCGGCACCCCCACGGGCGGCGTCGTCTTCACCATCGGCGGGACGACCATGTGCACCGCCACCCTCACGGGCGGCACCGGGAGCTGTAACGCCGCCACCGCCCCGCTCGGCACCGACACCGTGACCGCCACCTACGGGGGCGACACCGACTTCGCCTCCGGGGGGACGGCCACCGCCACGCTCACGGTGACCCAGGCCATCCCGACGGTCAGCATGTCGACCACCCCCACCTCTGCCGCCTACGGCACCTCGGTCACCTACTCGGCCACCGTGTCGGGCTCGGGCGGCACCCCCACGGGCACCGTCGTCTTCACCGTCGGCTCGACCACGCTGTGCAGCGCCACCC